>DXDW01000014.1 GCA_019115305.1 Candidatus Anaerofilum excrementigallinarum
CCAGCTTGGGGTTGCCGTAGAGGATATCCCGCATGACCATGGTCATCTTGGTGATGAACTCCCAGTCCTTGTCGGCGGGAACCACCTTGGACTTGGTGATGACTTCGGGCAGGTTCTTGCCGGCGTTGCAGTCAAAGCCCTCTTTGCAGTTGGCCTTCACCCAGGCCAGAGCCCGGTCGTATTCCTCGTGGTCGTAGATCTCCAAAGTGATGCGGCGGATGATCTCGGTCATGTCCACCCACTCGGGACGGATGCCGAAGTATTTCTGGAACATGGCAGCGTCGCAGTAGCTGCCGGCAATGCCCATGGCCACACCGCCCAGATTGACGTAGGCCTTGTTCTTCATCCAGCCCACAGCCACAGCGCAGCGGGCAAACCGCAGGATCTTCTCGGCGGCGTCGGCGGGCACGGAGGTATCGGCGGCGTCCTGCACGTCATGGCCGTAGATGGAGAAGGCGGGCAGGCCCTTCTGGGCATGGGCGGCCAGCACGGCGGCCAGATAGACAGCGCCGGGGCGCTCGGTGCCGTTGAAGCCCCATACCGCCTTGATGGTGCGGGGGTCCATGTCGAAGGTCTCGCTGCCGTAGCACCAGCAGCGGGTGACGGTGAGGGTAGCCACCACGTTTTCGGTGGTGAACTTGTCGGCGCAGGCGGCAGCCTCGGCGCCGCCGCCGATGGTGGAATCGGCGATGACGCACTGGACGGGGGTGCCGTCGGGGTAGCGCAGGTTTTCCTCAATCAGAGCCTTGGCGTTGCGGGCCATGGCCATGGTCTGCTCTTCCAGGCTTTCCCGGACGCCGCCCCAGCGGCCGTCGATGGTGGGACGAATGCCAATTTTGGGATACAGCATGGTTGGTTCCTCCTTGCTATTTTACAATCGTTTTATACATTTCATATGCCTCGTTCCAATCGTCCTGTGCGGATGGGGCAAAGTACTTTTCCGGCTCGGTGGCGGCGATGAGGGCCCGGCCTTCTTCCATGTCCTTCACCTCGCCCAAAGCCACAAGCTGGATCAGAATGTTGCCCAGCGCGGTGGCCTCCACCGGCCCGGCGATCACCGGGATGCCGGTGCAGTCGGAGGTCATGCGGCAGAGCAGGCCGTCCTTGGTGCCGCCGCCCAGAATGTGCAGGCTGCCGAAGGTCTTGCCGGTGGCCTGGCTCAGCTGGTCCAGGGCAAAGCGGTATTTCAGGGCCAGGCTTTCGTAGATGCAGCGCATGATCTGCCCCACCGTCTCGGGCACCGGCTGACCGGTGCGGCGGCAGAACTCCTGCACCCGGCCGGGGATATCTCCCGGAGGGGTGAACTCGGGGGAGTCGGGGTCGATAAAGCTGCGCAGAGGCTCGGCTTCCAGGGCCAGCTTTTCCAGGTCGGCGTAGGAATACTCCTGCCCTTCCCGCCGCCACTGGCGGCGGCTCTCCTGAATCAGCCACAGGCCGATGATGTTTTTCAGATAGTTGATTTTTCCGTTTGCCCCCTGCTCGTTGGACAGGGCCAGCAGGCGGCTCCGGTCGTTGAGGACCGGGGCGTCCAGCTCACAGCCCAGCAGGCTCCAGGTGCCGCAGGACAGGAAGGCGGCGTCCTTGTCGGGCGCGGGCATGGCGGCCACGGCACACTGGGTGTCGTGGCCGGCTACCGCGATGACCTTGGCTCCTTTATATTTCCCTACCACCGCGCCGCTGTCCACCCGGGGGGCAAACAGGCTTTCGGGGATGGCGAAGGCATCCAGCACTTCCTTGCTCCAGCCGCGGGTGTTCGGGTCCAGCATCTGGCTGGTGGAGGCAATGGTGGTCTCGCAGGCGTCGGACCCGCAAAGGGCGTGAGCGAAGAGGTCCGGCATAAACAGCAGCCGCTTTGCCTTACCCCAGATCTCAGGGTCGCTTTCCTTCACGGCCAGCAGCTGGAACAAGGTGTTGATGCCCATGATCTGGCTGCCGGTGGCGGCGTAAAGGGCGTCCGCCGGCATGGTCTGCAATGCCTTTTCCACCATGCCCTCGGTGCGGCTGTCCCGGTAGTGTACCGGGTCCCCCAGCAGCTGGCCTTTTTCGTCCAGCAGGCCGAAGTCCACACCCCAGGTGTCGAAACCAATGCTGTCGAACGGGCCCGCTTTTTCAATGCCCAGCCGGACGTTGGCCATCAGGTCGGCAAAATCCCAGCGGAAATGCCCGTCCTGTTCCCGGGGGCAGTTCTCGAAGCGGTGTACCTCTTTATAGGTAAGGCGTCCGTCCTGGTACTCGGCCAGAATGGCCCGGCCGCTGGACGCGCCGAAATCAAAGGCCAGAACCCGCTTCATTTCACCACTCCCTTTTTCAGCAGGATGTTGGCGTAGATGGCGCTCTCGCCGGTGGCGATGATGGCATAGGCTTTTTTGGCCCGCTCGTAGAAGGCAAAACGCTCCATCATCTCGATGCGGGCGGGGTCTTCGCCGTTGTCTTCCAGCAGCGCCCGGTACTGCTCCCAGATCACCGGCACGCAAGGATCCCCGGGCACCACCTCCATCAGAGCGGCGGGCCGCTCCACATACTGGTCCAGGGGAATCATCTTCAGCACGGCGTCCAGAATTTCCGGCACACCGTGGCCGTCGGCGCGGATGACCACAGCGTCCTTGCCCATGCTCTCGGCGGGGAAATTGCCGTCGGCAATGACGATCTCATCGCCGTGGCCCATCTCGCACAGCACCTTCAGCAGCTGGGGGGAGAGGATGGCGGGAACTCCTTTCAGCATGGCACTCACCTCAATCCGTTGTCGAACTTCTTGTAGCCGGGATGACGGCCGGTGACGCGGTAGAAGCCGCGCAGGTCGATGAGCTTCTGGATGTTTTCCCGGCTGATATCCATGCTGCCCCCCAGGATCACCGCGTTGATGGTGATTTTGGCCCACAGCTCCAGGCTCTCCATGCGGTAGAAGGCGGTGATGACGTCGCTGCCCACAGCCAGAGCGCCGTGGTTTTCCAGCAGCATCACGTCGTGCTCTTCCAGATACGGCTCGATGGCGTCGGGCACCTCGCTGGTGCTGGGGGTGCCGTAGGGGGTCAGGGGCACGCTGCCGATCACCGCCACGTCCTCGATCATGTTGTACATGTCCATAGCTTTGTGGGCCACGGCGAAACCGGTGGCTCCGGGAGGATGGGCATGGATGACGCTCCACACGTCGGGGCGCTTTTCATAGCAGCGCAGATGCATTTTGATCTCGCTGGAGGGACGCAGGCCCTCGGCGCCTTCCAGCACCTCGCCCTTGTCGTTGATGCGCAGCAGTTTTTCGGGGGTGATAAAGCTTTTGCTCATGCCGGTGGGGGTGCACAAAAAGGTGCCGTCCTCCAGCCGGGCGGATACATTGCCGTCGTTGGCCGCCACCCAGCCCAGCTGCCAGGTTTTGTGGCAGACGTCGCAGATCTGCTCCTTGATCAGATTGATGTCCATTCGCGGGGACACTCCTTTCCTTGCTTCTAGCTGCAGTATAGCCGATTGCAACCGGGGCTGTCTTGGGGTATAATCGGAATAAACCGTACAATATTCACTTTTGGAGGAAGGGTTATGCGCTATCTTGCCAGCCACGAAAAAGCGGTGCGGGGCACCTTTGATTTTCCCATCCAGCTGTACTATGTGGACGCGGCCCATCCCCGCTACGAAATGCCCTTCCACTGGCACATGGAGCACGAGCTGATTTTGGTTTTGCAGGGGGTGCTGCACCTGTCGGCGGACGGCACCGGCTACGATCTGGGCCCCGGGGACTGCGTATTGCTGGCCGACGGCTGCATCCACGGCGGGCGGCCGGAAAACTGCGTCTACGAGTGCGTGGTCTTTGATCTGGAGCGGTTTCTCACCGGCGCGGGGGTGTGTGGCCAGCAGCTGGCCGCCCTTTTGCAGACCGGCGCCCGGCTGGAGGCCTTTTTTGCCGCCGGCAGCCAGGCGGCGGAGCTGGTCAGCGGCCTGTTCCAGGCCATGGAGACCGAGCGGCCGGGGTACGAATTTACCACCATAGGACTGCTGTGGCAGCTGCTGGGGGAGATGCTGGCCCATCGGCTCTACCGCCCCGCCCTGGCCGAGCCCGCCCGGGACAGCCGCCGCTCCCAGGCGGTGAAGCAGGTGCTGCGGCGCATCCGCACCGACTACGCCCAGCCCCTCACGCTGGCCCAGCTGGCGGCGGAAGCAGCATTGGAGCCCAAATATTTCTGCCGGGTATTCCGGCAGATCACCGGCCGCACCCCCATCGACTATCTCAACTACTACCGGGTGGAATGTGCCGCCGAGCTGCTCTGCTCCACCAGCGACAGCGTCACCGAGGTGGCCCTGGCCTGCGGCTTTGGGGATGTGAGCTATTTCGGCCGGCTGTTCCGCCGCCAGAAGGGCAAGACCCCCGGGGAATACCGCCGGGCCTTCCGCGGCTGAAAATACAAGGATATTCTGTTTTGCGGGCCGGCGACTCTGCCGCTCCTTCGCCCTTTTTTGCCCTCGGCGCAAAAGCCGGGGGCTTTTTTGTGGGTTTGGTCTGCTCCCCCTGGCCGGAGCAGGCCCTGCGGGCCAACATCCACGCCCAGATCAGCCTGGCCCTCAACCGCATCTATACCGAGTGGTACCCCAGCAAGGGCTATTCCTTCAACATCACCAACTCCACCAGCTACGACCAGTACTATGTCCAGGGCCGGGAAGTGTTTGAGGTGATGCAGCGCATCACCGACGACATCTTCAACACCTATGTCCGCCGCCAGGGCAACATCGACCCCTACTACACCGAATACTGCGACGGCAAGCAGGTCACCTGCAAGGGCATGAAGCAGTGGGGCACCGTCTCTCTGGCCGAGCAGGGCAAAAACGCCCTGCAGATTCTGCAGTACTACTACGGCAGCGACATCGAGATCGTCCGCACCAACCGCATCCAGGCCATCCCCGAGAGCTATCCCGGCACGCCCCTGCGCCGGGGCTCCACCGGCACCGCCGTGCGCACCTTGCAGCGGCAGCTCAACCGCATCGCCCAGGACTACCCCTCCTTCGGCACTTTGAACGTGGACGGCGTCTTCGGGGCGGCCACCGAGGAAGTGGTGAAAAAGTTCCAAAAGCAGTTCAGCCTCACCCAGGACGGAGTGGTGGGCCGCTCCACCTGGTACAAGATCAGCTACATCTATGTGGCGGTGAAAAAGCTGGCGGAGCTGTCCAGCGAAGGGGTGCAGAACGACGGCTCCCCCATTGACGGCGTCTACCCCGGCACCTCCCTGCGGGTGGGTTCCACCGGCGCGGCGGTGGAGCAGATCCAGTTCTGGCTCAGCGAGCTGGCCCAGTTTGACGATTCCATCCCCGCCCCGGCGGTGGACGGCATCTTCGGCAGCGGCACCGAGGCCGCGGTGCGGGCCTTCCAGGCCAAATACGGCCTCACGGTGGACGGCATCGTGGGCCGGGACACCTGGAACGCCCTCTTCGACCAGTACAATTCCATCCAGGACGACATCAACCCCGGCGGCGGCGCGGCCTATCCCGGCACTCCCCTGCGGCGGGGCGACCGGGGCGATGACGTGCAGATGGCCCAGTTCTACCTGCGGGTGGTGGCCACCAACTTCTCCTCCATCCCCCTCATCACGGTGGACGGCATCTTCGGCAGCGGCACCGAAAACGCGGTGCGGGCCTTCCAGAGCTATTTCGGCCTGACCGTGGACGGCGTCATCGGCCCCGCCACCTGGAACCTGCTCTACGAGGTCTACACCGATGTAGCCAACGACCTGCTGCTGCCCAACCAGCGGCCCGGGGTCTATCCCGGCTCTCCCCTGCGCCAGGGCAGCACCGGCACCGCCGTGCGGGAGATCCAGTACTATCTCTATCTGCTCTCGGCCTACTACAACTCCATCCCGCCCATCGCCTTTGACGGCATCTTCGGCCCTGCCACCACCGAGGCAGTGAAGGCCTACCAGCAGCTGTTCGGCCTGACCGTGGACGGCATCGTGGGCCCCGCCACCTGGAACTCCATCTACGCCCGGTACCAGCGGCTGCGTCTGGCCGACGGACCGGTGAACAAATACTATCTGGTGGCCTGGCCGGGACAGCTGTTCCAGACCGGCAGCACCGGGCAGTATGTGCAGTACATCCAGTTTTTGCTGCAATACATCGGCTTTTTCTACTCCCAGGTCCAGCCTCCCAAGGCTCTGGACGGCATCTTCGGCACCGAGACCGAGATCGGGGTAAAGAGCTTCCAGCAGCTGTTCGGCCTGCCCCAGACCGGCCAGGTGGACCAGACCACCTGGGACGCTATGCTGGTGGTGTATCTCAGCCTGGCCGCGGGCAGTCCCCTGGGAGGCACCGCTGCCGCCGCCCTCACCGACCAGTATCCCGGCTACGTCCTGGCTCTGGGCAGCGCCGGCACCGCCACGCTGCTGCTGCAGCAGGCCATGAACCAGGTGGCCGCCCGCTACTGCGGCGACTGGTTCGTGCCCGAGACCGGCGTTTTCGACCAGACCACCCAGGACGGGGTGGAGCAGTTCCAGCGAGGGCTGGATATGCAGGTCACCGGCACGGTGGACCGGGCCACCTGGGACGCCATCCAGGCACTGCAGTAGCCCGCCCTCCATCCACACAGAAAGGAGCGACAGCACAATGGCAAAGGTATTTGTATACGACCAGTACACCAACAATCTGCTGATCTACCAGCTCAGCGAAAACGACGTGATGCCCTATGCCTACGGCACCACCATGCGGGTGCGGGAGTTCCGGGGCAGCAGCAATTCCTCGGTGCTCTGGACCACCACCCGGGCCATGGAAGCCTGGAATCTCACCCGCCGCAGCTACGGCAAGGGCATCTACATCGGCTACGCCTTCAAGCGCATCTGGGAGGGGGGCCACGGCACCGCCAGCCAGCACTACGCCGGGGTCAGCTTCGACGTGGGCCAGAACGTCAGCAGCTCCGAGCGCCAGCGCATCTGGAACGCCGCCAACAACACCGGCGCCTGGGGCTATGTGGAGCCCATCAGCATGACCCCCACCTGGGTCCACTTCGACCGCCGCTACGGCACCCCCGCCTGCGCCGGCACCACCAGCGGCTACCCCACCTTGCGCCGGGGCGCGGTGTCCACCTATGTGCTGGTACTGCAGGACGCCCTCAACGTCCTGGGCTACACCACCTACACTTTGGACGGCCGCTTCGGGGCCAACACCGAGCGGGCGGTACGGGCTTTCCAGAGCAACTTCGGCCTGTCGGTGGACGGCATTGTGGGCTGCAACACCTGGAAAAAGCTCACCGCCGCCGCCGTGGGCATCGGCCGCACCCAGAGCGTCATCGACTGAACCTCGCCCCCCTTTTTGCATGCAGCCGCCCTCCGGGGCGGCTGTATTCGTCATTCTTCCACAAAATTTTCGCGACCCGCCGACTTTTTTTTAACGCGACAACTCCCCGCTTTCTTGCTATACTATATAGGGCCGAATTTTGGAAAAAATCCCCGGCCTTGCGGGGCTTGACGAAAATATACCAAAATGGTATACTTTATCCTGCCGACAAATCTATTTTCACCCAAAGCGGCTTTGGCCGCGTTGCAAAAAAGGAGAGCAGTGAAAAGATGGACGAAAACATGATGAAAAATGAATGGTCCTCCTTTGTGCCGGGCATCTGGCAGAAGGAGATCAACGTGCGGGACTTCATCCAGAAGAACTACACCCCTTACGACGGAGACGAGTCTTTCCTGGCCGGCCCCACCGCCGACACCCTGGCTCTGTGGGACCAGGTGATGGACCTCACCCGCCAGGAGCGGGAAAAGGGCGGCGTGCTGGACATGGACACCCGCATCATCTCCACCATCACCTCTCACGGCCCCGGCTACCTGGACCAGTCCAAGGAAAAGATCGTGGGCTTCCAGACCGACAAGCCCTTCAAACGTTCCCTGCAGCCCTACGGCGGCATCCGCATGGCGGTGAAGGCCTGTGAGGACAACGGCTACCATGTGGACCCCGAGATCGTGGAGTTCTTCACCAAACACCGCAAGACCCACAACGAGGGCGTGTTTGACGCCTACACCCCCGAAATGCGCGCCTGCCGTTCCAGCCACATCATCACCGGCCTGCCCGACGCCTACGGCCGCGGCCGCATCATCGGCGACTACCGCCGTGTAGCCCTCTACGGTGTGGACCGCCTCATCGAGGACAAGCAGCACCAGAAGGACACCACCCGCACCATTATGTACTCCGACGTTACCCAGGAGCGCGAGGAGCTCAGCGAGCAGATCAAGGCTCTCAAGGAGCTCAAGGAGCTGGGCCGCATTTACGGCTACGACATCTCCCGCCCCGCTGCCAACGTGCAGGAGGCCATCCAGTGGCTGTACTTCGGCTACCTGGCCGCCATCAAGGAGCAGAACGGCGCTGCCATGAGCCTGGGCCGCACCTCCACCTTCCTGGACATCTACGCCCAGCGCGACCTGGCCAACGGCACCTTCACCGAGGAGCAGATCCAGGAGTTCGTGGACCACTTTGTCATGAAGCTGCGTCTGGTCAAGTTCGCCCGTACCCCCGAGTACAACGCCCTGTTCTCCGGCGACCCCACCTGGGTTACCGAGTCCATCGGCGGCATGGGCATCGACGGCCGCAGCATGGTCACCAAGATGAGCTTCCGCTATCTGCACACCCTGGAGAACCTGGGCACCGCTCCCGAACCCAACCTCACCGTTCTGTGGAGCACCCGTCTGCCTGTGAACTTCAAGCGCTACTGCGCCAAGACCTCCATTCTGTCCTCCTCCATCCAGTACGAAAACGACGACCTCATGCGTGTGACCCACGGCGACGACTACGCCATCGCCTGCTGCGTTTCCAGCATGCGGGTGGGCAAGGAGATGCAGTTCTTCGGCGCCCGTGCCAACCTGGCCAAGTGCCTGCTGTACGCCATCAACGGCGGCGTGGACGAGGTGTCCAAGAAGCAGGTGGGTCCCAAGTACCGTCCCATCACCAGCGAGTACCTGGAGTACGACGAGGTCATGGACCGGTTCAAGGACATGATGAAGTGGCTGGCCAGCGTCTACGTCAACGCCCTGAACATCATCCACTACATGCACGACAAATACTGCTACGAGCGTCTGCAGATGGCCCTCCACGACAAGAAGGTCACCCGCTGGTTCGCCACCGGCATCGCCGGCCTGTCTGTGGTTGCCGACTCCCTGTCCGCCATCAAGTACGCCAAGGTGCGCACCATCCGTGATGAGAACGGCGTTGTGGTGGACTACGCCATCGAGGGCGATTTCCCCAAATACGGCAACGACGACGACCGGGTGGACTCCATCGCCTACGACGTGGTGCATGACTTCATGAGCTATGTCAAGGGCAACCACACCTACCGCGGCGGTATCCCCACCACCTCCATCCTGACCATCACCTCCAACGTGGTCTACGGCAAGAACACCGGCTCCACCCCCGACGGCCGCAAGGCCGGCGAGCCCTTCGCTCCCGGTGCCAACCCCATGCACCGCCGGGACAGCCACGGCGCTGTTGCCTCTCTGAGCTCTGTGGCCAAGCTGCCCTTCAAGGACGCCCAGGACGGCATCTCCAACACCTTCTCCATCATCCCCGGCGCTCTGGGCAAGGACGACGCCGCCATCTTCGACGGCATCACCTTCGAGCTGGAGCCCGACTGCGCCTGCTGCGAGCCCAACCTGCCCATGGACGACGAGGAGTAATTCCTCTTTTGCCCCTGTATCCCATCCCACAACACCTAGAAAAGGAGTGTATGACATGAAAGTCACCGACGCGCAGATCGACAACCTGGTTTCCCTGCTGGACGGCTACGCCGAAAAGGGCGGCCATCACCTCAACGTCAATGTATTCACCCGCGACACCCTGCTGGACGCCCAGGCTCATCCTGAAAAGTACCCCCAGCTCACCGTTCGGGTATCCGGCTACGCGGTCAACTTCAACAAGCTGACCAAAGAGCAGCAGGACGAAGTCATCTCCCGTACCTTCCATGAAGGCATCTGAGATGGGCCGCATCCATTCCACCGAAAGCTTCGGCACGGTGGACGGGCCCGGCGTGCGGTTTGTGGTGTTCTTTCAGGGCTGCCCCATGCGGTGCCTCTACTGCCACAACCCCGACACCTGGGCCCCGGAAGGCGGCACCGAGATGACGGTGGACCAGCTGCTGGCCGCCTACGACCGCAACAAGGGCTTCTACCGCCAGGGCGGCATCACCGCCACCGGCGGGGAACCCCTGCTGCAGCTGGATTTTCTCACCCGCCTGTTTACGGCTGCCAAGGAAAAGGGCATCCACACCTGCCTGGACACCTCGGGCATCCTCTATCGCCCCGCCCGGCAGGCGGAGTTTGAGCCCCTGTTCCGGGTCACCGACCTGGTGCTGCTGGACTTCAAGCACACCGACCCCGCCGGTCACCGGGACCTCACCAGCCAGCCCCAGGCTCCGGTGCTGGACTTTGCCCGGGCTCTGGAGCAGGCCGGTATTCCCATGATCGCCCGGCATGTGGCGGTGCCCGGTCTCACCGACACCCCCGCCCAGCTGGAGGCTCTGGGCCGGCTGCTGGCTCCCTTCCGCAATCTGAAGGGGCTGGACGTGCTGCCCTACCACACCATGGGACAGGCCAAATACAAGGCCCTGGGCATTCCCTATCCCCTGGAAGGGACCCCGGCTATGGAGCCCGAGGCGGCCAAACAGGCCCGGCAGACCGTGCTGCGCTCGCTGCAAACGGCGCGCCGACAGGCCGCCGGCCGCTGAAAACCGAGTAAATCATAACCCCACGTTGAACGTGGGGTTTGCAGAACGGCCCTATAAGGGCCATTATTCCAGCAGCACCTAAAGGTGCGTAATGAGCAACGCCAACCGCACTTGGCGTTGCTTTTTAGTTTCTTCTTCTA
>DXDW01000097.1 GCA_019115305.1 Candidatus Anaerofilum excrementigallinarum
AACGGCGGTGGAGGGGGCGGATCTGGCGGTGGCCCCCGACAATGCTCAGCTGGGGGTTCAGCTGGCCCAGGCTTTGCTGGAGGACTGGACCGGGGGCCGGGTGGTACTGCTGGATACCGGCAGCGCCGGCACCGGGGTGGCCCAGCGGGCGGCCGCTGCGCTGGAAACCCTGGAGCAAGCCGGCGTGCCGGCGGAGCTGAAAAAGACGGCCCTGGAGGCCGCCGGCCAGTGCATCCGACCCCTGGCCGAAGAGGACGAAGTGTGGATCATGGCCTTTGAGCCGGTCGCCACCGAGCTGGCCGCCGACCAAAAGGAAGAACTGGGCATGGAGCATCCCCTCTATGGAGTGGGGGTGTCCAGCCGGGTGGCCTCGGGCCTGGAACGGGGGGCCATCCAGGCGGCGGCAGTCTGGAGCGACTATGCCGCCGGGTATCTGGCCGTACAGGGAGCGGTGGAGGCGGCCCGGGGCAAAAAGCCCCAGGCGGCGGAACTGCCTTTTTCGGTGGTGCGCAGGGAGGATATGTATGAACCAGAAAATCAGAAGCTGCTTTTCCCGGTGGTGTCCTGACCGGGCCGCGGCCCTGCTGGCCGCGGGGCTGCTGCTGGGTCTTGCCGGCTGCGGGCCGGCAGGAAAAGGGACCGACACCATCCGGGTGGGGGTGGCCCTCTACACCCAGGACGACACCTTTATCTCCACCATCCAGCAGGATATGGAGCGGCTGGTGCGCCAGCGGGAGAACGAGCAGCAGCTCAAAATCAACCTCTCCACCGCCGACGGCCGCAGCAACCAGACCACCCAGCTGGAGCAGGTGGACCGCTTTCTCAGCCAGGGGTGCGATGTGCTCTGCGTCAACATTGTGGACCGCACCGCCGCGGCGGTGATCGTGGACAAGGCCCAGGAGGCCGGTGTGCCCCTGATCTTTTTCAACCGCCAGCCGGTGGCCGAGGACATCCGCCGGGCCGACAACATCTACTATGTGGGGGCCCAGGCCGAAGAAGCCGGCCGTCTGCAGGGGCAGCTGGTGCTCCAGGCCTGGCAGACCCAGCGGGAGCAGCTGGACCGCAACGGGGACGGAGTGCTGCAATATGTGATGCTGGAAGGGGAGCCCGGCCACCAGGACGCGCTGCTGCGCACCGAATATTCGGTGAAGGCCCTCACCTCCGCCGGGGTGGAGGTGGAAAAGCTGGCCAGCGATACCGCCAACTGGAACCGGGCCCAAGGGACCGCCAAGACCGCCCAGTGGATCGGCCAGTTCGGGGAGCAGATTGAGGTGGTGTTCTCCAACAACGACGACATGGCCCTGGGTGCCATCGACGCCTTTCAGGAGGCGCAGCTGGAGCTGCCTTTGGTGGTAGGGGTGGACGCCACCGCCCCGGCCTTGGAAGCCATCCGGCAGGGAGAGCTGTACGGTACCGTCCTCAACGACGCCGAGGGCATCGCCGAGGCCATGGTGGACCTGGCTCTGGCCCTCACCCGGGGGGAGAACCCCGCCCAGACTTTAGAGATGGATGAGGGGCATTATATCTGGCTGCCCTGCCAGCAGATCACCCTCCAGGACCTGGAAGAGAACCAAAACGGATGAGGCTAAGACCTGTGCAAGACAAAAGGCCCCGGAGCCGGCAGATGCCGGTCCCGGGGCCTTTTGCCCACAGAAGAAAAACACCAACAAAGGGGAAGATTCAGAACTTTTCCGGCCGGAGGATGGCGTCAATGGGCTTGCCGTCGGTGTCCCCCAGGTCGGCGCCCAGGATCTTGGCATAGGTGGGGGCCTCGTTGACGATGTGATTGCCCGAAAGCACCACATTTTGCCGGATGGAAGGGCCCTTGGCCAGCAGGATAGGCTGGGGGCCGTACTGGGGCAGATAGCCGTGGGTGGCCTGGCCGAAGCGGTAGTCCTGGTTGGTCAGGCTGCGCACCAGCGGCCGGGTGCAGAAGTCCCCGAAGGCGGTGTAGCCGTCGGTCTCCAGCACAAAGGAGAAGGGGCCGCCGAACCGCTGCTCTTTCTGGGCCTGGTGGGCGGTGTAGATGCGGGAAAAGCCGTAGACCCCCTCGGCCATCCAGCCTTCCAGCAGTCCCTGTACCCGGGCCAGCATGGTCTGGTCCTGGGGGTTTTTCAGGAAGACCAAAGCCGACATGCCGTTGGACAGACACCAGACGTCCCAGTCCACCACCTGGCCCTGGTCATCCAGCCGGATGAGTCCCTTTTCGGCAAACAGCACGTTCAGGCCGATATTGCGGCAGACGCTGCGCTGGCCGTGGTCGCTGACCAGAAAAAAGTCGGTGCCTTCCAGCGTGCCGGCCCGGCGGGCGGCCTGGCCGATGCCCTCGATCCAGTCGTTGAGCTGGTCCAGAGCTGTCTGGATGTGGGGGCCGAACACCCCGCCGGCGTGGCGGGCGGCGTCGATGTTGGCCGGGTGCACCAGCAGCAGATCGGGCTGGAACTGCTCCACAATGTCGGCGGCGCAGGCCATGCCGAAGGCATCCCGCTGGGGGTGCTCCCGCTCGCAGCCGGCAAAGAGGTGCATATGCCGGTCGGCGATGCGCAGCACCTCCTCGCTGGCCCCCGCCCGGGCAAAGGCCTGGCGGATGGTCTCGTCGTCGCTCTGGGCCCAGTAGTCGGCGATGTGGTAGTCGATGGCCGGGTTGCCGGCGGTCACCGGCCAGAAGACGGCAGCGGTGGTCTTGCCCGTCTCTTTGGCGGCGCGGAAGATGTCGGAGCAGTGCAGAAAGCTGCTCTCCCACTGCCAGGGGGTGGGGTCCGAGCCGGGGATCAGCTGCATATTGGAAAATACCCCGTGGCGGTCGGGATACATGCCGGTCATCATGGTGGCGTGGGCGGGGAAGGTCACCGAAGGGTAGATGGAGGATACGTTGGTGATCTCGGCGCCCCCGGCAAAGTAGTTTTTGTAGCTGGACAGCGTCTTGAAATATTCCAGATCCTCCCCCACCATGGCGTCGGAGGAAATAACGATTACCTTGCTCATTGTGTGTTCTCCTTAACAGGATGGGCAGCGGCGGACAGCCCGCCGCCCGGCAAAAGATGAAAAGCCCGGCTTGCCCCAAATGGGGAAGGCCGGGCTTTTTGGGGGCAAAAGAGAAAATCAGAAGTGCTTTTCCTGGCCGGCCTCGGTGTAGACGATATCCCAGGCAAAGGTGCGGAAATCCACCGTCAGCTGGGCGTATTCCTCCCCCTGCTGCCAGCGCAGGCCCAGGGTGTACTCGTCGGTGTCCAGCAGAGAGAACTGGCCATTGAAGGCGGGGTGCGAGTTGCGCAGCTTCATCAGCCGGTTCATCCGCTGCACCACCGGGCGCTTAAACTCCTGCTCGATCTCCTCCAGGGTGTAGTAGTGGCGGTTGATGTCCCGGCTCTGTTTGGTCTGGTTGTAGAAGTCGAAGTCGTTGCGGCCGGCAAATAGACCCACATAATACACCTGGGGGATACCCGGGGCAAAGAACTGCACCGCCCGGGCGATGAGGTATCGCTCGTCGTCGCCGCCCAAAGCGTCGTAGTAGGTGCAGCAGATCTGGTAGGTGTCGAACTTGGAGAAGTTGACCTTGGTGTTGGAATCCTTGTACAGCTGGCGGATGCCGGGGTTGGCCTCAAACACCTTGCGCTTGGTTTCCAGCACTTCCTCGTCGGGCATGAGGTAGCGCACATCCACCACGCCGATGCCGTCGTGGGTGTCCAGAGTGGTAAACTGCTTGCGGGGGCACAGCTTCATCCAGTCTTTCAGGTAGAGGGTGCGGCCGAAGTAGACGGCGTTGAGGATCAGCATGGGCAGCTGGAAGTCGTAGGTGTAGACGTCCTTCTCCTCCAGCTTTTTCTGGATGAAGTAGTTTTCGTGGATCTCGGGCAGGATCTCCGAGCCGGTGCCCTCCAGCGCCTGCTGGCACTGGTTGATGAGCTGCCAGATCTCGGGCTCCACAAAAAAGCAGTTGGTGTTGCGGCGCTTGGTGGCGTAGGCCAGAGCGTCCAGCCGGATCAGGGAGGCGCCGTGGCTGCTCAAAAACCGCAGGTTGTCCTCCATAAACTCCTTGGCCTTTTCCGAGCCCAGGCAGTTGATGTCGATCTGGGTGGGGCTGAAGGTGCACCACAGCCTTTCGGTGCTGCCGTCGGCAAACTGCGCCTCGATATAGGGCTGGGCCCGGCGCAGGTACATCTTGGAGATCTGTTCTTCGGTGGGCTCGTTTTCGGGCCAGAAATCCTTGTAGCGGATGAAGAAATCCCGGTATTCCGAATCGTCCTTTTTGGCCAGGAAATCCTTGTAGATGTCGCTTTCCGCCGACAGATGGTTGATCATGTAGTCGTACATCATGTAGTAGCGGTCAGCCAGGGAAAGAACCTCCTCCCAGCCGCCGAAGGCCGGGTCCACCTCCTTGTAGGTGAGGGGGGCAAAGCCCCGGTCTCCCGAGGAGGGGAAGAAGGGCAAAATGTGCAGGCCGCTGACGGCTCCCTGCAGGTAGTGGGTGAGTACATAGTCCAGATCTTTCAGGTTGTTGCCCATGCAGTCGGCATAGGTGATCAGCATGATCTGGTTGGTTACTTGCTTGCTCATAGGTGTTCCTCTTTTTTACTAGGTGGTTTGGCGCACGATCAGCTCCACCGGGATGGGGGCGGGTTCGGAGGGCTGCTCTTTGTTGGCCATGGCCACAATGGTGCGCACGGCGGTGGCCGAAATCATTTTGTAGTTCTGGCGGATGGTGGTGAGGGGGGGATACAGCAGCGAGCTGATGCTGATGTCATCGTAGCCCACCACCCGCAGCTGGTCCGGGATGCGGATGCCCCGGGACAGCGCGTAGCTCACGCAGCGGGCGGCCATGATGTCGTTGCCCGCAAAGATGCCGTCCAGCCGGGGGTTTTCGGCAAAAATATGCTCGATCAGCGCCAGGCACTGTTCCTCGGGGGCCTGCTGGGAATATCCCTGGTACAGCCGGTAGGGGATGCCCTGGTGCTCGCATTCCCGGATAAAGGCGAAGCTGCGCTGGTCGGCGTGGTTGGAGCAGCTGAGGTCGCCGCTGATGTGGACCAGATAGGTGCAGCCTCTCTCAATGAGATGCCGGGTGGCCAGACGGCCCCCCTGGTCGTCGTCGGAAACCACGGCGGGGATGCCGTCCCGGTTGCTGATGAGGGAGAGAATGGGAATGTTGGCGGCTTTCACCACATCCTCCCGCTGGCCTGCCGCCTGGATGATGCCGCTGACCTGGCTGGCCCGCAGGTCGGACACGCAGCGGTCGATCTCCTCCCGGTCGGGCTCGGCAAAGCGGAAAACAATGTGATAGCCGATCTCCCGGGCGCTTTTCTCCATCTCCACGGCCACCTCGTTCCAGAAGTAGGTGTTGTGGGAGGGCAGGATCACCCCGATGGTGTTGCTGTGACCCATTACCAGGGCCCGGGCCATATTGTTGGGGTGGTAGTCCAGCTGGCGCATGGCCTCCTGGATGGCCAGTACGGCCTTTTCGCTCACCGGTCCCTTGTTGTTCAGCACCCGGGATACGGTGGCGGTGGAAAAACCCGAATATTTGGCGACGTCTTCGATGGTAGACATGGTATCAAGTCCTGTCCTTAAGATTTTACCGCGCCGGCAACCACACCGCCGATGATGTATTTCTGCAGGGCGATATATACAATTATAACAGGTACTACCGTCATTACAAGGGCGGCCATCATATTGCCGTAGTCACTGGAGAAGGTGCCCACAAAGGTGCGGATGGCGATGGGCAGAGTGTGCAGCTCGGGCTTGACCAGCACCAGGCTGGGCAGCAGGTAGTCGTTCCACAGACCCAGCACCTGCAGGATCATCACAGTGGACAGAATGGGCTTGAGCAGGGGGAAGACGATCTTGAAGAAGATCTGCAGCGGGCCGCAGCCGTCGATGAGGGCGGCTTCTTCCAGAGCCAGGGGCACGCTGGTCTTGATGAAGCCGTGGCAGAGGAACACTGCAAAGCAGGTGCCGAAGCCGAAGTTCATCAGAACCAGGGTAAGGCGGGAGTTCAGCATGTTGAAGGTGCCGCCGTACAGAGCCAGCAGGGGGATCATGATGACCTGGAAGGGAACCACCATGTAGGAGATGAGCAGAAGGAAGCTCACCTTGCAGGCCAGGTAGTTTTTGCGCACCAGGATATAGGCGCACATGGAGGAAAAGACCATCAGCAGCAGAACCGACAGAGCCACCACAAAGATGGAGTTGCCGAAGGCCTGCAAAAAGTCCATGTCTTCAAAGGCGTTGGCGTAGTTGGCAAACTGCAGTCCCTTGTCGTCCACCAGCTTGAGGGGGTATTTGACGATGCTGATTTTGGTTTTCAGCGAGTTGACCACCACCAGCAGGAAGGGGATCATGTACAGGATGAACAGCACAAACACAAAGATGGATTTGGCCATACTGGGGCGCACATTGCCGGTCTCGTCAACGGTGGCCAGTTTTTTCTGTTTTGTGATCATGCTTCTACCTCCTTTGACTTGCCGGCCAGCACCTGGATCACGGCAACGATCAGCATAATGATGAAGAAGACGATGGCCTGTGCCTGGCCAAGGCCGTACTGATGGGATACAAAGGCCTTGTTGAAGATGGTCATGGCCGCCATCTGGGTGGTGCCGTAGGGGCCGCCGTCGGTGAGGGAGAGGTTCAAGTATTACAACGCCATCGTCAACGGGGTGCGGGCCGGAGACTTCCCCCCTGTGCCGGTGGACTACGGCTACCGGGATTCCAAGAACTTCTGGTACACCAAATTCCGCCGCCCCATCCCCGAGCTGCTGCCCATGCGGCAGACCACGGTGGAGTCGGTGAAATACGCCGCCGACCGCATCGACGACAAGATCAAGTTCACCGATGAAGCCTGCGCTAAGTTGGTAAAGGTGCCCCGCATCTTCCTGCCCACCGCCCTGAAAGGCTGTGTGGCCTGGGCCAAGGAAAACGGCGTCACCCTCATCACCGCCGAGCATATGGACATCATCAACGACAAACGGGCAAAGGAGAAGAAGAAATGAAAGTAGTGCTTGCGGGCGCCTTCGGCAATCTGGGCGCCGATATCCTGCGGGAATTGGTAAAACAGGGCCATGAGGTGGTGGCCGCCGACCTGAAAACCAAGGAGATCTCCGGCCTGGAAGGCAAATACATCCCCCGGGCCATGGACGTGACCAAGCCCGAAACCCTCAAAGGTCTCTGCGAGGGGGCGGATGTGGTCATTACCACCGTGGGCCTCACCGGCACCTCGGCCACCATCACCAACTACGACATCGACTACCAGGGCAACCTCAACCTGCTGCGGGAAGCCCAGCGGGCCGGGGTGAAGCATTTCAGCTACATTTCGGTGATAAAGGCCGACAGCGACCCCCAGGTTCCCATGCTCCACGCCAAATACCTCTTTGAGCAGGAGCTGAAAAAGAGCGGCATTTCCTGGGTGATCCACCGTCCCACCGGCTATTTCTACGACATTGCCAAGGTGTTCATGCCCATGATCGAAAAGGGCCAGGTGACCTTGCTGGGCAAACAGGACGTCCACGCCAATGTCATCGACACCCCGGATTTTGCCCAGTTCATCGTGCTGCACATGACCGACGACAACAAGATGTTCGACGTGGGCGGCAAGGAGACCTACTCCTATGCCGAGATCGCCCAGATGTTCTTTGCCGCCGCCGGTAAACCGCCGGTGATCAAGCGGGCGCCGGTGTTCCTGTTTGATGTGCTGGCCTGGGTGAACAAGCGGAAGAAGAACGGCAAGGAGGCCATTATCCGGTTCTCCAAATGGACCCTTACCCACGAGCTGGTGGGCAAGGACGTGTACGGCGAGGGCAGCTTCCAGGAGTATATCCGCAGCTGCTACGCCAAGTAAGGAGGGATAGACCGTGAGTTTCGGTGATATGATGGCGGCTGCCTTCCCGGCAGGCGTCTGGGTGGTGCTGGCGGTGTGTGCGGTGCTGTCGGCCATTGGCTTTTATAAGTTCGTCTATTTCCTCTCGGTGGGCTACGGCTTTGCGGTCTGCGGCGCGGGCGTGGCCATTCTGGCCCTCTACGGCGCCGGGGCCGATGTCTGGACCTGGGTGCTCTGCGGCCTGCTGGTGATCTATGGCATCCGGCTGGGCGGTTTTCTGCTCTGGCGGGAGATCAAAAGCGCCTCCTACCGCAAGACCCTCAAGGCGGCCACCGGCGGGGATAAGCCCATGCCGGTGTTTGTCAAAGCGGTGATCTGGGTCTGTGTGGCCATTATGTATCTGCTGCAGGTGTCCCCGGTGCTCTACCGTGCCGAGGCCGGCGCCCGGGGCGTCATGGCTCCGGTGGGAGCGGCGATCATGGCGGTGGCTCTCTGCATCGAGAGCCTGGCCGACAAGCAGAAATCGGCGGCCAAGGCAAAAAATCCCCGCCGCTTCTGCGACACCGGCCTGTATAAGGTGGTGCGCTGCCCCAACTATCTGGGCGAGGTGCTGTTCTGGACCGGCGTGCTGCTTTCGGGCATCGGCGCATTGAAAAGTCCGGTGCAGTGGGTCATCGCCCTGCTGGGGTACATACTCATCGTCTATGTGATGTTCAGCGGCGCCAAGCGGCTGGAGCTGCGGCAGAACAAGAACTACGGCAGCGATCCCGAATACCGGGCCTATGTGGAAAAGACCCCCATTCTGCTGCCTCTGGTTCCCTTGTATCACCTGGAAAACATCAAATTTATCGTTGCCTGACCAATCTTTGCAGGGGTTTGGCAGCGGGGAGGACGTGAAATTATGAACGGAATTACTGTGCCCATGGCGGTGGTGGACTTTATCCCGGTGGCGCTGTTTTTCGCTTCGGCGGTGCTGCTTCAGCGGGACCTGTACAGCAAGATGGTGAAAGGGGCCTTTGCCCTGCTGGCCACCGGCTCCACTATGGTGCTCATCGGCGGCATCTTCAAGGCGGGCTGGAAGATTCTCTATGCCCTGGGCATCTGCGACTACACTCTGCTGGACGCCAGCTTTTTCCCCTTGCAGGGACCCGGCTTTCTGCTGGTGTTCCTGGCTTTGGTGGGGATGTTCACCCGCTACAACCGCCGGCATGCGCTGCACAGCGTGGCGGTGGTACCGGTGTATACCAGCACCATTCCCTTTGTGATCATGCAGACGGTGGGCTGCGCCGGAGCCCAGTGGACGTTGTTTGTCATGGCCATGCTTATGAAAAAGAAGAGCGCGGCGGCGCTGTTTGCGGTGTCCTTTGTCTTTATGCTGGGCATGGGCTATCTCAGCGCCACCTTTGACGATTCCTCCTCCATGCACTGGGTGGCCCAGTGCACCAACATCGTGTCCCAGGGCGCGCTGCTGGGAGGAACGGTGATCCTGCACAAGGCCGGGCTGGCCGAGGCGGATCTCCTCGGCAAAAAGAAGACCAAAGCGGCGGTGTGAGCGGCTGAAATTTCACACAAAAAAGAGGGGCGGGTCCTAAGGCTGTCGAAGTCATTCGACAGCCTCCTGAGGGACACCAAACGCACCACCCGCACAAAGTGCGGGGGATGCTTATTGGTTTCCCCCATGGCCTTGCACAGCCCACTGGGCTGTACATCGCCAAGGCGACCGGCATACCCTTTTCCGGCAAAAAAACACCTGATTTTGCGCACAAAGCACACAAAATCAGGTGTTTTTTCTGTCAAGGTGTCAGGATTCCCGGTACATGCCCGTGAATCCTGACATTATTTTTATGACACACTATTTTCAGAAATAAGGTTCATCGAAAGTCTGGCACCATTATTTGAGAACATCCCCCAGCACCCGGAAGGCGTTGCCGAAGGCGATCTTTTCAATAAGGCGGCTGGTGAAACCGGCCTTTTGCAGGGCTTCGAACAGACGAGGCATGGCGGCGGAACTGTCGATTTCCAGCCGTCCGCCGATGCCGTCCAGGTCGCTGCCCAGGGCCGCGCAGTCCTCGCCGCCCACGTTGATGCGGTGGCGCAGCTGGGTCACCATGTCCTCCACCCGGCTGTCCTGGCAGGTGATATCCCCGTTTAGGAACTCCGGGGCAAAATTCAGCCCCGCCACCCCGCCGTGTTCGGCCAGGGTTCGCAGCATCTCGTCGGTGAGGCTGCGGGGGTGGGGGTTCAGCGCCCGGCAGTTGGAGTGGGAGGCCACGAAAGACCCCTTGCAGAGCCGGGATACGTCCCAGAATCCCCCGTCGGACAGGTGGGACACGTCCACCAGCATGCCCAGCTGTTCCATGCGCTCCACCGCCTCTTTGCCGAAATCGGTGAGCCCCGCCGCCATAACGGCGGGATCGGTGGAGTTGGGAGAGCCGAAGCAGTTGGCCCCGTTCCAGGTCAGGGAGATGAGCCGGATGCCCCGGCGGTAAAAGCCTTCCAGCTTTTCCAGGCTCCCGTCCACCGCACGGCCGTCCTCCAACGTCAGAAAGCCGGACACCTTGCCCGCGTCCAGATTGGCCCGCAGGTCGGCGGCGGTGCCAGCGTGGGCGATACGATGGGGGTGATTTTCCAAAGTGCGGCGGTAGATGGCCAGCAGCTGGTCGATGTATGCGTCGTCCGAAAGGTCGGCAAAGCCCTGGGCGTCCAGGGCCTGCCGGGGCGGCAGAAAGACGGCGAAAAACTGGGCGGCGCAGCCCCCTTTTTCCAGCCGCTCCAGGTCCACGCTGGCCTGGGGCAGCCGTTCCAGGTCGGGCTGCTTGGCCCGCCAGGCGGACAGCAAAGTGTCGCAGTGCAGATCGATATAAGGGATCATGGCATCTGCCCTCAGCCCAGCAGCTTGGCCAGCTGGTCGGCACTGGGAACATCCCCGGCGGACACGCCGTAGTGGGCCCAGAGCAGACGGCCCTGGCTGTCGGCCACAAAGGCCGCGGGCAGCTGAAGCTCGTTGCCCTCAAATTCCCCGTGGGTGTAGCCGGCGGCAGCCGCCTTGCGGATCTTGTCCATGGTGGCTTCGTCTCCCATCTTCACCATGGCGGGGGCGGGCCAGATGCCCAGAGCCTTGTACAGCTTTTGGTCGGGGTCGCAGAGGATCTCAAAGGGCAGGTCGCCGGGCTGCAGCTGCTGGGCCAGTTTGGCGGGGTCGGACTGCAGCACTACCAGCAGCTGGCCGCCGGCGGCGGTGATCTCGTTGTAGTGGGCGGCCAGCTCGTGGATGTCCAGCTGGCACAGGGGACAGCCATAGTACCGCAGCAGCACCAAAGCGGTCTTGGGGGCGGCCTTCAGCTTGTCGGCCAGATGTACGCCCTTTTCAAAGGGGGTATCGCAGACAAAATCCGGCAGCTGGTCCCCCTCGGCCAGATGGGCCGGAACGGGGAAGGGGGCGGGCTGGTCGGTGAACACATATTTGGCCAGCCGGTCAAAGGCCTCCTGCACCCGGGACAGGGGCAGAGCCAGGTTCATGCGCAGATGACAGGGGCCGTGGAACATCCGGCCGTCCTGCACCGCCACGCCCACATCCCAGCAGGCCTTTTCCACCTCGTCGATGGTCTTGCCGTGAGCCTCGCACCACTTGGTGCAGTCCACAAACAGCATGTAGGTGCCCTGGGGCTTGGATACCTCCACACCCTCGAAGTGGTCCCGGATGTAGTCGCAGGCGAAGTTGATGTTGCCGCTGAGCACTTCGCAGAGCTGGTCCACCCACTGGTAGCCCTCGGGCTTGTAGGCGCCCACAAGGGCGTGCATGGACAGCACATTCATGGAATTGTAGTGGCAGAGGCTGGACTCCTTGTCCACCCGGTCCTTCCACCACTTGTTATAGATAATGTGATAGCTGCCCACCAGGCCCGCCAGGTTGAAGGTCTTGCTGGGGGCGTACATGGCGGCGGTGCGCTGCCGGGCGTCCTCGGAAATGGACTGGGTGGGGATGTGCTTGTGGCCGTTGAGCATCAGGTCGGACCAGATCTCGTCCGACACCACATAGACGTCGTATTTCTTGAACAGCTCCATGGCCTTTTCCAGTTCCCAGCGCTCCCAGACCCGGCCGCAGGGGTTGTGAGGATTGCAGAGGACGGCGGCATGGATCTTCTGCTCCTTGAGCTTCTTCTCCATGTCCTCAAAATCCATCCGCCAGATGCCGTCCTCGTCCTTGACCAGGGGGCTGAGCACCATGTCGTAGCCGTTGTTGGTCAGGCAGGAGGTGAATCCCACATAGGTGGGGGAGTGGAGCAGCACCTTGTCGCCCCGGGAGCAGACGCAGTTCAGGGCCGACACCACGCCGCCCAGCACGCCGTTTTCGTAGCCGATGTTTTCCTTGGCAAGGCCGGTGACCCCGTTGCGCTTTTGCTGCCAGCGGATGATGGAGGCGAAATACTCCTCACTGGGGGAGAAATAGCCGAAGGCCGGGTGCTGGATGCGGTCGGCCATGGCCTTCTGGATGGTGGGAACGGTGGGGAAGTTCATGTCCGCCACCCACATGGGGATGGCGTCAAAGCCCTCCCGGGGTGCGCCGGGGGTAAAGCCGGGCATTCCGCCCAGACCGTCCACAGCGATGGCGTCCCGGCCGTTGCGGGGCAGGATGGAAGTAAAATCGTACTGCATACAAAAACACTCCTTTTATAACTGATCCGGGCGCAGAAGTTCCGGCAGACGGGCCACACGGTCCAGGTCCAGCCAAATGGCCGGGCGCAGACCCACCTCGTCACAGCCGGAATCCTTGCCCACAAGATCCACAGATCCGTCCTCCTCCACCGCGGCCACATCTCCGTCCTCCCGGCCGCAGGTGCGCAGCCACCAGCTGCAGGGCTGGAGGTACAGCTCAATGCCTTCCCCGGACAGGTTCTCGTCGGCCATAAGCAGCGCCGCCGGCAGCCAGTCGGAGTGGGGAAGCTGGTCTTCCAGCTGGAGTATCTCCTCCTGGCTGAGCAAAAACAGCCGGTCTTCGGTTTCGGCAGCGTCGGGGCAACGGGTGAGAGGATTGGCCTCGTTTTTCAGCCGCACCGGGGCGATCACCGCCTGCTGGGCAGGGGAAAACCACCGGGGAAAGCACTTCTGACTCAGGTATTCCCGGGCATAGCTGGACTCCCAGGCCGCGGCGGGGCAGGGGGCGAACAGGGTGCCCGAGCCGTCGAAGAATTCCCAGTCCAGGCACCGCTGGCTCAACAGCAGCAGCCGGCGGCCCTGGCGGGCCATCACCAGCCAGGAAATGGGGGCGCGGACATCCACGTCGGTGGGCTTGCCGCTGCCGGGAAGCTGGTACTGGCCGAACTCCAGCAGGTCCAAAGGCCGCAGCTTTTCCAGCCGGGCCGCAAACCGGCTGCAGTCCTCCCGGGCCTGGCCCGGTTTGCCGTCCTGTATCTCGGAGGCCGCACAGTTGAATAAACCGCTGCTGTATTCCATGC
>DXDW01000098.1 GCA_019115305.1 Candidatus Anaerofilum excrementigallinarum
CATGAGAGCGCCGAACTTGGGCAGGAAACCGGCCGCCAGCATCAGACCGCCCACAATCAGGAATACCCGCTTGGCCACCACCTTGGTGGTGCAGATCAGGCCCACGTTCTGGCTGTAGGGGTCGGTGGGCAGACCGCCGATGCAGGCGCCGATCATGCCGCAGATGCTCTGGCCCTTGATGGCGCCGCCCAGCTCCTTGTCGGTGGCTTCCCGTCCGAAACCGCCCATGGCGGTGGAGGAAACGTCGCCGATGGTCTGCACCGCCTGGACAATGTACATCAGCACCATCATCACAATGGCGTCCAGATGGAATTCCAGCCCGAAGTGGAAGGGCTGAGGCAGGGAGATCCAGCCGGCCTGGCGCAGCTCGGTGAAGTCCACCACGCCGCCCATGAACAGGGCGATGACGTAGCCCACGACAATACCGATGAGCATGCCCGATACCCGCACATAGCCCTTGCCGAAGAGGCTGCAGGCCAGCGTGACGGCCAAGGTGACCAGAGCCAGAATCCAGAACTGGGCAGAGCCGAAGGAACCGTCGGACTGAGCCGCCGAGCCGCCGCCCATATAGGTGATGGCGGTTTTATACAGCGAGAGGCCGATACTCAGCACCACCGTGCCGCTGACGATGGGCGGGAAAAACCGGCGCAGCTTGCCGATGAACAGGCCGATGAAGATGGACAGGAAACCCGCCACCAGCTGAGAACCGAAGATGGCCGCAATGCCGTACTGGGTGCCGATCATGGTCAGGATGGGCATGTAGGCGAAGGCCACGCCCATGACGCTGGGCAGCCCCATGCCGAATCCCAGCACCGGGAACAGCTGTAGCAACGTGGTGATGCCGCCGATGGTCATGGCGGCCTGGGTCAGCAGGATCTTGTCCGAAGCGGGCAGCGCCAAAGTGGTGGCGATGAGCATAGGCGGGGTGATGTTGCCGATCAGCATGGCCAGCACATGCTGCATAGCCTGGGGAAAGGCCTGTCCCCAACTGGGTTTACCGTTGAGCAGGAACAGCTCGTTGGTCGTCGTTTTGCTTTGCATGATCTCCCTCTTTTGCTGTATTATATAATATGTAATATAGCGCCGCGGCCAAAAGACCGCAGCCGAACATGGAATATCATAGCAAAACCGGCGGCGGGTTGTCCATACAAAATCGAAAAAACGGGATTTTTCCCGAAAAAAGCGGCCCGCGGCGGCCCTGTGCGGGCAAAACGCCGGCCCTTTGATTGACAAATCCCGTCTGGCCGCGCTATAATCCAGAATCAGAAAACCCGGCCCGCCTGTCCTTGGAACTTTGCGGGCCAAAAGAAAGGCGGAAAACCATGGGCCAGACCCTTTCCTTCAGCTATTATCTGCGCCAGGGCCGGGCGGTGCTGCTGCGCTGCTTCGGAGACACACCCTGTCCCGTTTTGCCCGAAACTCTGGGCGGCGCGCCCCTGGCGGCTCTGGCCGGCTACTGCTTTTCCGATAAGGAGCCCTCTCTGCCCGCCGGGACCCAGGTTCTGCGCTGGGGCGAGGACTTTTCCCATCCCCTCTGCGGCAATTTTGTCCAGAGTATCTCCCTGCCCCAAAGCCTGGAATCGGTGGGCAGCAGCGCCTTTTACAACTGCCGCCGTCTGGAAAAGCTGGAATTTTCCGCATCTCTGACCCAGGTGGGTTCCGACGCCTTTATGAACTGCGACGAGCTGGCCCTTTTGCGGCTGGACGGCCTGCCCCGGGACGCCGGGGGCCTGCGCCAGATGCTGGCCCAGCTGCAGCGAGGGGTGACGGTGGAATTTGCCCCGGCGGGGCAGCCCGCCGCCCGGCTGCTGTTCCCGGAATTTTACGAGGAACTGGAGGAAAACATCCCTGCCCACATCTTCCAGCGCCAGGTGGTGGGGGTGGGCTACCGCTACCGCCAGTGCTTTGCGGGCCAGAGCCTGCTGCTGGCGGAATACGACCGGGTGTTCGACACCGCCGCCGCCCAGGAAAGCCCGGCGGTGGCCTGTCAGTTGGCCATGCTGCGGCTGGGGCTTCCCCTGGAACTGGCCCCGGCAGCGGAAAAGGCCTATCTGGACTACCTGACCCGCTACGCCGACAAGGCCTTGTGCCTGGCGGTGGAGCAAAAAGACGCCGACACCCTGGCATTTTTGCTGCAAAAGCTGAACCCCTCCGCCGAGGCCCGGCAGACCGCCCGGACCCTGGCCCAGCGGCTGGAGTTTGCTCCCGGAGCTGCCCTGCTCACCCAGCCGGCTCCCCGGACAGAAAAAAGCTATGATTTTTAACACCGATTTTCCCCATCTGCCCATACAAAAGGAGGTGCAGTCATGACCGAAACACAGGAGCAGTGGGCCGCCCGGCTCACGGTGGAGATCTGGCAGGAGGTGCGCAGCCGGCTGTATCTGGCTTTGCGCTATTTCGGCCCGGCTCTGGCGGGGCTCACCCCTACTCCCTGGCCCGCCTTCACCGGGGCGGGCACCGACGGCCTCCGGCTGCTCTGCGCCCCGGACCACGCCCTGCGGCTGTTTGAAAACAACCGCTCTCTGCTGGCCCGGGAATACCTCCATCTGGTGCTCCACTGTCTCTACCGCCACCTGTTCCAGACCGCCGAAAAGGACCCCCGGCTCTGGGGGCTGTGCTGCGACATCGCCGTGGAGTCCACTCTGGACGGCCTGGACTGCCCCCTCACCCGGCGTCCCCTCACCTGGACCCGGGCCGAGTGCTACCGGCAGCTGAAACAGAGCTGCGGGGTGCTGGCGGCAGGGCCCATCTACCGGGCCCTTTCCGCCGCGAACCTCACCCCCCAGCAATACAAGCGGCTGGAGGAGGAGTTCCGCACCGACGACCACTCCCTCTGGCCCTGGGACAGCCAGGCCAGCCCCGCCGTCACCCAGCTGGCGGGGGAATGGGCCAAACGGGCCCGGACCATGCAGACCGACCTGTCCAGCTTTTCCAAAAAGCAGGCGGGGGAGAGCGGCGATCTGGCCGACCAGCTGGCAAGGGCCGGCACCATCCGCCGCAGCTACCGGGATTTTCTGCGCAAGTTCTGCGTATTGCGGGAGGAGATGCACGCAGACCCCGACTCCTTCGACCTGGGCTACTACGCCTACGGCTTGTCCCTTTACGGCAACCTGCCCCTCATCGAGCCCCTGGAAAGCCGGGAATCCTTCAAGGTATACGAACTGGCCATCGCCATCGACACCTCCATGTCCTGTTCGGGGGAGCTGGTGAGCCGGTTTTTGCAGGAGACCTTCTCCATTTTGCAGGAGACCGACAGCTTTTTCCACAAGGTGCATCTGCGCATCCTCCAGTGCGATGACAAGATCCGTCGGGACGACAAGATCACCTGCCGCAAGGAGATGGAGGAATATATCTCCCGTCTGCGATTGGAAGGGGGCGGCGGCACCGATTTCCGGCCGGTGTTCACCTATCTGGATTACCTCATCCGCCGCCACGAATTTCATCATCTGGCCGGGCTGCTCTATTTCACCGACGGCATGGGCCGCTATCCCGCCCAGCCGCCGTCCTGGCCTGCCGCCTTTTTGTTTCTCGAGGACAACTACGACGATTCTAACCTGCCCCCCTGGGCCATGCGCCAGCTGCTCTACCCCGACCAGTGGGCGGCCAAGCCCCTGCCCGACACCCAAGAAAGGAACGCTTTATGAATATCCAGCGCGCAAAAGAGGAGATCAAACACACCCTCCAGGCCTATCTCGCCAAGGACGAGCTGGGCCGCTATGCCATCCCCGCCATCCGCCAGCGGCCCCTGCTGCTCATCGGCCCTCCGGGTGTGGGCAAAACCCAGATTATGGAACAGATCGCCCGGGAATGCCGGGTGGGTCTGGTCTCTTACACCATCACCCACCACACCCGCCAGAGCGCCGTGGGCCTGCCCATGATCAGCAAAGAGGTGTTTGACGGCGCCGAGTACCCGGTGACCGAGTACACCATGAGCGAGATCATCGCCAGCGTCCACCGCTGCATCCGGGATACCGGCCTGCGGGAGGGCATTCTGTTCATCGACGAGATCAACTGTGTCTCGGAAACCCTGGCCCCCACCATGCTGCAATTTTTGCAGTGCAAGACCTTCGGCAACCAGGCGGTGCCCGAGGGCTGGCTCATTGTGGCCGCCGGCAACCCGCCGGAATACAACAAGTCGGTGCGGGAGTTCGACGTGGTGACCTTGGACCGGGTGCGCCGCATGGATATCCAGCCCGATCTGGCCGCCTGGAAGCAGTACGCCCGCAGCGCCGGGGTCCACGGGGCGATTCTGGCTTATCTGGAACTGCACCCCGAACATTTTTACAAGGTTACCCGGGACGTGGACGGCATGCAGTTCGTTACCGCCCGGGGCTGGGAGGATCTGTCGGCTCTGCTGGAAAGCTACGGCCGTCTGGGACTGGAAGCCGACGAAGAGCTGGTGGGCCAGTACCTCCAGAACCCCGACATCGCCGCCGATTTCGCCGCCTATCTCTCCCTCTATTATAAGTACGGGGACGACTACGGCGTGGAGCAGATTCTGGCCGGCAATCCCGCCCCCGCGGCCTATGCCCGGGCGGGCCAGGCCGGTTTTGACGAGCGGCTGAGCCTGGTGGGGCTGCTGCTGGCGGGGCTGGACGGCTTTTTCGCCCCGGCCATGCGGGCCGAAGAACTGGCCGACGCCTGCTTTGCGGTCATTCGGCAGTTCAAAGCGGACCTTGCCGCCGACGGCCAGCCGGTGGAGATGTTCCGGGCCGCCCTGGATGCCCGCCGGACCCAGTTGGAGGAACAAAAGCGGGCCAAGCTTCTCTCCCGGGCCGATGAAGTCCGGGCCGTCCGCACCGACGCGGCTCTGAACGGCCTGCTGGCCGCGCTCCAGGCCGATGCCCCCGCCGACGCCGACGAGGCCCTGGCATCCCTGCGCAAAGCCTTTGCGCCCCTGCCCGCCGACCGGCAGCAGAAGATGGACGCCGCCGCAGCCGCCCTTGCCGCCGCCTTCGAGTTTCTGGAAAATGCCTTCGGACCGGGGCAGGAGATGCTGGTCTTTGTCACCGAGCTGGGAATGGGGGCGGACAGCGCGGCTTTCCTGGCCGAGAACCCCTCGGAGAAATACCAGGAATATTCCCGCACCTTGCTGCTCTCCGGCGGGGAGGCCCGCATTCTGGCGGAGATCGCCGCCGACAAGGCCCGCAGCTGAATGGGATTTTCCGTCTGTATCTGCCGTCAAAGGGGCGCAAAAACAGCGGGAAAACGTAAAATTATCATAAAATAATACGAATTGTATACTGTTTGCGGGGCTTTTGCCTTGCGCCTGCCCTGCCGGGGCAGGTATAATGAGAAAAAATCCCTTGCCGGGGAAAGGATGAAAAGATTGAAATACAAGGCGTTATTGCTGGACATCGACGGCACTCTGGTGGTGCCGGGAGAGCCCTGCATCCGTCCCGGGGTGGTCCGGGCATTGCGGCAGGCGCAGCAGCAGGGAGTGCTGGTGATCCTGGCCACCGGACGCACCGCCTTTGCGGCGGGCAAGGAGGTGCTGGCCGGTCTGCGGCCCGACTACGGCATCTATGCCAACGGCGCCTGGGTGCTGGACCGCCAGGGCCAGACGGTGCTGGAGGATCGGCTCACGGCCCAGAATATGTATACTCTGGTGGACTTCTGCGAGGACTACGACTATCCTCTGGCCTTCTGCTACGAGGACGGCTACTATGTCTATGTGGAATATGAGCGGATGCGGGACTGCTACCAGGAGATGACCGGCCACGGCGACCACACCAAGGACGGCGAGGACCAGGACCGGCACCTCCAAAGCATGCCTTTCGCGGCCTTCGTGATGATGCCCCCCGAGGCGGTGGAAGCCTATCACGCCAAATACCCGGGCCTGAAATTTGCCCCGTACAGCATCGACCGATACGACGTGTTCAAGCCGGAAAACAGCAAGGCCGAGGCGGCCAAAAAGCTGCTGGACAAGCTGGGGCTTTCTCCTGAGGAAGTGCTGGCCATAGGGGACGGGGTCAACGATCTGGAAATGCTGGAACTGGCCGGATGCAGCTATGCCATGGCCAACGCCCCCGCCCAGGTGCAGGCTGCCGCCGATCATCTGGCCCCTGACGTGCGTCAGGAGGGAGTAGCCGCCGTGGTGCGGGAGGTGTTTCTGGGTGGAAACAGCTGAAAAAGGCTTTCCGCCGGTGGCAGGGCAGCGGGCTTCGGCCCTGATTCTGGGCAGCTGGCCCAGCCCCAAAAGCAGACAGCAGGGCTTTTATTACGGCCATCCCCAGAACCGGTTCTGGCCTCTGCTGGCTCGGCTCACCGGGGAGCCGGTGCCCCTCACCATCCCCGAAAAGCGGGAGCTGATTCTGCGTCACGGTCTGGCCCTTTGGGATACTTTGGAAAGCTGCACCATCACCGGGGCGTCGGATGCCTCCATCCAGGACCCGGTGCCCAACGATGTGGCGGCGCTGGCCAGGCGGCTGGGGGTAAAAGCGGTGTTCTGCAACGGCGCGGCGGCCTGGAAATTTTACCAGAAGTTCCACCGAAACGCCGTGGGGCTGGACGCGGTAAAGCTGCCCAGTACCAGCCCGGCCAACGCGGCTTTCAATATGGACCGGCTGGCCCGGGAGTGGGCGGTGCTGCTGCCCTATCTGGAATAAACACAAAGGAGAGAACAACATGGAATATAAATTTGATACCCAGCTGCTGATCGAAGGAGAAAACCTCTCCGAGGACGACATCCACGACTATATCCTGGCCAACATCCCCGGCGACTGCCTGCTGGCAGTGGGGGATGAGACCCTCATCAAGCTGCATTTCCACACCAACATCCCCTGGAAGGTGCTGGAATACTGTGCCGGTCTGGGGGATATCCACGACGTGGTGATCGAGAATATGGAGCGCCAGGCCAAGGGGCTGCAGGGCTGAAAAGAGAAAAGCGCGGAAGGGAAAATCTCCTTCCGCGCTTTTTGCACAGGGGGCCAAAGGGGCTTTTTTCGGCCGCGCTCTCCGAAAGGAAAAGCAAAAGTAGATAAATAGTTGAAAACTATCTGGTATATTGGCGGCCGGGAGGTGAGGGCGATGAAAGCAAAGATACTGATTGCCGACGACGAAAGGGATATCCTTTTGATGCTGGGCAGATTTTTTGAAGGCAAGGGCTTTCGCGTCCTGCCCGCCTGCAGCGGCGAAGAAGCCTTGCAGCAGGCGGAAAAGCAGCCGGATATCATTCTGCTGGATATCAATATGCCCGGCACAGACGGGCTGGAGGTCTGCCGGCGCATCCGGGATCACATCTCCTGTCCCATCCTATTTCTCACGGCCCGCATAGAGGACGCGGACAAGGTGCAGGGCTTTGCAGCCGGCGGGGACGACTACATCGTGAAGCCCTTTTCTCTGGTGGAACTGGAGGCGAGGGTGCAGGCCCACCTGCGCCGGGAAGCGCGGCATAGCCTGGAAAGAAAGATCCGCTTTTCCGGTGAACTGACCATCGACTACGCCGAGCGCTGCCTGTTTTTTGCAGACAAGCCCATAGTCCTTGCGAAAAAGGAATTTGATATCGTGGAGCTGCTGTCCCAGAATCCGGGCCAGGTTTTTGACAAAGAGCGGATCTACGAGCGCATTTGGGGGTATGACAGCCAGGGGGACAGCAGCGTGGTGGCCGAGCATATCCGCAGGATACGGTCCAAAATCGCGGCATACACCCACTGCGCATACATCGAAACAATCTGGGGGTGCGGATACAAATGGGTCAAATGAACCGGAATGGACAGTATTTGTCCCTGCGGAAAAGCCTGATCCTCTATGTGGTGGCCTTTGCCGCACTGGCGGTGGTTCTTTCCGCGGCCACCTTTGCCCTTTGCAATGGTGCCGCCGAGAGCATCCGGGCGGCCTATCCGCCCTCCGGCGAAAAATATTATCTGACCAACGAGCAGGGGGAACGCCTGGGAGAGGGCGCCTACATCGGGACGGAACCTGTTTCTCTTTCCGAAAAGGACGAAAACATTATCGCCCTTTTGGAACTGATTCCCACGGTGGCAGTCCCTGTGTATTCCGCCTGCTGCATCATCGCCGCCGCCATGCTGTTTTATCGGAACAGGCTGAAAGAACCCCTGGCGGCGCTGCGGGAGGCCTCTGAAAAAATAGCCGACAACGACCTGGATTTTTCCGTCCGCTGCACCGGCAACGACGAACTGGGGCAGCTTTGCCAATCCTTCGAGACCATGCGGGCAACCCTTGCGGACAATTTCTCCCAGATGTGGCGGCAGGTGGAGGACCGCAAAGCCCTCAACGCCGCCTTTGCCCACGACCTGCGCACCCCCCTGACGGTGCTGAAAGGATACAATGAAATATTGCAGGCCAGCGCTGATCCCCAAACCCGGGAGACCGCCGCCACCATGGGAAAGCACATCGCCCGCATGGAAGGCTATGTGGACAGCGTGAGCCGGCTTAGGCGCATGGAGGATGCCCGGCCGGCGTACAAGCTGGTGGAGCTGCGGCCCTTGGCGGCTACGCTGGGTGACAGCGCCAAAATCCTGTGCGAAAAAAGGGGAAAAGAACTGGTTGTGCAAACCAATCTGCCGGATGCTCTGCTGTATCTGGACGGCGATTTTGTGTCGCAGGTGTGCAGCAATCTGGTTTCCAACGCGGCGCGGTATGCCAAAAGGACGGTAAAACTCTCTTTTTCTGTAAATGAGGGTGGTTTGCTGCTGTCGGTGTGGGACGACGGAAAGGGCTTTGACCAAAACAGCCTGCAAAAAGCCGCCAGCCCCTATTACACAGAGGAAACGGACCGTTCGGAGCATTTTGGTCTGGGGCTGTATATTTGCAAACTTCTCTGTGAGCGCCACAACGGCTGTTTGCAGATAGAAAACGCCGCGGACGGCGCCCTGGTGTCCGCCTGTTTCAAAGCACCTGCCTTGTAGATAAAAAGTAGAGATTCCCCCGCTATACTCTCCATGCAAACACATGGAGAGTATTTTTTTATCTCTCTGTGGAGAAAGGAGCTTTTTATGGAACTCAAGACATGCGGGCTGACAAAACAGTTTGGCTCCAAAACCGCCGTGAAGGATTTGAACATCACTTTGACAAACGGGGTGTACGGTTTGCTGGGGGCAAACGGCGCAGGGAAAACCACCTTGATGCGGCTGCTCTGCAACCTTCAGGCCCCCACTTCCGGCCAGGTTTTTCTGGGCGGCAAAAACATTGCGGGGCTGGGGGAGCGGTATCGCGCTCTTCTGGGCTACCTGCCACAGCACTTCGGGTACTACCCGGATTTTTCGGCCCTGGATTTTCTGCTCTACGTTTCCGCCCTGAAAGGACTGGAGGAAAAGGCGGCGCGGAAAAAATCAAAGGAGCTGCTGGAAGCGGTGGGGCTGTCCAGAGAAGCCAAGCAGAAGATCAAAACCTTTTCAGGCGGCATGAAGCAGCGGCTGGGCATTGCCCAGGCCATGCTCAACGACCCCCATATTTTGATTTTGGACGAACCCACAGCGGGCCTTGACCCCAAAGAGCGGGTCCGCTTCCGCAATCTCATCAGCGCCTTTTCCAAAGACCGGATCGTGATTCTGTCCACCCATATTGTCTCGGATGTGGAGTTTGTGGCGGAGGACATCATCATGATGAAGGCGGGGCAGGTTCTGCACTTCGGAAATCCCCAGGAGATCGTTTCGGAGATCGACGGCAAAGTGTGGGAGTGCACCGTCCCCACCGACAGTGCCGAGAAGTACGCAGCGGCCTACAATACAAGCAATCTGCGCCACACCGGGGAAAACCGCACCGTATTGCGGATTATCGCGGATCGTCCGCCCATGAAAAACGCCGCGAGGGTGCAGCCTACATTGGAAGATCTGTACCTGTTCTATTTCAAGGGGGAAAATAAAGAATGAAAATGCTGATTCTGTTTGAACTGCGGAAAATCCTTTCCAGGCGGCTGGCGCTGGTCACCCTTGTGGGGATGGTTCTGTTTTCTGTGCTGCTTTCCGTTTCCACCTACCAGAACAAATACGCCTTTGCCCCGGATGGCAGCCAGGGGTCCGGAAAGCGGGCGGTGGAGATCGACAAAAAAATTGCAGCCCAATATGAAGGCATCCTGACCGATGAAAAGGTGCAGCAGATGATGAACGACTTTGCCCCCACCTCGGATTTGCATGGACTGAACGCCGCCTATCTCTACCAGAACGCCGCCCAGTCCGCGGCCTTTGCGCGGTTTTCGGACCAGAACGGCAACTGGAACGGGCTGAGCGTCCGGGATGTGTTCGGGCAGGAGCAAATCAAAATCGGCTATGTGGACGGCTGGCTTTCCACCAGCCGGAACATGGTGCGGACCTTTGTGCTGCTTGCCATCGCGGTGATTTTGATGCTTGCCCCGGTTTTCTCCGGCGAATATGAGGGCGTGGACAATCTCATATTGACCAGCCGATACGGCAAAACCAAATGCCCCATCGCTAAGGCGGCGGCCGGAGTCCTCGCCGCTCTGCTTGCAGCTGTGGTGGCGGTGGCCTGCAACCTGCTTTTTGCCCTTGTGTTTTACGGGACCGAAGGGCTGGATTGCAGCATTCTCTTTGCCCCCACCGACTATGTGGAAGGGTTCATCCCCTTCAATATCACCTGCGGCGAACTGATTCAATACCAGATCCTGCTGGCCTTTACCTGTACGATCAGCCTGGCGGGAATCACACTATTCCTGTCCGCAGTCAGCAAAAACCAGATCATAGCCCTGGCTGCGTCGCTGGCGGTGTTCCTTTTCCCTGTTTTGCTGCCCATCGCCGAGACCAATCCCCTGTTCCGGCTGGTGGGGCTTCTTCCCATCTACCATGTGCTGGCTGTTTCCCTTCTGTCGGTGGAGCAGATGCGCAGCGGTATGCTCTATGCGGTGTGGGCGGTTCCGGCGGCGATTCTCTTTTTGGGAGTGGGCGGGGCATTCTCCTGCCGCATGTTTGCCAAACACCAGGTGTCGTAAGTCTTTGCGGCCCGATGCTTTTCCGGCATGCAGAAAACCGGCGTGCCGTCTCTTTGCGAAACAACACGCCGGTCTTGTAAGGCTTTTATTTTTCTTCGGGGGGCAAAGCGGCGTTTTCCGGGTCGATGCCCCGGGCCTTGGCGCTGAACTCGCAGCCGCAGTAGGCCTGGCGGTAAAGCCCGTATTCCCGGGACAATTCCAGGCTGCGCTTGTAGCCCTCCTTCTTTTTGAAGTCGCTGGGCAGCCAGCGCACCCCGTATTCCTTTTCCAGTTCCAGGCCGATGGCATTCAGCCGGGCGGCGTCCTTGTGGGGACTGATGGAGAGGGTGGAGCAGAACCAGTCGAAACCGTGGGCGGCGGCGTAGGCGGCAGCTCGGCTCAGCCGCAGTCGGTAGCAGGCGGTGCAGCGGCTGCCCCGCTCGGGCTCGGCTTCCAGACCGGCGGCGGCCTGGTAAAACTCCTCGGGGCGGTAGGGGTCCTCGGCCAGGTCCACCGTCCCCTCGCCGGGCAGCTGCTGCAGCAGTCTGGCCAGCTCCTGGCCGCGGCGGCGGTATTCGGCCTCGGGCCAGGTGTTGGGATTGTAGTAGTATACGGTGATATCAAAGGTGCGGCGCAGCTGTTCCAGCACCGCGCTGGAACAGGGGCCGCAGCAGGCGTGGAGCAGCAGCCGGGGCCGGACGCCGGCGGGGATGGTCTGCAGGGCCGACTGCATCTGCTGCAGCCAGTTGACAGGTGCGGACATAGGCGGTTTTCTCCTTCCAAAGCGGCAGGACAGGCCATGCCGCCATTATTTTGCAGGCTGTTCAAACCTGTATCACAATTTCTTCATAATCCTCTGTTATTATAACATCGTACTCAAGAGAGAGCCAGAACAAAAGGTTCTTTCTTAAAAAAACAGTTGGCAGAACGCCAGGATGTCCGGAAGCAGAAGCCTTCCGGTGAGTAATACCCGCCGGGACGGCAGGACCGTCTCAGGCGCCAGCGCGGGCAGGGAAGTATCCCTGCAAGGCGCTCCACTGGCCCGTTCGATGCGAACCCTCTTGCAGAGGGGAGAACGGGCAGACCAACAACACTCCCGCCGCTTGCTTGGCGGGTTTTGATAGATGCTGACAGCGGGCGCTCCGGTCTTTGGCCGGGGCGCTTTGATTTGCTTGCATTTGGACTGCAACTGTGTTATTTTATTAAGAATATACCCGGCTGCTTTCTGTGCGCCGGGCGATGATTTTTCCAGCAAGACGAAAGGGTGATATCTGTGACACAGGAAAAGATTCAGCGCATCAACGAGCTGGCCCGCAAAAGCCGGGACCAGGGCCTCACCGAGGAGGAAAAAGCCGAGCAGCAGGCTCTGCGCCGGGAATATGTGGAGGCCATGAAGCAAAGCCTGAAAAGCCAGCTGGACGCCAGTGTGGTCATCCGGCCCGACGGCTCCAGCTATCGTCTGACTCAAAAGAATAAATAAGCAGGGATATCGCAGAGTTTGAGAGGGGAAAGAAGAGCGAAATGACCGAATTTTTGCTGAAACATTTTGTAAAGGGCTATCCCGACACATCCAGCCCTGCCGTGCGTACCAGATGCGGCAATCTGGCCGGTACGGTGGGCATCGTCTGCAACGTGCTGCTGTGTGCGGGCAAATTCCTGGCCGGATTTCTGTCCGGCAGTCTGGCAATCTCCGCCGACGCGGTGAACAACCTGTCGGATGCTTCCTCCAGCGTCATCGCGCTGCTGGGCTTTCGCATCGCGGCCAAACCCGCCGATGACGAACACCCCTACGGCCACGGCCGCACCGAGTACCTGGCCGGTCTGGCGGTGAGCGTGATGATTCTGCTCATCGGCCTGGAGCTGGTCAAGACCAGCGTGGGCAAGATCATGGCTCCCGAGCCCATCCAGGCGGGACTGGTTCCCCTGGCGGTGCTGGTGGTGTCCATTCTGGTAAAGCTGTGGATGGCTGCCTTCAACCGCCAGGTGGGCAAGCAGATCGGTTCCTCGGTGCTGGAAGCCACCGCCGCCGACAGCCGGAACGACGTCATCGCCACCAGCGCTGTATTGGTGGCCACTTTGGCGCAGATGATTTTCGGCTGGCAGCTGGACGGCTGGATCGGTCTGGCTGTGGCCGCCTTCATTCTGTACAGCGGCTGGGGCCTGGTCAAGGAGGCCATTGCGCCCCTGCTGGGCCAGGCCCCCGATCCCGAAATGGTGCGTCATATCCTGGAGGTGACCCGCAGTTACCCCGGGGTACTGGGCATCCATGACCTCATCGTCCACGACTACGGTCCCGGGCGTCAGTTTGCCAGCCTGCATGTGGAGATGGCCGCCAGCCAGGACGTGCTGGCCAGCCACGACGTCATCGACCAGATCGAGCGCCGTTTCCTGGAGCAGGAGGGGCTGCATGTCATCATCCACTATGACCCCATCGTCACCGACAACAATGAGGTGGGTGAGGCCCGGGAGTACCTGGCCAAACAGGTAAAGCGGCTGGACCCCCGCCTCACCATCCACGATCTGCGCATGGTGCCGGGAGAAACCCACACCAACCTTATCTTTGATCTGGTGGTGCCCC
>DXDW01000099.1 GCA_019115305.1 Candidatus Anaerofilum excrementigallinarum
TTATTGAATTGAATATTGATTTTACACATTTTTATTTGAAAACAAATTTGTTATATTGCGAACAGTATCACTGAAAGCTGGCATTTTCCCGGCAAAGCTGTACGATGGTCTCCACATGTTTTGTCCGGGGGAAAAGATCAGCCGGCTGGATCTTGACGGTGCGGTAGCCCTCCTGGGCCAGGATCTTGGCGTCCCGGGCAGCAGTGGCAGGATTGCAGCTCACCATCACGATGCGGCGGGGAGCCATGCGCACCACCGCCGAAAGGGTGGCCATATCGCAGCCTTTGCGGGGCGGGTCCAGCACCACCACATCGGGGCGCAGTCCCTCGGCCAGCAGCTTTTCAGCGGCCTGGCCGGCATCGGCGCAGAGGAAACGGGCATTGTCCGCCCCCATGGTGGCAGCGTTGCGTCGGGCGCTGGCCACCGCTTCGTCCACCACCTCCACGCCGATGAGCCGGGCGCAGTCGGCATACATGGACAGTCCGATGGTGCCCATGCCGCAGTACAGGTCCAGCAAAGTGTCGGTGGGCTGCAGGGCGGCAAACTTGCGGGCGGCGGCGTACAGCTGCTCGGCGGCGGGGGTGTTCACCTGGTAAAAGCTCAGGGGCCCCAGCCGCACCGGTACTCCGCACATGGTATCCTCGATCCAGCCGCTGCCCGCCAGGGGGATGCACTCGCGGCCGGTAATCACGTTGGTTTTCTGAGTGTTCACATTCAGCACAATGGAGGTGACGGCGGGGAATTTTCGCTGCAAAGCGGCGCAGAATTCCGCTTGCCCCGGCAGCTTGCGGCCGTTTGCCACCAGGCAGACCAGCACCTGGCCGCTGTGCCAGCCCCGGCGCAGATAGATGTGGCGAATCAAGCCGGTGTGGCTGGCTTCGTCGTAGCAGGAGATGGAGAACACCTCCATCAATCGGCAGATTTCCTCGGCGATCTCGTTCAGCAGCGCCGGCTGCAGCCGACAGCTGCCGCAGGGCACCAGCCGATGGCTGCGGGGAGCATAAAATCCGATCTGGGGCTTGCCATCCGGCCCGGGCTGTACCGGAAACTGCACCTTATTGCGGTATTCGTCCACCAGAGGGGAGGGAAGAATGGGCAGCACCGGGGCCTCCAGCCCTCCCAGCCGGGAGAAGCAGTCCTGCACGATTTTTTGCTTTTGTTCCAGCTCGGCGGCATAGGTGATGTGCCGCAGCTGGCAGCCGCCGCAGGGGCGGTAAACCGGGCAGTCGGCCTCGACGCGCACCGGGGAGGGCTCCAATACTTTCTGCAAAATGCCATAGGCATAGGTTTTTGTGGCTTTGCCGATTTTCACCTGTACCCGGTCTCCCGGAGCAGTGAGGGGAACGAAGATGGCCTGTCCCTGCCAGCGGCCCACACCGCTGCCTTCGGAGGACAGGGAATCGATCTGGAGTTCGATAAGCTGATTTTTTTCAACGGCCATGAAAAAGGTCCTCTCTATCTATGGTTGCTGCAAATAAAACCGGCCGGAAGCACAGGGGCCGCCGGCCGACGGAAAAGACGGGGTTCAGTCCTCCCGGCTGTCCCCGGCGCTCACCAAAGACTGGCGGGAATCATCCAGATACAGCCCGGTATCCAAAGTGACATGCCGGCCCTGGAGGATGTTGCGGGCAAAATCCACGGCATATTCGGTCACCTGATCCCGGGGCAGCCAGGTAGGCGCATGGATGCCCATTTCTTCCAGGGACTGGGCGTCGGCCTCACTGAATGCCACACAGGCCACATACACCCCGGCTTCGGCCAGCAGGGGCGCAGCGCCCCGGGCGGTGGCAGAGTCGGAACACAGCACCGCTTCGGGCAGGGGATAGCTGGCGGGGGCGATATCCACCACCTCCTCAGGCTGGGAGCTGTCGGTGCTGCCCTCGGACGGCAGAATGCTGATGCCCAGCAGGTTCTGGGCCATGGCGTATCCGGCCTGTTCGCCGCAGGCGGTCAGTTTGGAGAAGATCTCGGCGGAAAACACGCCCATATCATCGCAGCTCTGCATGCAGTAACGGTAGTGCAGCTCCCCGCCGCCGGCAGTGTCGCCGCCGAACCAGGCGTATTGCAGCAGGCCGTCTGCATTGGCGTCGGGAATGACGCCGTTCTTGAAGTCCTCGGCCACCGCTTTGCCCAGCAATTCACCGGTTTGCTCACAGAGCATGCCGATGTACCAGCATTTGTCGTACTTTTGCATCGCCGCAGCGGAAGGCTGGGCGCCGGTAAAGATCACGCTGGCTCCCACCGGCTGGCAGAGGTCTATTACCTTGTCGGCAGCATCGGCGCTGGGAAGACTGACGATGAGCACCTGGGCGCCGTCGGTGAGAAGATCCTCGGCGGACTGTACCAGGCTTTCCGCGTCCGACGCCTTGCAGCAGATCACCGTGGACTGGCTGTCGGGGTCGGCAAAGGCGGTTTCCACCAGGGCGGCGTCCACGGCGGATATATCCAGTACCCAGGGACACTCGATCACCCCGATTACCGGCAGGGTTTCAGTGGTCAAGGCAGAGGAGCTGTCGGGAGAAGAAGCGGGTGCGGCGGGCTGGCTGCTGGAAGCAGGTGCGGCGGCGCTGCAGCCGGCAAAGCACAGGCAGAGCAGCAGACAGAGCAGGCGGGAAAAACGTTTCATATCAGCGGGGTTCCTTTCAGAAAATCAAAAGATCCAAGTCTCTGGGACTCAGCTGGAGGCATTCTGCTCCAGGCTGGCCAGGTACTTGCTGGGCGGTACGCCCTTGGCTTTTTTAAAGACTCTGGAAAAATAAAATTGATCGAAAAATCCAACACTGGCCGCGATCTCGGCAATGGACAGCTGGGAATTTTTCAGCAGGGCGCAGGCCTCGGAAATACGATACCCGGTGAGGTAATCGATGGGGGACTGGCCCACATTGTTCATGAATACCCGGTACAGATGGCTGCGGCTTACCCCCACGGCCTTGGCGATATCGTCGATGCTGATGTCGTGGAAGTAGTTGAACTGGATAAACTTGATGGCGCTGTGCACATATTGGGCGCTGGAGGTGTTGGCCCGGGGCTCCTGGTCCAGGGCCTCCTGCATCAAAGTGGCAAGAAACAGGTACAAATGCCCCACCATGCTGGCCTCGTTCTGCACGCCGGGACCCCGGTGGGCAAAGATGCGCTTGAGCTCAAAACTGGCTTTTTCCTGGTTTTTGCAGTGATGCACCGGGAAATCGTCCCGGAAAGGCAGCTGGGACACCAGTTTGTTGGCGCAGGCGCCGTTGAACCCCACCCAGGCGTATTCCCAGGGGTCTTGGCTGTCGGCGGCGTAGAGGATCAGCTGGTTGGGTTTGGCCAGAAACAGATCGCCCTCCTGCAGCTGGTAGGTGCGGCCGCCCACTTTATACTGCCCTTTGCCTTTGAGGATCATGTGGATCAGGTAGTGATCCCGGATGCCGGGACCCCAGGTATAGCCGTTTTCACACAGCTGCATACCGCAGTTGAAGATGGAGAGCTCCACATTTTCGGTGTAGTTCTGCTTGAAGGATTGTTTGTATAAGCTGGACAAAGAATATCACCCCGATAAAAAACTATGCACTGCGCCGGCCCAGGCGGCAGGACC
>DXDW01000002.1 GCA_019115305.1 Candidatus Anaerofilum excrementigallinarum
CCGGCAAGGAGAGATACCCATGTTTGATACCGTAGCTTACCAAAGCACTTTGCTCTACCGGGATTTCAGCGCCTTTACCTCTCAGCGCCTGGCCCAGCTGGGGCTGCACTACGGGGTGCTGTTTCTGGTGATCTATGTGGGCAAGCATCCGGGCTGTACCCAGGCTCAGCTGACCAAGGCACTGGGACTGGACTGGGGATACAGCCAGCGGAGCATCCTGAAGCTGGTGGAGGACGGCTTTTTGCTGCGAAGCAAGCAGGGCCGCGCCTACCGGCTGGACCTGAGCGAAAAGGGACTGCGTGCCTTTGCAGTCAGTCATCAGGTGTTTGGGGACTGGGACCGGCAGGCGCTGGAAATCCTGGACAGCGAAGAACAGCGGCAGCTGTGCCGGCTGCTGCGCAAAATCACCGAAGCCAGCCGTGGGAAGGAATCGGAATAAGGCCGCAACCATTCCTTCCCGGCTCTGTATAAAAAGGAGAACAAAAATGAACTACGCTATCGTTTATACCAGTAAAACCGGCAATACCCGTCTGCTGGCGGAAACTATCGCCAGTATGCTGCCTTCGGACAGCTGTCTGTACTGTGGAAACCCCGACGACCGGGCTCTGGATGCCGACCAGATCTATGTGGGCTTCTGGACCGACAAGGGCAGCTGCGACGAGGAGGTGGCAGCCTTTTTGTCCCGCATCACCACCCAAAAGGTATTTCTGTTCGGCACCGCCGGCTTTGGCGGCGATCCCGCCTATTTTTCCCAGCTGCTGGATGCCGTGCGCACCCACTTGCCGGCTGGCGCCGAGGTGATCGGCAGCTATATGTGCCAGGGCAAAATGCTCGCCGCTGTGCGGGCCCGGTATGAATCCATGCCGGACAGCCCCAAAAAGCAGGAAATGCTGGACAATTTCGACCGCGCCCTCTCCCATCCCAACGACCAGGACCTGGACGCCCTGCGCCGTGCGGTCTTGTCCACCCTGTCCTGATCTTTCCTTTCTCCCCTTTTCCGGCCTTTTCCGCCGGGAAAGGGGATTTTTCTGTTCTCTCTGTGCCTTCTAGAAAAACAGCCGCCGGAATACAGTGGCAGTATGTTCTGCAAAAGAGCAAAATCCGCTGTAATTTCGCTGTCCCGCGGACAGCGCGTCTGTAAAGGAGGAGATCCCATGTTTGCCGCTGTATTGAGCATGGCCGCCGCCCGTTTTCTGTATCTGGCGCTGCATCTGGAGTCTTCCAGCTTTCCCCAGCCCCTTTCGGTGCGCCAGGAGATCGAGGCTTTCCGTCGTTTCAAGGAACAGGGCGACCCTCAGGCCCGGGAGGAGCTGATCCGCCACAATCTGCGTCTGGTGGCACACATCGCCAAAAAGTATTATTCCTCCCCCGCCGATCAGGAGGATCTCATCAGCATCGGCACCATTGGACTGATCAAGGCCGTAAACAGCTTCGACCACACAAAAGGCGCCCGCTTTGCCACTTACGGCGCCCGGTGCATCGAAAACGAGATCCTCATGCATTTCCGGGCCGAGAAAAAGACCAGCGGGACCCTCTCGCTCCAGGAACCGGTGGACACCGCCGACGGCACCAGCCTGACCATCATCGACACACTTACCGACGACTATCACATGGACGAAGAGCTGGAACTGCGGGAAGAACAGGCAGCGCTGCACCGGCTGGTAAACAAACTCCAAGGCCGGGAACGGCAGGTGATTTTGCTGCGGTACGGGCTGGCCGGACAGCCGCCCATGACCCAATCCCAGGTTGCCGCCCTACTGGGAATCAGCCGCAGCTATGTATCCCGGCTGGAGAAAAAATCGGTGGAACTTCTGCGAAAGGATATCCGCGCCCTGTGCGGCACCCGCTGAAGAGGAGCACCACAGGCGCCTTGCCGCGCTTTTGTTCTTTCCAAGGCGATAAAACAGGGGCGTTCCCCTTCTGCTTTACTCCCGGCAGGCTGCTGCCGGGAGATTTTTTGCATGGTCCCCAACAGGCCGCTTTGCAATCGGCAGCACGGCTGTGCTACAATAACTTGCAGGAGGGGATGGTATGGAATTGAGAGTGCTGCGCTATTTTCTCGCGGTGGCGCAGGAGGAAAACATCACAAAGGCGGCGGCGCTGCTGCATGTCACCCAGCCCACCCTTTCTCGGCAGCTGATGCAGCTGGAGGAGGAGCTGGGAACCAAGCTGTTTTTGCGCCGCCAATACCGGGTCACCCTTACCGACGCCGGGCGGCTTCTCCAGCGCCGCGCCCAGGAAATCGTGGAACTGGCCGACAAAACCCGACAGGAATTGGGCAGCACAGAGGAATTGGCCGGCGAAATTGCCATCGGCTGCGGCGAAACCCGCAGCATGACCTTTCTTTCCCGGCACATCTGCTCTTTCCGGCAGCTGCATCCCCAGGTACAGTTCCGCATTTACAGCGCCAACGCCGACGATGTAAAGGAGCGGATCGAAAACGGGCTGTTGGATATGGGGCTCCTCACCGAGCCGGTGGATATCGCCCGGTATGCCTTTATTCGCCTGCCGGAGAAGGACCGCTGGGGCGTGCTGGTTCCCAAAGATTCCCCCTTGGCAAAAAAGGAGGCCGTTGAGCCCCGGGATCTGGCCGGGATTCCCCTGCTGCTCAGCGGCCGGGAAAAGGTGCGCAGTGAGCTGGCCGGCTGGTTCAGCGACACCTTCGACCATCTCCATATCGCCGCCACCTACAACCTGATTCTCAATGCCGCCAACATGGTCAAAAACGGCGTAGGTGTGGCCCTTTGCTTTGAACTGGAAAACATCTCCGATGCGCTGCAATTTGTTCCCCTGTCTCCCCGGCTGGAGGCCGGAACCGTGCTGGCCTGGAAAAAGGATAAGCCTTTTCCGCCTGTCACCGAACAATTTCTCCGCCATATCCGGGGCATCGGTTAGGCCGGCAGTCTTCAGGCGATTTGCAAAACACATACAATCAGCCCAAAAGGCGCTCTCTGCACCGAACAGAGAGTGCCTTTTTATGCTGCCGGATGCGGATCAAAAAAGAATTTGCTGGGGTGCATGTACTTACCTGTTTTTCCTCCCCTTGACAAGGGTGTTCCCAGGGCCTACAGTATCTCTATTCGATATATAGGAGAAAGTCTATGGAATATTTGATTTTGGGCTTGCTGCTTCTTTCCCCCATGACGGGATACCAGCTGCAGCAGTTTATAAAAAAGAATCTGGCGCTGATCTGCTCCCACAGCGCGGGCAGTGTGCAGACGGCCCTTTCCAAGCTGGAACGGGAGGGCAAGATCCTGGCCCGGGAAACCGCCGAAGGGCGGCGTCGGAAAAAGTGCTTTGCCGTGACCGAAGCCGGACGGGCTGCCTTTTCAGACTGGGTCGCCCAGCCCATGCAGGCCGGCAAGGTGAAAAACATGGAGCTGTCCCGGTTGTTTTTTGCGGGTCTGGCTCAGCCGGAACAGCGGCTCGCCGCCATCCGGGACTATATCGCCCAGATGGAACAGACAAAGGAAGTGCTGCAGGCCATCCGGGAAAATTTTCTGCGTATGAAGGAGCAGCCTCTTCCGCCGGGCACCGACTGGCCTCAGGTATTGCGATTTCAGGGATACACCATCGAGTACGGCATTGCCGCCGCCGAATTTGAGATCGGCTGGTACCGCCGTCTGCTTAGCGAATTGGAGGAACAGCCATGAATATTCTTGTTTTGAACGCCAGCCCCAAAGGCAAAAATTCCACCACGGTACATACGGCTCTGTATCTGCAGGCGCTGCACCCCGAACACCACTTTACCTTTGCCGAGGTGGGCCAGCGGATCAAAAGTTATGAAAAGGATTTTGCCCCGCTTCGCGCCCAGCTGCAGCAGGCGGATCTTCTGCTTTTCTCCTATCCGGTCTACACCTTCATTGTCCCCTACCAGCTGCACCGGCTCATCGAACTGATCAAGGCGGATGGGGTGGGCCTTTCGGGCAAATTCGCCAGCCAGATCACCACCTCCAAGCATTTCTACGACGTCACCGCCCACCGGTATGTGGAGGAAAACTGCCTGGACATGGGGCTGCGCACCCTGCGGGGGCTGTCGGCCGACATGGACGACCTGCTCACCGAGAAAGGGCGGATGGAAGCGGAAAATTTCTTCGATCAGCTGCTGTTTTCCTGCCAGCATGGGCTGTTCGTCACCCCACCCGCTCCGGCGCCCCGGCGTGAAAAAACGGTGTATCAGCCGGTTTTGCCCGCCGCTGCCAAGCAGGCCGGCAAGGATGTGGTCATCGTGACCAACTGCGATGCCGAGGACGAAAACCTCCGCAATATGATTGCCGATTTCCGCGCCGCGCTGCCCTTTGAAAGCCGGGTGGTGAATCTGCGCAAGTTTCCCTTTGCCGGCGGCTGCCTGGGCTGCTTTGGCTGTGCTGTCACGGGAAATTGCGTCTACAAGGACGGCTTTGATGAGTTTCTCCGCACCAAAATCCAGAGCGCCGATGCCTTTGTCTATGCCTTCACCATCTCGAACCACTATACCCATTCCAGTTTCAAGTGCTTTGACGACCGGCAGTTCTGCAACGGACACCGCACCGTGACCCACGGCACTCCCATCGCCTATATCGTCAGCGGCGATTATCGGTATGAGAGCAACCTGCGGATGATTCTGGAAGGCCGCAGCGAGGTAGGCGGCAACTATCTCTGCGGCGTGGCCACCGACGAAGAAAACACGGCGGCCGGTCTGCAGGCTCTGGCCGATTCCCTGGCTTTTGCCATGGAGAAAAAGCTCTCCCGTCCGGCCAATTTTTACGGTGTGGGCGGCATGAAGATCTTCCGGGACCTCATCTATATCATGCAGGGCATGATGAAGGCCGACCACAAATTTTACAAAGAGCACGGCATCTACGATTTTCCCCAGAGGCAGAAAAAGCGCATTTTGCAGATGAAGCTGGTGGGAGCGCTGATCGCCATTCCCTCGGTACAGAAGAAAATGAAGGGCCAGATGAACCAGTACATCATCGGACCCTATCAGAAAGTAGTGGAGCAGGCCCGGCAGACCACCCGCGCCTCGGGCTGCCCCCGCCAGGAAGGAGAAAGTTGTTCCGTATGACAAGCCATTGCAAAACAACCGATACAGGTGCTGCCGCCCGCAGCGTGGCCCTGCTGCATGTCGCCGTAATGCTTTTCGGGCTGTCCGCCGTTATGGGACAGTTTGTGGATGCGCCGGCGGTGATCATTGCCGGAGGGCGGGTGCTGTGGTCTACCGCGGCTCTGCTGGCCCTTTCCCTGGCAACCAAAAGCAAACGGACCTTGGACAGCAAAAAGGACTACGCCGTGGCCATAGCGGCCGGGGTGGTTCTGGCCATCCACTGGACCACCTTTTTCCAGGCGATCCAGAGCTCTTCGGTGGCGGTGGGCACCATCACCTTTTCGGCCTTCCCTTTGTTTCTCACCTTTCTGGAGCCTCTGGTCTTTCACGAAAAGCTCCGGGGACGCAGCATCCTCAGCGCCCTGGTGCTGCTGCTGGGAGTAGGCATCACAACACCCTCCTTTTCCCTGGAAAACGAGGCCACCATGGGGGTTGTGTGGGGGCTGGTTTCCGCTTTGTCCTATGCGGTGATGTCCCTGGCCAACCGCTATCTGTCGGCCAAATACGAGGCCCGGACCATCTGTCTGTATGAGCAGGGCACCGCCGCGGTGGTTCTGCTGCCGGCGCTGTTTCTTGTTCCCACCCACTGGACCGTTCCCAATTTTGTGGGCATCGCCGTGGTGGGCCTGGTCTGCACCGCCATCGCCCATTCCCTGTATGTGGCAGCCCAGCGAAACGTAAAGGCCCAGACGGCCGGGGTGATCTCGGGTATGGAAACGGTATACGGGGTGCTGTTCGCGCTGCTGTTTTTGGGTGAGGTTCCGGGGCTGCGGGAGCTGGTGGGCGGCGCCGTCATTCTGGGCACTGCCGTCTTCTCTTCCCTGACATCTTCCAAAGAATAAGACGGCCGGCTTTTCTCTGTCGGCAAATTCCACCAAGGGGAAGGATTTTTTATGGATATTTTGTCAATCGCCATTTTGATTTTTATTATTATGGAATCGCCAACGTGGCCATCCTGTATTTTCAGCCCGGCAGCCGGCTGGGCAACGGCGTGGGGGTGTTCAACGCCTTTCACAACAGCGAAAGCGAGGAGCAGCGCCTGTTCGCCTCCTACCTCATCAACTGGGTGGCGGGGGTGAAACTGATCTTTATTCTGCTGCTGGCCGTGATTCTGGCCGTGGGCACCGAGCCTGTGCGGGTGGGAGCGACCGTGGCTATGATTCTCTCCATCGCCACCTATTTCTGGCGGCTGCATCCCATCATCAAGCAGCTGGACAGCCGCGGCTGCATTACCCCCAAAGGCTACTCCAAAGCTCTGGGCTGGATGATCGCCGGGTTTATGCTGCTGTTTACGGCGGCGCTGGCGCTGCATATGTACTGCATTAGAAATAGAATACAATGAGAACAAACCAAAAAGGCCCAAAGATGCGTTAATCGAAGAACTAAAAAAGTCCATTAATGAAACGATAGCAGAGTTTGTCCAAGATAAGCCAGAAATTGATATACACAAAAGCACAAACATAGCAAGTGGAA
>DXDW01000100.1 GCA_019115305.1 Candidatus Anaerofilum excrementigallinarum
CGAGTGCCTTTCCTCTTTTGCAGCCGCAGGGGCTGACAAAGCGAAGGGCTGCAAATGAAAAGGTTGTGATTTACGTTTATGTCTCTTTTAGATAAAATTTTCGGTACCTATTCCGATAAAGAGCTCAAGCGCATCAAGCCCATCGCCGACAAGGTGATGGGACTGGAATCCAAGTACCAGGCCATGTCCAATGCCGAGCTGCAGGCCATGACCCCCGCCCTGAAAGAGCGGCTGGCTAAGGGCGAGACCCTGGACGACATCCTGCCCGACGCCTACGCCGTCTGCCGCGAGGCCAGCTGGCGTGTGCTGGGCATGAAGCACTTCCCGGTACAGATCATCGGCGGCATCGTGCTGCATCGGCGCAACATCGCCGAGATGCGCACCGGTGAAGGCAAGACTCTGGTGGCTACTTTGCCCGTCTACCTCAACGCCCTCACCGGCGAAGGCGTGCATGTGGTCACCGTCAACGGGTACCTTGCCCGCCGCGACAGCGAGTGGATGGGCAAGCTGTACCGTTTCCTGGGCCTCAGCGTGGGCCTGGTGATCGCCGGCATCGACCCCGACCAGCGCCGGGCCGCCTACGCCTGCGACATCACCTACGGCACCAACAACGAGTTTGGCTTCGACTACCTGCGGGACAACATGGTCACCTACAAAAACCAGATGGTGCAGCGGGGCCACGCCTTCGCGGTGGTGGACGAGGTGGACTCCATCCTTATCGACGAGGCCCGTACTCCCCTGATCATCAGCGGCGCCGGCGACAAGAGCAGCCAGCTGTACACCCAGGCCGACGCCTTTGTGCGGCGGCTGCGCTCCATCACCCAGATCGAGCTGGAGGCCAAAGAGGCCGAGGTGGTGGAAGCCGCCAAGAAGGACAAGGAGGTCATGGCCCGGCTGGAGAGCATCGGCTATCCCCTCTACGAGCGCCCCGACCGCATCAGCAACGACATGCGGCTGCAGGCCATCGGCCAGGAATTTGACTATGTGGTGGACGAAAAGCAGAAGATCGCCACCCTGACCATGTACGGCATCAAAAAGGCCGAGGCGGCCTTCCATGTGGAAAACATCGCCGACAACGCCAACATGGAGCTGTTCCACCACATCAACCAGGCCGTCAAGGCCCACGGCGTGATGAAGCGGGACGTGAACTATGTGGTGAAGGACGGCGAGGTCATCATCGTGGACGAGTTCACCGGCCGTCTGATGATCGGCCGCCGCTACAACGAGGGTCTGCACCAGGCCATCGAGGCCAAGGAAGGCGTGAAGATCGCCGACGAAAACCGCACCGTGGCCACCATCACCTTCCAGAACTACTTCCGCATGTACAAAAAGCTGGCCGGCATGACCGGTACCGCCCTCACCGAGGCCGAGGAGTTCCGGGAGATCTACGGTCTGGAAGTGGTCACTGTGCCCACCAACAAGCCTATCCAGCGCAAGGACCTGCCCGACAGCATCTACAAGACCGAGGCCGCCAAGTTCAACGCGGTGATCGAGCAGGTGGTGGAGTGCCACCAGAAGGGCCAGCCGGTTCTGGTTGGTACCGTAAGCATCGAAAAGAGCGAACACCTCAGCGCCCTGCTCAAGCGCCGGGGCATCAAGCACGAGGTGCTGAACGCCAAGTACCATGAAAAAGAGGCCGCCATCGTGGCCCAGGCCGGTAAGTTCGGGGCGGTGACCATCGCCACCAACATGGCCGGACGCGGCACCGACATCACCTTGGGCGGCAACGCCGAATATATGGCCAAGGCCGCCATGGCCAAGGAGGAGTTCCCCGAGGAGCTCATCGCCGAAGCCGACGGCCACGGCGACACCGACGACGAGGCCATCCTGGCCGCCCGGGCCCGGTATGAGGAGCTGTACAAGAGCTTCAAGCCCGGCGTGGAGGCCGAAGCCGAAAAGGTGCGGGCTGCCGGCGGTCTGTTCATCGTGGGCACCGAGCGCCACGAGAGCCGCCGCATCGACAACCAGCTCCGCGGCCGCGCCGGCCGTCAGGGCGACCCCGGCTGCAGCCGGTTCTTCCTGTCCATGGAGGACGACCTCATGCGTCTGTTCGGCGGCGAGCGGATGCAGAGCATGATGTCCAGCCTGGGTGTGGAAGACGACATGCCCATCGACAGCAAGATCGTCTCCAACGCTCTGGAGAGCGCCCAGAAGAAGCTGGAGGCCCGCAACTTCCAGACCCGTAAGAGCGTTCTGTCCTTCGACGACGTAATGAACACCCAGCGTCAGACCATCTACGCCCAGCGCCAGGAGATTCTGGAAGGCAAAGACCTGTCCCAGAGCCTGCGGTCCATGCTGGAGGAGACGGTGCGGGCCAATGTGGCCCACTACACCGTGGGCGAGACTCCCGAGGACTGGAACCTGGCCGGCCTGCGCCAGCATTATCTGGGCTGGCTGACTTTGCCCACCGACTTCCAGTACACCACCGAGCAGCTCAACGACCTGGAAGCCACCGAAATCAGCGAAATGCTCATCACCCGGGGCAACCGCATCCTGGAAGCCAAGGAGAAGCGGTACACCGCTCCGGTCATGCGGGAATTCGAGCGCATCTGCCTGCTGCAGAACATCGACCGCAACTGGATGGACCACATCGACGATATGGACCAGCTTCGCAAGGGCATCTACCTGCGCAGCTACGGCCAGAAGGACCCCGTGGTAGAGTACCGCCTGGAAGGCTTCGAGATGTTCGACGCCATGGTGGACCGCATCCGGGAAGGCACCGTGCGGCTGCTGCTCACCGCTGAGCTGCGCACCCGCCGTGAGGAAGTGCTGAAGCCCACCGCCACCTCAGGCGGCGGCGACGACACCGCTGCCAACCAGCCCGTCAAGGCCGGCCAGAAGATCGGCCGCAACGATCCCTGCCCCTGCGGCAGCGGCCTGAAGTGGAAAAAGTGCACCTGCGCCAAGTACCACCCCGAACTTTCCAAGAACGGCTGATGCCGTCTGAACCTTGCCATTCCACCATGCCGCCGGTTCGGCATACAGAGGGATGACCCACCCTGCTTTTTTGCGCGGCAAACCTTTTTGATCGGTTTGCCGCGTTTTTTCGCGGGGACCTTCTGGTGTTTCCGACGGCACAGCACATACTGCACAGCCGCGGCGGACAGCCGTTACCTGTCCTGCCGCGGGCAATTCACCGGCCGCCTTTCGCGGCCCTGCCGCCTGGTCGGTCCCGGAGCCGTGGACCCGGACCCCAGGCAACTTGCAACAACAGGAGGATCTATGAAAACGCAATCCCTTCCGCGGAGCCGTCTGGCCCGCTGGAAGAACCTCTGGCAGATAACCGGCAAAAGCCGCTGGGCCCTGCTGGGGGCCATCGTCTGCACCGCTGTCAGCGCCGCCGGCGCCTACCTCACCCCTCTGGTGGTGAGCTTTACCGTGGACAGCGTACTGGACACTAAACCCATGCAGCTGCCCGCCGCCATTCTGGGGCTGATCGAAAAGGCCGGCGGCCGGGATTTCCTGGTTCGCAACCTGTGGATATGCGCGGCGGCGATTCTGCTCACCAGCCTGTGCAACGGCCTGTTCTCCTACGGACGGGGCCGATTTGCCGCCCAGATGGGCGAGGGCATGTGCCGGGCGCTGCGGGGCCAGCTGTTCCGCCATCTGTCCAACGCCCCCTACGCCTGGCACAAGGCCAGCTCCACCGGCGATCTGGTGCAGCGGTGCACCGCCGACGTGGAGGTGGTGCGGCGCTTTGTGCAGGTGCAGCTGATCCAGGTGCTGCGCACCGTGGTGATGGCCCTCATCGCCATTGCCATCATGCTGCCCATCAGCCGCCCCCTCACCGCCGTGGCCACCTGTCTGCTGCCGGTGCTGATCCTGTTCTCCTTCCTTTATTCTAAAGGGGTACAGAAATACTTCACTTTGGTGGACGAAGCCGACGGCCGGCTCACCACCGCTTTGCAGGAAAACCTCACCGGCATGCGGGTGGTGCGGGCCTTTGCCCGGCAAAAACAGGAGCTGGAAAAATACACCCGGCTCAACACCGAATACCGGGCCATCGGCTGCAAGCTGGACACCCTCATGGCCCTTTACTGGGGCCTGTCCGACATGATGGGCTACACCCAGATTGCCCTGGTGCTGGTGGTGGGCGTGCTCATGGCCGCCCGGGGCACCGTGACGGTGGGCAACGTGATCCTGTTCGCCAGCTACGCCAGCATGCTCACCTTCCCCATGCGGCAGCTGGGCCGTATTCTGGCCGATTTGGTGATGGCCGACGTCTCTCTGGGCCGACTGGACGAGATTTTGGCCGCCCCTGCCGAGGCCGAACCCGGCAAAGCCCTCTGCCCGCCTCTGGAAGGCAAGGTGGAGTTTGACCATGTGGACTTCTGCTACGAGGACGGCCGCCCGGTGCTGCGGGATATCACCTTTGCCGTGCAGCCGGGACAGACCGTGGGCATTCTGGGCAGCACCGGCGCGGGCAAATCCACCCTGGTGCATCTGCTCCAGCGGCTCTATCTGCCCACCGGCGGCCGGATTCTGCTGGACGGGGTGGACATCCGGGACATCCGGGCCGACCACCTCCGCAGCCATGTGGGCATCGTGCTCCAGGAGCCTTTCCTGTTCAGCCGCACCATCGGCGAGAACATCTCTTTGGCCCGGCCCTCGGCCACCGAGGAGGAGCGGTTCTCCGCCGCCCGCACCGCCTGCATCCACGACGTCATCACCCAGTTTTCCGACGGGTACGACACGGTGGTGGGCGAGCGGGGCGTCACCCTGTCGGGTGGCCAGAAACAGCGGGTGGCCATCGCCCGCATGCTGGTGCAGAACACCCCGGTCTGCATCTTTGACGACTCCCTCAGCGCCGTGGACGCCGAGACCGACGCCTCTATCCGGGCGGCCCTGGCGGCCCGGGGCACCGGAACCACCTTCCTCATCAGCCACCGCATCGCCACTTTGCGCCAGGCCGATCTGATTCTGGTGCTGGAAAACGGCGAGATCGTCCAGCGGGGCACCCACGCCCAGCTGTGCGCTCAGGAGGGGCTCTATCGCCGCATCTGCGTCATCCAGAACGAACTGGACGAGCCCCAGAAAGGGGGTGACGCGGTATGACCCAGGAGAAAAACTACAACGACCGCAAAATCGACATGAAGGTGTGGCGGCGGCTTATCGCCTACGCCCTGCGCACCAAGGGGCGGGTGATCCGCACCATGCTGGTGCTGCTGGGTGTTGCCGCAGTGGATCTCATTTACCCCCTGATGACCCGCTACGCCATCAACCACTTCATCTACCCCGGAGTCACCGAGGGGATCGGGCTGTTTGCCGCCGGCTACATGGCCCTGGTCGTCGCCCAGAGCATCGGCGTGTTCCTGTTTGTAAAGGGAGCCTGCCGGCTGGACCGGGACATCAGCTATGCCATCCGCCAGGAGGCCTTCACCAAGCTGCAGCAGCTCTCCTTCAGCTTTTACGACACCACCAGCGTGGGCTGGCTCATGGCCCGCATGGGCAGCGACGTGGCCCGCATCTCCGAGATGATCGCCTGGAGCGTGGTGGACCTGATGTGGGCTGCCACCTTCGCCTTAGGCGTAGTGGGCGTGCTGCTCTGGCTCAACTGGAAGCTTGGCCTGCTGGTGCTGGTGGTGACCCCGGTGCTGGCGGTGCTCTGCGTCTACTTCCAGCGCCGTATCCTGGTGGAACAGCGCATCGTGCGCCAGACCAACAGCCGCATCACCGGCGCCTTCAACGAAGGGGTCATGGGGGCGGTGACCACCAAGACTCTGGTGCGGGAGAACGCCGCTCAGGGGGAATTCGGCCAGCTGACCCAGGAGATGTACCGCTCCAGCGTCCACGCTGCCAGCCTCAGCGCTTTGTTCATGCCCCTGGTGGTGAACCTGGGCGCCATCTCCACCGCCCTGGCTCTCTGTGTGGGCGGCAACATGGCCCTGGCCGCGGTGATCGACATCGGCACTCTGGCCGCCTTCATCACCTACACCACCCAGCTGTTTGACCCCATCCAGCAGCTGGCGGGCATTCTGGCCGAAATGCAGTCGGCCCAGGCCAGCGCCGAGCGGGTGCTGGACCTGCTGGACACCCAGCCCGACGTAAAGGACAGCCCCGCCGTAGTGGAGCAATACGGCGACCTGTTTGAGGGCAAAACCGAAAACTGGCCCCCCATCGCAGGCAAGGTGGAGTTCCGGGACGTGACCTTCCGGTACAAGACCGGGGAAACGGTGCTCAAGCACTTCAATCTCACGGTAAAACCCGGAGAAAACATCGCTTTGGTGGGCGAGACCGGCGCGGGCAAATCCACCATTGTCAACCTGGTCTGCCGGTTCTACGAGCCCAGCGAGGGTCAGATCCTCATCGACGATGTGGACTACCGCCAGCGCAGCCAGCTGTGGCTGCAGTCCAGTCTGGGCTATGTGCTCCAGTCCCCTCACCTGTTCAGCGGCAGCGTGGCCGACAACCTGCGGTTTGCCAAACCCGACGCCACCGACGAGGAGATCCGGGCCGCCGCCCGGATGGTCCACGCCGAGGAGTTCATCCTCAAGCTGCCCGGGGGCTACGACGCCCCGGTGGGCGAAGGGGGCGGGCTGCTCTCCACCGGCCAGAAACAGCTGCTGAGCCTGGCCCGGGTGCTGCTGGCCGACCCCAAGATCTTTGTGCTGGACGAGGCCACCTCCTCCATCGACACCGAGACCGAGGCCCTGATCCAGGACGCCATCCAGACGGTGCTGGCCGGCCGCACCAGCTTTATTGTGGCCCACCGGCTGTCCACCATCCGGGCGGCCGATCGGATTCTGGTGATCCGGGCCGGTGAGATCGCCGAGAGCGGCTCTCACCAGCAGCTTATGGACCAGAAAGGCGCCTATTACAGCCTGTATACCCACCAATACCGCAGCGAAGCCACCCAGGCCATGCTGCACTGATCCTTTCAAACAAAGCGCCCCGCCTGTCATCTTCGGGATGGCAGACGGGGCGCTTTTGCAATGTCAAAAACGGGTATCAGTCGAATTCGGTGAGGAAATAGGCCCGGGTGCAGGCCCGGCGGTCGTAGACATCCCGGCATTCCAGCCGGAAATACCCCTCTTCCCCGGTGAGGGCAAAGCTGGCGCTGGTCACCTGCCGGCCCGGGTCGGCGATCTCGCTTTGGGTATACCGGCCCTGGGTGAGCAGATAGATGCGCTGGCAGGGGCTGCAGTGGATCTTCACTTTTCCCTTTTCCAAGGTGAGGGAGTGGATGACCGGGCCGCTGGAGGCGTAGAATCTGCCCGCCTGCAGGGCTGCGATCACCTCGCCGTAGCCCAATTTTTCCAGAGGCAGTACCGTGAAGCCGCCGAAGGAATCGCACCGGGGGCTGTCGAAGCCGAAGAAATTGTGGTTGTCGTCGGTGGCCACGCAGGCCAGCCGCTGCCCGGCCCGGAGCATCTCGTCGTAGGCCTGGGGATGCCAGCCGTACATGCCGTCCAGCTCGCAGCCGTGGTTGTAGATCTCCATGAAGTCGAAGCCTTGCAGCCCGGTGTAGTCGGGGCTGGACTGCAGGGACCAGTAGGGGTGGTTGTAGCAGGCCAGAAAGCCCTGGGCTTTCAGCTGGGCCACATACTGGTTGATGGCCGCCGTATCCCCATAGCGCTGGGGCGGCTGCACCGCCTCAAAACCGCCCCGGGTGCGGGGGTCGGTATCGTAGAAGTTCATGTGGTAGGTGCGCACCCGGGCAAAGCTGCCGCTGGGCGGAAAAGGCTCGTTGAGGTCCGCTTCAAAGCCGGCCAGTGGGACGAAATCCTCGGTTTCCAGCTCGGGGTACCAGCCATAGTGGCGGTGATCGGTAAAGGCCACCACCGAATAGCCCTGCCGGCGGTAGGCGTCCCGAATCTGTTCCGTGGTGAGCTTTCCATCGGAAAAGGTGGTGTGGCAGTGCAGGTTGGCCTTGCAGGCCAGAGCGGCGGCGGGAAGAAGTTCTCTGTCGATCATTGTGTTTCCCTCTTTCCGCGGCGGGCGGGCGCGGGCCTTTCCGCCGCCTTTTTTACAGGGCCAGGCCCTGCTTTTGCAGATAATCCAGGCTCTGGGCCATGCAGACAAAGGCGTCCTGCTCCCAGGTCTCCTGTTCGGCAAAGACCCAGGGCACCCCGGCATCCCGGGCGGCGGCCAGCAGGGGCGGCCAGTTTATGACGCCCTGGCCCACCGGGGTCAGGCGGCTGCCGGCGGCGTCGGTGCGGTAGTCCTTGCAGTGGACAAAATCCACCCGCTCCCCCCACCGGCCCAGCAGAGCGGGCACATCCTGCCCCGCCCGCACGGCGTGGTAGAGATCCACCCCCAGGCAGAGGTCGGGAGGAGTGTTTTCCAGCAGCAGGTCCACCAGCGTGCCCTCCCCCTCGGGGACATAGTCCCGGGAAAGGGGATGGAAGGAGAGCACCATGCCCTCCCGGCGCAGCCCCTCGGCCATCCGGGACAGCTGGTCGGCGAAGGCCAGGCAGTGTTCCCGGTCGTCGGCGCCGGGGATGCCGCTGAGGCAGATATGGCGGCTGCCGCAGAGCCGGTTGAGCTGGAGGGTATACTCCCAGTTGGCCAGCACCTGGGGGGTGGTGTCCTGGGTGGAGACGCTGTACAGGCCGGTCTCCTCCAGGGCCCGGGCAATGGCGGCGGGGGCAATGTGGGGGGCGACCCACTGCACCTGCACCATGCGGCAGCCCATGGCTGCCACCTTTTCAAAGGTATCCCGCATCTGCGCTTCGGTTTGCAGATAGGGTTTAAAGCTGGAAATCTGTACGCCCAGTTGCATCATTCAAGGGCCTCCCTTGCATCGTTTTTTTCAGTATACTCCCCCCTGCCGCTCCGCCGCAAGGGGGACATGCAAAAAAAGCAGAGCCCCTTTCCCCCAAAGAAAAAAGGCCCTGCCCTTTGCGCTTTTTGAAAAGATTCAGAACCGGACGATAAACCGGTTGCCCTCTCCGGTGACCTCCAGATCGATGGAAGCCCCGTAGCTGCCGGCAATGTGCTTGACGATGGCCAGGCCCAGACCGGTGCCGCCGCTCTCCTTGCTGCGGCCCTTGTCGATGCGGAAAAACCGCTCGAAGATCCGCTCCCGGTATTTCTCTGGAATGGGATCGCCGGTATTGAACACCTGGAACACCGGCCGGCCCTTTTCCACCGTCAGGCTGGCCTGTACCCGGCCGCCGGGGTGGTTGTACCGCACGGCGTTGACCAGCAGGTTTCCGAACAGCTCCCCCATCTCCCGCCGGGAGGCGCTGATGGAGCAGTCCTCGGCGCGCACTTCCAATTCCACCTTGCCTTGGGCCGCCAGACCCCGCACGGCGTCGGCGCTCTCCCGCACCGCGTCGGCCAGGTCCACCGTTTCCCGCTCGAAGGTGATGTCGCCGCTTTCCATCCGGCTGATCATGATGATATCGCCGATGAGGCTGGTCATCCGCTCGGCCTCCTTGAGGATGCGATTGGAAAAATCCTTGCGCACCCCTTCGTCCAGAGGCATATCGCTGCAGAGCAGCTCGGCAAAGCCCCGGATGGAGGTGATGGGGGTTTTCAGCTCATGGCTAGCCGACTGGAAAAACTCCTGCCGCAGCTTGACGGCATTTTTCTGGTCGGTGATGTCGGTGAGGATCATGATAGCGCCCTTGGCAAGGCCGCCTTCTCCTTCCCGCACCCGGCTGACATTGGCCTGCACCGTCCGCCGGCCGGCCAGGGGCAGCTGGGCCTGGGCGGTGTCCTGCTTGCCCTCGGCCACACTGTTCACCGCCTCCAGCACACCCAGATTGCGGGTGGCAAAGAGCAGGTTCTTGCCCTGGACATCGGCCCGGCGGCACTGGAAGAAGCTGCAGGCCGCCTCGTTGATGGTGAGCACACGCTCCTCCTCATCCAGCAGCAGGAAACCTTCGCTCATGTTGTCCAGGATGTAGTCGATCTTTTCCTTTTCCGCCTGCAGCCGCCGCATATTCCCCGACACTTCCTCCGAAAGCTGGTTGATGTCCCGGGCCATCTGCTGCAGCTCGGGGTAGGGGTAGCTGTCCACATCCAGCTTTACCTTGTCCTTTTCCCCGGTCACCCCCGAAAGGCCCCGGCTGAGCCAGGCAATGGGCTGGGCAATGGCCGCCGCCTGGCGGCTGGCCAGAGGCACCGCCGCGATGAGTCCCGCGGCCACACCGGCCACCAGCACCGGCCAGAAGCTGACAAGATCCAGCCACAGGCCGCTGTATTCGGTGGCCACCCGGATATACTGTCCGCCGGGGGTATGTACCGCCGCATACATCAGCTTGCAGCCTACGGTGTCGCTGCTGCGCACCGACACGCCCCAGCCCTCCCGGGCGGCTTCCTGGATCTCCTCCCGCTGCAGATGGCTGGGCAGAGCGGCGGGGTCGGTTTCGGAATCGGCCAGCACGTCGCCGTTTTCGGCCACCACCGTCACCCGCAGATTGGTCTGCTGGGCCAGCAGCCGGGCAAACTGCTCCTTGTCCTCCTCCTCGTCCAGAGACAAGGCCGCAGCCTGGGCGATGTGCAGCAGATCCTGCTCTGTCTGCTGGGTAACTCGGTAATTGAACAGCACGGCGCAGAGCACCAGCGCGCAGCAAAGGCTGGCCAGCAGCGCCGCCAGGCTGCCACGCAGAATCGCACGCTTCATCAGCCGTTCCCCTTTTCTACCGGCACAAGAAAGCGGTATCCCACACCACGCACGGTTTTGATATATTTGCGCTCGGGGCCGTCGTCCCCCAGCTTGTGGCGTAAGGTGCCGATGTGCATATCCAGAGTGCGGGTCTCGCCGATGAATTCATAGCCCCAGATCTGCTGGAGCAGCTCCTCCCGGTCCACCACACGCTGGCAGTTTTCCATCAGCATCCGCAGCAGCTCAAACTCCTTCAAGGTCAGCTCCACAGGGGTGCCCTTCAGAGTCACCTCCCGCAGGCCGGTGTCCAGCTCCAGGCTGCCGGCCCGCAGACGGCTGGGCCGGGGTTCGGGAGCGGGGGCGGGCTCGGCGGCAGCGCCCCGGCGCACCAGCGCCCGCACCCGGGCGCAGAGCTCCAGCACGCTGAAGGGTTTGGTCATATAGTCGTCGGCGCCGGCATCCAGGCCCAGCACCTTGTCGCTCTCGGTATCCTTGGCGGTGAGCAGCATCACCGGCAGGCTGCGCATGGCCTCGCTCTGGCGGATCAGCTGCAGCGCCGTGATGCCGTCCATCCCCTTCATCATGATATCCAGCAGCATGGCGTTGGGCAGCTTTTCCATGGCGGCCTCCAGGGCGGGTGCCGCCCCTTCAAACCCCCGGGGAGTAAAGCCCGCCGCCTTGAGGGCGGCTTCCAGCAGTACCCGGATATTCTCGTCGTCCTCTACAATAAAGATCACAGTCTCTTTTGCCATAAGGCGCTTCTTCCTTTCTGCGACTGGGCCGGGGCGCCTTCTGGCTGACCCTGGCCTCATACGATCTTGGAATCCTTATGTATGCCGGTTTTGCTGAACTCTACCCATTCGCAGATGTTCACCGCGTGATCGCCCACCCGTTCCAGATATTTCGCAGCCATAAAATGGTCCAGGGCAAGCTCGCCGCCGTCGGGCTGGGCGGCAATTTTGCGCACCACAGCCTCCCGGGCCCGGCAGAACAGGGCATCGGCCTCGTCGTCCTGCTTCATCACCGCCCGGGCCAGCTCCAGATCCCCCTTTACATAGGAATCAATGGCGCTTTCCACCATGGTCCGCACGCAGCCGGCCAGATCCAGCAGGGGGTCCAGCAAATCGTCGGTGGCGCCGCCGGGCATATGGCAGCTGAGCTCGGCAATGTCGCTGGCGGCGTCGCCGACGCGCTCGATGTCGGTGATCATCTTCAGCGCGCAGCTTACCCGGCGCAGATCGGAGGCCACCGGCTGCTGGCGCAGAATCAGATTCAGGCAGGCGTGCTCGATGTTCTTTTCCAGGGCATCGATCTCCCGGTCCCCGGCGATCACCTGTTTAGCCAGCTCTTTGTTGCCCTGCTGCAAAGCCAGCACCGCCTGCTGGATACCTTCGGCAGCCAGCGCTCCCATATGGATGAGATTTTCGGTGAGGGCGGTGAGCTGTGCGTCGTATTCTACTCTGGTTTTCAAAGGATTCGCTCCCTTCCATTATAAAAAAGTTTGGGCGCGGATACAAGGCCGCGCGTAAAAAGCCGGAAAACTTTTCCGGCCTTCGTCAAAAATCAGCCGAACCGGCCGCTGATGTAGTCCTCGGTGCGCTTGTCCCGGGGCAGGTTGAACACCTGGTCGGTGTCGCCGAACTCGATGAGCTCGCCCAGCAGGAAGAAGGCGCATTTGTCGCTGATACGGGCCGCCTGCTGCATATTATGGGTCACGATGACCACGGTATACTTATCCTTGAGCTCGCTCATCAATTCCTCGATGCGCATGGTGGAGGCGGGGTCCAGGGCGCTGGTGGGTTCGTCCATCAGCAGCACATCGGGCTCCACAGCCAGAGCGCGGGCAATGCACATGCGCTGCTGCTGGCCGCCGGAAAGGCCCAGGGCGCTCTTTTTCAGCCGGTCCTTCACCTCGTCCCACAGAGCTGCGCCCCGCAGGGATTTTTCCACCAGCAGGTCCAGCTCGGCCTTGGAGTGGGTGCCGTGGAGCCGGGGGCCGTAGGCGATGTTGTCGTAGATGCTCATGGGGAAGGGATTGGGCTTCTGGAACACCATGCCGATCTTTTTGCGCAGCCAGGTCACGTCCACGTCCTTGTCGAAGATGTCCTGGCCGTTGTACAGCACCTGTCCCTCGATGCGCACCCCCGGCACCAGGTCGTTCATGCGGTTGAGGGTTTTCAGAAAGGTGGACTTGCCGCAGCCGCTCGGGCCGATAAAGGCGGTAATCTGCCGCTCGGGGATCAGCATGTCGATGCCCTTCAGGGCCTGGAAATCCCCGTAATACAGCTTCAGCTGGTTGGTTTGCAGAATCGCAGTGCTTTCCATACTATTTTGCTCCTTTTATGGCTGCAAGGCGCATCAGGCCTTGTTTTTGAGTTTTTTGCCGGCCAGCTTGGCGGCGCCGTTGATGCAGAGAACCAGAATCATCAGAATGGCCGCGATGGCAAAGCCCACGTCGAACTCGCCACGCTCGCTGACGTACATGTACAGCGCCACGCTCAGGGTGCCGCCGCTGCGGCTGAAAGCCTTGATGATGTTGCCGGCCACCACGGTGCCCACGCCGGCGGTGAACAGCAGCGCGGCGCTTTCACCCACGATGCGGCCGATGGACAGAATGCAGCCGGTGATGATACCGTTGAGGGAGGAGGGCAGGATGATGGTGCGGATCATGTACCACTTGGTGGCGCCCAGACCCAGAGCGCCCTCCCGGTAGCTGGCGGGAACGGTTTTCAGGGATTCCTGGGTGGTGCGGATGATGGTGGGCAGGATCATGATGACCAGAGTGCAGCCGCCGGACAGCAGGCTGGTCTTGAAGCCCAACATCTGAGCAAAGAACAGCATGCCCACCAAGCCATAGATGATGGAAGGGATACCGGCCAGAGTCTCGGTGGCGAACTCCACAATGGAGATCAGCCGCCGGTTGGTGGCGTACTCGGTGAGGTAGACCGCCGCGCCCACGCCGATAGGCAAAGCTATGACCAGAGTGAACAGGATAATATAGAGGGTATTGAGGATGTTGGGAAGGATGCCGATGGTGTCGTTGATGGCGCTGGGGGCGGTGGAGAGCAGCTGCCAGCTGATATAGGGCACGCCCCGCACAAACACATAGCCGATGAGCACCACCAGCAGGCCCACCGTAAGCAGGGCGCTGGTATAGATGAGGGTCTTGAACACCGCGTCGTAGGCCCGGCGCTTTACACTGCGCTTTTCGATGTCATTCATGGTTATCTCCCTTTTTCAGCACAAAATTCAGCAGGGCGTTGATGAGCATGATGAAGCAGAACAGCACCAGAGCGATGCTGAACAGCGCCTGCCGCTGCAGGCCGCTGGCGTAGCTCATCTCCTTGGCCACGGCGGTGGTCAGGAAGGTGACGCTCTTGAACAGACTGGGCATATTGGCCACGTTGCCGGCCACCATCATAACGGCCATGGCCTCGCCGATGGCGCGGCCCACGCCCAGCACCACGCCGGCCACGATGCCGCTTTTGGCTGCGGGGATGCTCACCTTGAAGATGGTCTCGATCTGGGTGGCGCCCAGGGCCAGGCTGGCCTCCTCATACTCCTTGGGCACGGCGTTCAGGGCCGTTTCGCTCACCGAAATGATGGAGGGCAGAATCATGATAGCCAGCACCAGAATGGCAGCCAGCAGGCAGGTGCCGTTGTTGAGGTTGAAAATGTCCATCATGGCGGGTACCAGCACCATCATACCGATGAGGCCATACACCACGCTGGGGATACCGGCCAGCAGTTCCACCGCGGGGCGCACAACCCCGGCTACCTTGGGGCTGGCCACCTTGGACAGGAACACCGCCGTCAGCAGGCCGATGGGCACGCCGATGACAATGGCTCCCAGAGTGCCCCAGACGCTGGTGAGGATAAAGGGCAGAATGCCGAACTTGGGCTCGGCGGCAGTGGAGGCCCACTCGGTGCCGAACAGGAAATCCACCACACCGATCTGCTGGATGGCGGGCAGACCCGAGACGATCATATACCCGGTGATGAGCAGCACGGCCAAAATGGCCACCATGCCGCAGACGAAAAACAGGGTGTTCATAATCTTTTCCACCATGTCACGCACCAGCTTGCGCAGGTTGCGGTTGGCGGGCTGTTTCGCTTGTTTCTTCTCCACAGGCTCGGCCGCTTCAAAAGCCACCTTGCCCAGGGGTTGTTTCACTTGTTCCATTTCACTCGCCCCTCCTTCGGCAGACGCCCGCTTTAAAAAAGAGCCGGCCACAAGCAGCCGGCCCCTTTATTTTGCGGGGATGTATGGGATTCGCTGGGAAATCAGGCCAGAGGCACAGCGCCGGCGCCGCGGATCAGGTCGGCAGCCTCCTCGCTGAGGGCGAATTCCATGAAGGCCTGGGCAGCGGCGTTCTCCTCAGCGCCGTCCTTGGTGACGAAGACGAAGGGACGCTGGATCTGGTAGCTGCCGTCCTGCACGGTTTCCTCAGTAGCGGCCACACCGCCCACGGTGACAGCCTTCACGGTGTCCTCCACAGCGGACAGAGAAGCGTAGCCGAAGGCATTGGGGTTGGAAGCCACAGCGGCGATGACACCGCCGGTGGAGTTCAGCTCCTGCTCGTACTTGCAGGCGTCCTCTACATCCACGATGCTCTCGAAGCCGTCGCGGGTACCGGAACCAGCCTCACGGCCGATCAGAACCACGGGGGCGTCGGGGCCGCCGACTTCGCTCCAGTTGGTGATCTCACCGGTAGCCAGGCCCTTGATTTGCTCCAGGGTCAGGTCTTCCACGGTGTTCTCGTTGTTCACGATGATGGCGATGCCGTCCAGGGCGAAGGTGGTGCCGGTGAGGCCCTGAGCAGTCTCCTCGTCCTTCAGCGCGCGGCTGGAAAGGCCGATGTCCAGAGTGCCCTCGGAAGCACCGGTGATGCCAGCGCCGGAACCGGTGGGATCATAGGTGACGTCCACATCGGGGTTGGCCTGCATGAAGGCCTCGATGAAAGCGCCCACGACCTTCTCCACAGAGGTGGAACCGCCGGTGGTCACGCTGCCGCTCAGCTCGGTGGCGGCGGTGCTGCTGCTCTGCTCGGCAGTGCTGTTATCGGTGTTGCTGGTGGCGGCGCTGCTGCTGTTGGAAGAGCAGCCGGCCATCATGCCGGCGCATACAGCGGCGGCGGCGGTAATACCAATCACTTTTTTAGCCAGTTTCATAATTTTGTTTCCTCCATTTTTATGGGACGCCGCCGGAAATTTCTGCCCTCTGCAGCCGGCCTGGCGCTGTGCCCCTGGGTCTTCGGCGACCCGCCTTGTTTTTTTCATCTCTCGGGCACGTCTATACTTTACACCCATTGGCGCTTTACAAACACCAAGGGTTTGTATCCTTTTTTGTAAGGGTTTGTATGCTTTTTGTAAAGAGAATGTAAGGCCGCCGGGCCTTCCGGGGCCGACTTTACAATTGGATTTGGGGGCTAAAAGGGCAAAAAAGCCGGCAAACGGTGTCAATTCGCCATCGCTTCATGCTATAATATCGGTATACCGCCCCAAAGGAGAGAACCGCCATGCGCCACACCGGCACCGTGCCCTTACAGACAGACCGCCTGCTGCTGCGTCCCTTTACCCTGGACGACTGCCAGGCCGCCTTTGACTGCTGGTTCGGAGACGAGCGGGTGATGGACTGGATGCGGGAAAAGCCCCACCGGAACTGGACCGTCACCGCCGAGCTGCTGGCCCTGTGGCAGCAGCAGAGCGAAAGCAATCCCCGGTTTTACTGCTGGGCCATCCAGCGCCGGGGGGATGGGGCGCTGCTGGGATGCATCAGCCTGGCCCCCGCCGAGGACCGTGACCTCTGGGAGCCGGGCTTCTGCCTGGGGGTGGAGTACCAGGGCCGGGGCTATGCCGCCGAGGCGCTGCGGGCGGTCTGCCGCCACTGGTTCTGCCAAGTGGAGGGCCAGCTGCTCAGCGCCTGCCACATGGAGGGCAACGCCCCCAGCGCCCGGGTACTGGAAAAGGCGGGTTTCCGCCACACCCACAATGGCATCCAGCACCGGTTTGACGGCACGCCGGTGAACTGCCGTTTTTATCTGTTGAAAAAGGAGAATTTTGTCCTATGACCGAACAAAAAGAGATGCGGCCCCCTGTAAAGGCGGTGCTGCTGGCTGTGGACCTGGGCCAGTACGACGCCCAGCGCAGCCTGGAGGAGCTGGCCGCCCTGGCCGAAGCCAACGGCATGGAGCCGGTGGGCGAAGTGCTGCAAAAGCGGGATGCCATCGACGTGGCCACCGTGCTGGGCGAAGGCCGGGTGGCCGAAGCCAAGCTGGTCTGCCAGAACCTCCACGCCGAAGTGGCCATTTTTGACGGCGAGCTGTCCGGCAGCCAGATCCGCAACCTGGAACAGGCTTTGGAGGTGGAGGTCATCGACCGCACCATGCTGATTCTGGAGATCTTTTCCAGCCGTGCCATCACCAACGAAGGCAAGCTGCAGACCGAACTGGCCACCCTGCGCTACCGGCTGCCCCGGCTCACCGGCCTGGGCCAGAGCCTGTCCCGCCAGGGCGGCGGTGGTGGCGGCGGCGGCGGCGCCCGACGCGGCGCCGGCGAAAGCAAGCTGGAATACGACCGGCGGCATCTGCGCCGGCGCATCGACGCTTTGAGCCAGCGGCTCAAGGAGCTGGAAGCCCGCCGGGGCGAAAACCGCCGGGCCCGGCAAAAGAGCGGCGTACCGGTGATTTCTCTGGTTGGCTACACCAACGTGGGCAAATCCAGCCTGCTCAACCGGCTCTGCGGCGCCGACGTGCTGGAGGCGGATATGCTGTTTGCTACCCTGGACCCCACCGCCCGCAAGCTCACTCTGCCCAGCGGCCTCACGGTGGTGGCGGTGGACACCGTAGGCTTTGTCAGCCGGCTGCCCCATCATCTGGTGGACGCCTTCAAGAGCACCTTGGAGGAGACCGCCTATTCCGATGTCATCGTCAAGGTGGCCGACGCCAGCGACCCCCAGCGGGAGGAACAGCTGGCCGTCACCGACGAGGTGCTGGAGCAGCTGGGCTGTGCCGGCATTCCCCAGATCACCGTATATAACAAGTGTGACAAGGGGGCGCTGTCCTTCACCCCGGGAGTGCTGCTCACCAGCGCCCGCACCGGTCTGGGCTTGAATGCTCTGCTGGAGGAGCTGGATCGCCAGCTGTCCAGCCGGATGCGCCCGGTGAAGCTGCTGCTGCCCTACGACCAGCTGGGCCTGGCGGCGCCTTTGCGCCAGCGGGGCAGCGTGACCGTGGAGGAATACCGCCCCGAGGGGGTCTATCTGGAAGGCATCGCCAAAACCACCGATCTGCACCTCTTCGAGCCGTACCTGGTGTAAGGGGGAGAGCGCGCCATGAAGTTTGCCATTTCCCGTTTCCGGGGCCGCCCCACCACCCGGGTGCTCACCCTCTGCCCCGCCGGCAAGGCCGATCTGCCCGCCCTGTGGCAGCTGCAAAAGGAGATCGTGGCCTGTCTGCCCGACCCCGCCCTCTTTGTGGCCACCCCGGAAGCCGAGCTGGCCGCCCAGCTGGAGCATGGATTTTTGCTGCAGCTCCGGGACCAGGGACAGATCGCCGGCTATGTCTGCATGGAGTACTGCGGCGCTTCCCCCCGCAGCTACGCCGCCGACATGGGGCTGGATCTTTCCCAGCAGCCTTTTTGGGCCAACCTGGACACCGTGCTGGTCCACCCCGACTACCGGGGCAACGGCCTCCAGCGGCTGCTGCTGGGGCTGGCCGAGCAGCGGCTGGACCCGGCCATCCAGGGACTGGGCTGCACCGTGAGCCCCCACAATCCCCACAGCCTGGACAATTTTCTCGCCTGCGGCTACCAGCCGGTCTGCCGCAAGGAGAAATACGGCGGCTTCGACCGCCTGGTGCTGGCCAAGCCCCTGCGTCCCTGACGAAAAAAGCCCGTCGGCCTGCTGGAAAACACCAGCGGCCGGCGGGCCTTTTTTCACAAACGCAAAAGAGCCTGCTTGGCGGCAGGCTCTTTTGCATAGAGGGGTGGGAAAGTATAATAAAGAAAGAAAATAGCAGTTTGTCGTCCGCGCCGGAGCTACGCTCCGGGCTTGCAAGATAAGTATACTCGTTTCTGTTTAAAAGTCAAACTTTCAAACCGGGGCTTTGCTTTGTTTTTTGCTTGATTTTGTGGGATTTACATTATATAATTAAGATACACGGTAACTTTCGACCTTAGTTCTTTACCTTTCAAAGCTTTTGTAAAAAGCACTTAAAAA
>DXDW01000101.1 GCA_019115305.1 Candidatus Anaerofilum excrementigallinarum
TCCATGAGCGCTTCCAGCGGCCACGGCGTTGGCTTCGTTGCTCTGATGGACCCCCTGTTTGAGACCCGCAGCGCCATGGGCGGCCTGCTGGCCATCTCTTCCGCCAGCGAGCACCCCGACAAGGCTCTGGAGTTCATCAACCTGCTGAACACCGATGAATACGTGGGCACCCTGATCCGCCACGGCATCGAGGGCGAGCACTACACCGCAGTGGGCGACAAGCAGGTGGACAAGACTATGGGCGGCACCCTGACCGAAAACGGCTACGACTACACCTACGGCTGGCAGTTCGGCACTCCCTTCAACCAGAAGTGGGACATCAGCTACCCCGATAACATCGAGCAGCTGTTCCAGGAGTACAACGACTCCGCTGTGATCTCTTCCAACAACGGCTTCACCTTTGACGCGGTTCCTGTGGAAACTCAGGTTGCGGCCCTCACCAACGTGATCTCCGAGTACACCCCCTCTCTGGAGACCGGTTCCGTGGACCCCGCTGAGTACATTCCCAAGTTCCTGGAGGCCATGCAGGCCAACGGTGTGGACGATCTGATGAAAGAGGTCGAGAACCAGCTGACCACCTTCAAGTCCGCAAAATAAACATGTTTGCATCCGGGCTGGCGAGGCACAGCCGAGCCAGCGCACGCAGAGAAAAGGCCGGCAGCCCCGAGGCGGGGGCTGCCGGCTTCTTTTTGAAATGAGGCAGAATTTCATGAAAAAAAGACCCAATCTTCTGTTTATTCTCACCGACGACCAGGGCGCCTGGGCCATGCACTGCGCAGGCAATGCGGACATCCAGACCCCCAATCTGGACCGGCTTGCCGCCCAGGGCACCCGGTTCGACAACTTCTTCTGCGCCTCCCCGGTGTGCAGCCCGGCCCGCGCTTCCATCCTCACCGGACGTATTCCTTCCCAGCATGGTGTGCACGACTGGATTCGCAGCGGCAGCCTGGACAAAAAAGCCCTGGGGGAACATGCGGATCATCCCTATTTTGCCAGTGAGGATGTGCCCATCCAGTATCTGCAGGGGCTCACCACCTATCCGGATCTGCTGGCGCAGAACGGTTACACCTGTGCACTGGCGGGCAAGTGGCATCTGGGCGACAGCATGCAGCCTCAGCACGGCTTCTCCCATTGGTACACCATCGGCCGGGGCGGCTGCCTGTACAATCAGGCGGACGTGATCGAGGACGGCAAGCTGCATTTTGAAAGCCGCTACATCACCGACCTGATCACCGAGCACGCGCTGGATTACCTGGACGCCTTCGCCGGGCAGGAAAACCCCTTCTATGTGAGCGTGCATTACACCGCCCCCCACGATCCCTGGGACGAGGATCAGCACCCGGCGGAGTATATCGATCTGTATCGGAACTGTGAATTCACCGCAACGCCGGATGAACCCCTTCATCCGAATCAAATTCCCACCGCTCCCGGCGGCACCGGCGAGGAGCGCAAGCGGCTGCTGCGGGGCTATTATGCGGCAGTGAGCGCCATGGATGCCGGTGTGGGCCGTTTGCTGGACAAATTGGAGCAGCTGGGCATCGCGGAGGACACTCTGGTGATCTTTACCGCCGACAACGGCATGAACATGGGCCATCACGGCATCTGGGGCAAGGGCAACGGTACCTTCCCGTTCAACCTGTTCGATACCGCGGTGAAGGTGCCGTTCATTGCACGCTGGCCGGGCCACATCCTGGCCGACCGGGTGACCCCCAGCATGTGCAGTCATTACGATATCATCCAGACCCTGAACGAACTGCTGGATCTGGGCGCACAGCTGCCGGAGGATCTGCCGGGCCACAGCTTTGCCAATGTGTTGGTACAGGGTGAGGACACCGACAACCATGTGGTGATCCTGGACGAGTACGGCAACAGCCGGATGATCCGCAATCAGGAATGGAAGTACATCCATCGCTATCCCTATGGCCCCCACGAGCTGTATCACCTGACCACAGACCCGGGTGAGAAGGAAAACCTGGTGGAGAAACCGGAATACGCCCCCATCCGGGAGCAGCTGCTGAGCCAGCTGCAGAACTGGTACTACACCTATGCGGACCCGGCCATGGACGGCAGCAGGGAAGCGGTGACCGGTTTCGGCCAGATGCGCCGCCCGGGTATTTACTCTGAGGGTAAGCCGGTTTATGAGAACAGCCCCAAATATCAGAAATAACCATCCTGTTTATATAAGGAAGAAACGAGGCAAAAACAATGGAATTGCAGGCTTTGAAAGAACAGATTTGCGACGTTTGCCACAAGATGTGGCAGCTGGGCTGGGTTGCCGCCAACGACGGCAACGTGTCCGCCCGTCTGGAGGATGGCACCTTCCTGTGCACCCCCACCGGCATGAGCAAGAGCTTCATCACCCCGGAGAAGCTCATTCGCATCAACGCGAAGGGTGAGGTGCTGGAAGGCGCCGAGGGTCTGCGCCCCTCCAGCGAGATCAAGATGCATCTGCGCTGCTACGAAAAGCGTCCGGATATCTGGAGCGTGATCCATGCCCATCCTCCCGGCGCCACCGGCTTTGCCGTGGCCCACAAGGCGATGGACATGTACAACATGATTGAGGACGTGGCGGTGATCGGCAGCGTACCCCTGACCCCTTACGGCACCCCCAGCACCACCGAGGTGCCGGATGCCATCGAGCCCTATCTGGAAGAGCATGATGTGATGCTGCTGGAGAACCACGGCGCGCTGGCGGTGGGCAGCGACATCATCACCGCCTTCTACCGGATGGAAAGCCTGGAGCTGTGGGCCAAGATCACCATCAACGCGGTGATCCTGGGCGGCAGCATCGACATCAGCCGGGAGAACATCCAGAAGCTGATCGACCTGCGCGGATTCTATCAGGTCACCGGCCGTCACCCCGGCTACAAGAAATTCGACAACGGCCTGCGCTGACCGGGAAAGGAAACGCCCATGAAACGAGTTCTGGCCTTTGATTTCGGCGCATCCAGCGGGCGGGCCATCCTGGCACAATACAGCGATGGAGCACTGACCTACCGGGAAGTGCACCGCTTTGAAAACCGCCCCCGACAGGCGGACGGCCATTTCCGCTGGGATTTTGCCGACCTGATGGAAAACGTGTACAAGGGCATTGAAAAAGCAGGCGAGTTCGACAGCATCGGCTTCGACACCTGGGGCGTGGACTTCGGCCTGCTGGACGAAGACGGCAGGCTCCTGGAGGACCCGGTTCATTACCGGGACGGCCGCACCGCAGGTATGGTGGAGCAGGCCGAGAAAATCATGCCGCAGGCGGAGCTCTACGGGGCCACCGGCAGTCAGATCATGGCCATCAACACCCTGTTCCAGCTGCTGGCGCTGCAAAAGGAGCAGCCGGAGCTGCTGAAACAGGCCAAACGGCTGCTTTTTATGCCGGACCTGTTCGCCCACGCCTTGTGCGGGAGCGAAGTCTGTGAGACCACCATCGCCTCCACCAGCCAGATGCTGGATGCAAAGAGCGGCGGCTGGAGCAAGCCGGTGCTGGAGGCATTCAATATCCCCGAGCAGATGCTGGCTCCGCTGGTGCCCAGCGGCAGCGTGGTGGGAGAGTACAAGGGTGCCAAGGTCATCGCGGTGGCCGGGCACGATACCCAGTGCGCGGTGGCGGCTATGCCTGACCCGCAGCCCGGCGCGGCCTTTCTCTCCTGTGGTACCTGGAGCCTGATCGGCTGCGAGCTGGACGAGCCGGTGCTCACCGAGCAAAGCCAGGAACTGGCCCTCTCCAACGAGCGGGGAGCCAACGGCAAGGTGAACTATCTGAAAAACATTATCGGTCTGTGGCTCATTCAGGAAAGCCGCCGTCAGTGGCAGCGGGAGGGAATGGATTACTCCTTCGCCCAGCTGGCGCAGATGGCCCTGGAGGCTGAGCCGCTGCAAAGCTTTATCGACCCGGACGCGCCCGAATTTACCCCGCCCGGCGATATTCCAGCCCGGGTGAGGGAGTTCTGCCGCCGCACCGGTCAGCTGGTGCCGGAGACGGTGGGGCAGGTGATGTGCTGCGTGTACCAGAGCCTTGCTCTCAAGTACCGCTTCGCACTGGAACAGCTGAGCCGTTCCACCGGCCAGACATTCACCGCTCTGCACATCATGGGCGGCGGAGCACAGGCAGAGCTTCTCTGCCAGATGACGGCCAACAGCATCGGCCTGCCGGTGATCACCGGGCCCATTGAAGCCACCGCGCTGGGCAATATTCTCATCCAGCTTGTAGCTCTGGGTGAGCTGAAAAATCTGGACGAGGGCCGGGCCCTCATTGTCCGCACCGAGCCGGTGCAGCGGTATCAGCCGGAGGATACGGCGCTCTGGAACAGCGCCTTTGAACGCTACAAAACCATTTTGAAAGAATCCTGAACGGAGGAATTAGATATGCTTTATCCGAAAATCGGTATTCGTCCTACCATTGACGGCCGCTGGGGCGGCGTGCGGGAAAGCCTGGAAGTTCAGACCATGACCATGGCGAAGAACGCCAAGGCTCTGATCGAAGAGAATCTGCGTTATCCGGACGGCACCCCCGTCCAGTGTGTGATCGCGGATTCCACCATCGGCGGCGGTGTCGAAGCGGCGGCCTGCGCCGACAAATTTACCACCGAAAACGTGGTGGCAACCCTCACCGTCACCCCTTGCTGGTGCTACGGCAGCGAGACCTTCGACATGGACCCCCGCACCATCAAGGCGGTCTGGGGCTTCAACGGCACCGAGCGCCCCGGCGCGGTGTATCTGGCCGCGGTGCTGGCCGCTCATGCCCAGAAGGGTCTGCCTGCCTTCTCCATCTACGGCCATGATGTACAGGATGCCACCGATACCAGTGTTCCTGCCGATGTGGCCCAAAAGATCCTGCGGTTTGCCCGCTGTGCGGTGGCCGTTGGCTGGATGAAGAACAAGGCCTATGTGAACCTGGGCGGTGTGGCCATGGGCATCGCCGGCAGCTATTGCGACGCTTCCATGTTTCAGAAGTATCTGGGCATCCGGGCCGAGTGGGTGGATATGACCGAGATCATCCGCCGCATCACCCTGGAGATCTACGACCACGAGGAATACGATCGTGCGCTGGCCTGGGTGAAGGCCAACTGCAAGGAAGGTTTTGACTGCAACGCGGGCAAGAATCTGCCTGAGGTCATCACCAAGTCTAAGGTGGTTCCCGCCGACAAGGACTGGGAGTTCGTGACCAAGATGACCATGGTCATGCGGGACATCCTGTACGGCAACCCCAAGCTGGCCGAGATGGGCTGGCACGAGGAAGCGTTAGGCAAGAATGCGGTTGCAGGCGGCTTCCAGGGCCAGCGCAACTGGACCGACTGGCTGCCCAATGCGGACTTCTCCGAGGCGATTATGGCCTCCACCTTCGACTGGAACGGCCCTAAGCAGCCCACCCCCTTTGCCACCGAGAATGACACCCTGAACGGCGTGGCCATGATGCTGGGCACTCTGGTCACCGGCACCGCCCCCTGCTTCCATGACGTGCGCACCTACTGGAGTCCGGAGGCCTGCGAGCGTGTCACCGGCCATAAGCCCGAAGGCGTGGCCAAGGACGGCTTCATCCACCTGATCAATTCCGGCGCCACCGCGCTGGACGGCTCCGGCGCTGCCACCAACGAAAAGGGCGAGCATGTGATGAAGCCCTTCTGGCAGATGACCGAGCAGGACATGACCGCCTGCCTCAAAGCCACCGACTGGTGCCGTGCCAACTATGAATACTTCCGGGGCGGCGGATTCTCCAGCCACTTCCGCTGTGCCGCCGAGATGCCTGTCACCCTGCTGCGCGTAAACATCGTGGAGGGCGTGGGCCCTGTGCTGCAACTGGCCGAAGGCTGGACCGCCAACCTGCCGGACGATGTGCACACCCCCATCGACCTGCGCACCGACCGCACCTGGCCTACCACCTGGTTCGTGCCCCGCCTCACCGGCAAGGGCGCGTTCACCGATGTGTACAGTGTGATGGCCAACTGGGGCGCGAACCATGGCGTGACTGTTTACGGTCATGTGGGCGCAGACCTGATCACCCTGGCCTCCATGCTGCGCATCCCCGTGGCGCTGCACAACCTGCCGGAGGAGAAAATCTACCGTCCTCATTCCTGGGCGGCCTTCGGCACGAAGGACACCGAAGCTGCGGATTTTGCCGCCTGCAAGCACTACGGCCCGCTGTATCGATGATATAATAATAGTAAAATAAAAGCCGGGGCAAAGTCTGCCCCGGCTCCTTGTGCCGGTGCGGCTGCACCGAATAAAAACAGGAGGAATCCTATGAAACACCGCCATGAATTTGAAGATTGGGCCCGCCCTCATGAAGGCGTCATGCCCAACCGGGCGTACTACATCCCCTTTGCACCTGGTCAGGACCCGGTACAAGCGATGCGAGAGAGTTCGGAGCGCTTCGTTCTGCTGAACGGAACCTGGCAGATGCAGCTTTATGATAAAATCAGCGCCGTACCGGAGGAGTTCTGCCAGCCGGAGTTCGACGCCAGCGGCTACCCGCCGATGCCGGTGCCTTCCTGCTGGCAGACGCAAGGCCTGGATCAGAATCAGTACAGCAATGTGCGCTACCCCATCCCGTTTGACCCTCCCTTTGTGCCCCATCAAAATCCCTGCGGGGCTTACCGCACCCATTTCACGGTGGATGCCGCCATGCTCAGCCAGCAGGTCTATCTGAATTTTGAAGGTGTGGACAGCTTTTTCTATGTATGGGTAAACGGCCACCGGGTCGGCTACAGCCAGGTGAGTCACTCCACCAGTGAGTTTGATGTGACCCCCTATCTGGTGGAGGGTGAAAACCTGCTGGCGGTGCTGGTGATGAAATGGAGTGTGGGTACTTATCTGGAATGTCAGGACAAGTTCCGCATGTCCGGTATCTTCCGGGACGTGTACCTGCTGATGCGGCCCCGGCAGCATATCCGGGACTTCGGCGTGCGCACCTGGGGCCGGGAGAATTACACCCGTGCGGTGATCCAGGTGGGCGTGGAATGGAACGGCGGCGAAGGGGAGCTGGAGTGGGAGCTGTATGACCCGCAGGGCAGCCTTGTCTGCCGGGGTGAAGCAGCCACCGAGTTCACCATCCATCTGGAGGAGCCCCACTTCTGGACGGCCGAAACGCCGGAGCTCTACCAGCTGCTGTTGCGCACCGAAGAGGAGGTCATCTGCCAGCCGGTGGGCGTGCGGGACATTACCACAAAGGGCCGCCAGGTGCTGCTGAACGGCAAGCCGCTGCGGCTGAAAGGCGTAAACCGGCACGATTCCGACCCGGTGACCGGCTTTACCATCAGTTACGAGCAGGCCCTCAAGGATCTGGCTCTGATGAAGCAGCATAACGTGAACGCCATCCGCAGCAGCCATTACCCCAATGCGCCCTGGTTCGTACAGATGTGCGACCGCTACGGCTTTTACATGATCGACGAAGCGGACATCGAGTGCCATGGCGTAACGGAGCTGTTCGGCGGCGGCGACGAGACCACCTTTGGACTGATCGCTCAGTGGAAGGAGTTCGAGCCGCTGATTCTGGACCGGGTGCAGCGCTGCATCATTCGGGACAAAAACAGCCCGGCGGTGATCATCTGGTCGCTGGGCAACGAGTCCGGCCACGGACCCGGATTCGAGAAGGCAGGCATCTGGGGCCGGGACTATGACCCCACCCGCCTGATGCATTACGAGGGCTCCTGGCACCAGACCGGCGGTCATATCAACGACACCAGCATGTTCGACCTTTACAGCCGGATGTACAATGAACCAGCCTTTGTGCGCCAGTGGCTGGCAAACTCCGCCAACACCAAGCCCTTCCTGCTGGTGGAGTACTGCCATGCCATGGGCAACGGCCCCGGCGATCTGGAAGACTATGAGAAGCTGTTCCTGGAAGAGCCCGGCGTGCTGGGCGGCTTCGTGTGGGAATGGTGTGACCATGCGGTGGACGGCGGCGTCACGGCAGATGGCCGCCGTAAATTCCTCTATGGCGGCGACAGCGGCGAATTCCCCCACGACATCAACTTCTGCGTAGACGGTCTGGTCTCGCCGGATCGGATTCCCCATACCGGCTTAAAAGAGCTGAAAAACGTCTGGCGGCCGGTGCGCGCCTATCTGAACGACGGCGAGATTCAGCTGCGAAGCACGCTGGATTTTATGGATGTGAGCCAGCTGGCGGAATATCGCTGGGAGCTGCAACTGGACGGCGTGGTAGTGGAGCAGGGCAGAGGAGAGCTGCCCACCATCTCCGCCCGTCAGACCGCCTGCATGCCTCTGCCCTGTGGGCTGCCTCAGCAGCCCGGCCGGGTGGATCTGCGGCTGGTGTATCTGGCCCGCACCGATGGGGATTTCGTGAAGGCTGGCGATGAGCTGGGCTTCGATCAGCTCACCCTGCGTCAGTCCGAGAAGCAGGAGCTTCGCTTGCAGCCTGCCGCGCTGGCTGTGGAGGAGGACGACGAGGAGATTCGGGTAAGCGGCGAAAACTTTGCCTATGTGCTGAACCGGTTTACCGGCTGCTTCAAGAGCCTTGTGTGGAACGGAGCCGAACGGCTGGCCGGACCCATGGGCTTCAATGTGTGGCGCGCCCCCACCGACAACGACCGCAAGATCCGCCGGGTCTGGGAGCAGGCGGGCTATAACCGCGCCCAGGTACGGGTTGCCGACTGCCAGGTTCTTGCAGAAGAGGGCACGGCCATCCGCTGCGATCTGGTGTTTGCAGCCTCCATCCGGCAGCCCTTCCTGCGCTGCACCGCCCTTTGGCAGATCGGCGCCGACGGAACCATTGCGCTGGAGCTGGAAGGCAAACGGGATGAGATGTTCCCCTTCCTGCCTCGGTTCGGCGTGCGCATGATGCTGCCCGCCGGTTTTGAACAGCTGGACTACACCGGCTACGGCCCGCAGGAAAGCTATCTGGACAAAAAGAATGCCTGCTGGTTCGGCCACTTTGCGGGCACGGTCAGCGACGAGTATGTGGACACCATCAAGCCCCAGGAGCACGGCAGCCATGTGGGCTGTGAGCAGATGCGGCTGCGCTGCGCCGACGCGGCGCTGTGGGCTGCCGGAGATCAGCCCTTCAGCTTCCGGGCGTCCCATTATCCACAGGAGCTGCTGACCTCCACCGCCCATAACTTTGAACTGAAAAAGGGTGATGAAGTGGAGCTGTGCCTGGACTACAAGAACAGCGGCATCGGCTCCAACAGCTGCGGGCCGGTGCTGGCCGACGAATATGCCCTGAAGGAAACCGAATTTCGCATGCGGCTGTTCTTCGGATTTGCACCTGTG
>DXDW01000102.1 GCA_019115305.1 Candidatus Anaerofilum excrementigallinarum
AGCCTTTTTGGGGCCGGTCGAAACCGGCGCAGAAATAAACAATCCCCCCTGCCGCAGCGTTGCTGCGGCAGGGGGGATTGCTGTTATATCTCTAGGGGGCTTTGAAGCCAGCTGCAGAAAGCTGCGGCTTATTCCACAGGGGCCAGGGCTTCGGGGGGCGTCTCGGTGAGATGCAGCTCGGGGCTGCAGAACCGGTTGAGCCGGTAGCGGGCATAGCCGGCGTCCTTGAACAGATCCAGGAACAGGTCCACCTGGGCGTTTCCGCTCATTTGCTGCATGGAGTCCAGCAGGGAAGGGGTTTCCTCCAGACGCAGCAGGGGCTGCTGGTCATACAGAAACAGCTTGATGCGCCGGGAACTGGAATGTTCGGGGAAACAGAGGGTGATCTTCAACACCGGCACGTCGTCCTCGTTGGCGGTCAGGACCGGCATGGCGGCGGCCATCCACTGCTCCTGGCCCAGCAGCAAAGTGCAGCTTTGGGGAGCGGCGAAGTTGAGGGGGATGGAGAAGGTATCCTCCCCTTCCTGCCACAGCATCCGCAGAATGCCTTCCCGCCCTTCAAAGGCCAGCGAGCGCAGCCCTTGGCCGTAGTTGCCCTGCATACACTGGGCCATGAGGGGCAGCAGGCCCACGTGGTTGTCGGGAGCATAAAAGGTCTTGCCGGCCAGCAGCTCCTGGGCCCGGGCGGGCAGAGGCTGGGGACCGGGGGCAGGCAGCTCCTTGGGCCCGAACAGGCGCCGCCACAGGGCCTTGTACCAGGGCAGGGCCGGGGGCGGAGATTCCGGCTGGGGGGCCGGGCGCTGGTATTGCAGCCGCTGGGTCAGCCAGTTCAGCTTTTCCAGGGCCGAGGGGTCGGCGGGCAGGGAATCGGGAAGCGGCTTGTCCGCGAAGGTCCCCTGCAGCAAAGAAAAGACCCGGCTGTCGGAAAACAGGTTGGGACTGCTCTCACACAACACCACCGCCAGCTCCTGCTGGGGCAGACAGTAGACATACTGGCCGAACATACCGTTCATGGTAAAGCCGCCCTGGGGCAGAGTCCAGATGTGCAGGCCGTAGTCGGCCACGCCCTGGGTCTCCACCTGGCGGGTGGTCATCTGCTCTACCCAGCCGGGGCTGAGAATCTGGCTGGTGGAACCGTCGGCGTTTTTCCAGGCTCCCTTCTGCAGCAGAAGCAGACCCAGCTTGGCCATGTCCTCGGGCATCAGGTACATACCCCAGCCGCCCTTTTCCACACCCATGGGGCATTTTTCCCAGGCCACCGGGCCAAAGCCCAGGGGATTGAAAAGGCGGGCGGTGAGAAATTCCATCAAACTCTGGCCGGTGAGCCGCTGTACGGCGCAGGCCAGCACATAGCTGTTCATGCTGTTGTAGTCGAACCGGGTGCCGGGGTCGAAGGCGTGGTCCGACTCAAAATAGGCCCGCAGCCAGTTTTTTTCCAGCAGGGCGCCCACTTCCCGGAAATTCACCCCGCTGGTCATGGTGAGCAGATGCCGAAAGGTCAAAGACCGGGTGCGCCGGGAGGTGAACAGATTGAAAAATTCCGGAAATACATCGGAAAGGGGCTGGTCCAGCTCCAGTTTGCCCTCGTCGGCCAGCAGGCCGATGGCCATGCCGGTGACGGTTTTGCACAGGCTGTGGGTGACGTGCCACACCTGGGGCGAGCAGGGGGCGAAACCGGCCTCCAGCACGATCTGGCCCCGGCGCAGCACCAGCACCGACTGGGGGCAGGCTTCGGGCAGAGCCGCCAGCCGGCGCAGAAATTCCTCCAGCTGGCCGCTGGAGAGCCCTTGAGCTTCGGGGGTGCTGCGGGGCAGGGGGACAAGGGTGCGGCTTTGAGGGTCAAAGGCGGGCTTTTGGGGGTAATAGGGCCAGGGGAGGATGGAGTCGGTCTCCCCCAGCAGCAGTTTTTTGGTATAGTTCAGGGCTTTCACCTGGGTTTTCAGTTCCATAAACAGATCCACCGGCTTTCTGCGCGGAAAATCCGCGGCTGATAGTTAGAAAAGGGACAGAGGTAAAAAGACCCGCCTCTTCTTTGACCAAAACCGGCAAAGAAAAAAAGCGGGGCAGAAGGGCCGGTCAGCGGCGTCCCGGCGGAAACAGACGGGGCCGGATGCGGCAGAGATAGATGCGGAACAGATTGACCAGCGCCGCGTCGTAGACCAAGAAGGTGATGTTGGCCAGCACCAGCATACCGCCGGCGGCCAGCAGACCCATCTCGCCCATCTCTGCCTGCAAAGCGGGCAAAGGGAATACGAACAGCAGCAGGCCGTAGCAGGCCAGAACCGACAGATTGCAGATCGCCAGCTTGGCCAGCACCCGCACCACCGGCCGGGCAGCGCGGTCCAGCCAGGGTTTGAGCAGGGGATAGTACCCCAGCAGGAACAAAAAGATGCAGACGGCTTCCAGGTCTGGACAGAAGAACAGGGCCAGAACGCCGGTTATGATATAGACGGCCAGCCCGGCCTTGAGGCCGAACTCCACCGCCACCGGAACCGCGCAGAGACCCGCCAGGGCAGGGGCGCAGAAGGTGGCCAAGGGAAAAATACTGCCTGCGGCAAGCAGGACCACTGCCAGAGCGGCAAACATGCCGCATACCGCGGTGCGGCGGGTATTGGAACGCACTTCTCAGCACCCCCGCATACAGGTGCAGCAGGCGTCCATGCAGTACATGGCGGCGCAGATGTCGCAGCAGCTGCAGGTCATGGCCTGGCCGCCGGGAGCGCCGTAGCTGCCGTAGGGGTTGCCGGGCATCTGGCCGTTCTGGCCTGCCTGCAGGTTGCGCAGAGCGGCCTCGTATTCCCGGTTGCCGGGAGCCAGACGGCAGGCGGTGGAGAAGTACTGGTAGGCCTCGTTGAGCCAGCCTTTATAGTAGAAGGCGCTGCCCATGAGGAAGTTCCACTCGGCCTGGGAAGCGCCGCCGGGGATGGCGTTGAGCTCGGCCAGGGCTTCGTCCACCCGGCCGGCGTTGATCAACTGCCGGATGGCCGCCCATTTGCCCCCTGCCCCGTTCTGGGGGCCGGTGGTATAGCGGGGCGGGGTCTGGCCTTGGCCGGGTTGACCGGCGCCAGGGTTCTGCTGGCCGGCCTGGGAGCTGCTTTCGCCCACCCGCAGCCGGCTCATGGCCTCGTCAAAGGCGGCGTTGATCTCGTTCATTTTGGCTTCGGCCTCTTCCTTCATGGGGCTTTGGGCGTATTCCTCGCCGCTGTATTTGGCGGCCAGGGCCCGGTAGGCGGCCTTGATCTGTTCTTCGGTGGCGTCGGGGGCGACGCCCAGGATCTCGTATGCGTTCATGTCGGTTTTTCTCCTTTTATATCGTTAGCACTGTGTGCGGAAATACTTGTCAGGCCGGGTGGCGGTCCTGCCGGCGACGGGGCTGCCCTGCCATCTGGATGCTCTGGGGCAGGCCCAGATAAAGGATGTTGTCCCAGATGGGTTTATTCAGCCGCAAAGGCAGCTGCTGGTAGCAGCGGGCGGCTTCGGCGGCGGCCATACGGCACTGACGCCGGGCCTCCTCGTCGGCCTGGGCCTTGGTGAGCCCGTTGCGGACAAACACATTGTAGCGGCCCCGGCGGACGTCCTCCTCGAAGTCCTCGGCGGCGTCGAGAAAATAGATGATGCGCCCCAAAAAGCTGCCCAGGCGCTCCAGAGTGGGCTTTTGGTCCTCACTGGCGGCGCAGGCGGCAAAAATGCTGGCGGTCATCCGGGCGGTGGCGTCGGCGGCGCGATCATAGCTGGCGGTGGCGTCGGCCTCGGCCTGCTGCTGGCTGCGGGTGGCCTCGGCCAGTGCCCGGTCAATTTCCGGGCGGCGGGCCGCCGCCTTTTTGTGCATCCGCCGGCAGGCGAAGCGCAGCAGCCGGGAGGCCATGCGCCGGGCGAAAGGCTCGTCGGCGGCATCGTCGGCCAGCTTGTACCACACCGTGAGCACCAGGCCGTCGGCGGCCAGACGCAGACCGTCGGTCTGGGTCAGCATGCACCGGCGCACCGGGTTGACCATGCAGCGCTGCATACAGGGTTTGCCCGTCTGGCCCGAAAGGCCGTCGGCCAAAAGGCTCACCAGCACCAGGTCGTAGTTGAGGAACATGCGGGCCAAAAAGCCGTAGTCGGCCGCAAGCTGTTTGCACAGCCCGCAGTAGACCCCCCGGTAGCATTCAAATTCCAGTATTTTCATCTCGGGCTTGTAAGGTGTGAGATATCCGAACACCGGCCGCCCCCCTCCCCTCCTGGTGCGCCTTTTTCCCCAAGGCGCAGGGCGATACATCTATCATATCCCATTTGCGGCGGATTGGCAATTCATTTGACGAAAGAAACAAAGGAAACGAAGCAAAATTCACACTTTATCCAAAAATAGCCGCCTCTTCGACACAAAAAAGACCGGCTTTGGGCCGGTCAAAATTTTTTCAGGGGGCTTCCTCGCTGAGGGTGCAGAAGCGGTATCCTTCTGCGGCGTACCAGTCGATGATGTCGGGCAGGGCCTTGGCGGTGTTGGGGGTGGCGTTGGTGTCGTGCATCAGCACCACGCAGGTGGTCTTACCTCGGCTGTCCGACTGGATGTTTTCCAGAATCCGGCTGGCGCTGGGGTGGCTGCCCACGGCGTCCTCGGCGCTGACGTTCCAGTCCAGCACCTGATAGCCCTTTTCGGCGGCCCGGGCCACCAGTTTTTCCATCAGGCCGCTGCCGCCGTATTTGCGGCTGACCGTGTTGGTGCTGCCCCCGGGGAACCGCAGCCAGCTGGGCTGGGCGGTGAGGTAGGGGGAGAGCTTTTCCAGCAGCAGGTCGATGTCCTGCCAGTAGGCGGCGGTGCTGGAGTAGATGTCGCTGTAATCGTGGCTGGCGCTGTGCAGGGCGATGGTGTGGCCCTCCTCCTGGATGCGCTGGACCAGGGGCAGGTATTTTTCGTTGTTTTCGGCGGCGATGACAAAAAAGCTGGCCTTGACCTGCTTTTCGGCCAAAGTGTCCAGGATGGTCTCGGTGGTGGCGCTGGGGCCGTCGTCAAAGGTGAGGAACACCCGCTTTTCTGTGGGCGGAGACGAGGCGCCGGCGTCGGCTTCGGCGTTCAGGGCGGCGGGCCAGTGGGAGAGATCCTCCTGGCGGCAGCCCGCCGTGCCAGGGGACAAGGCGCGGCAGGCCAGGGCGCCCAGGCAGAAAATCACCGCCAGAACGCCGGTCACACGCAGACAGCGGGGGGAGAACAAGGGCTTCAAGCCAGATCAGCTCCTTTGCAAAAGCATTGATTTGCGGCGCTTGGCACCGTATACTGATACTATCTATATGCGGCGGGTGCGCCAAACAGTCCGCCGGGCAAAGGAGAAGAAACAAGATGGAATGGATACAGATACTGGCTCTGGTCTTTTCGGCCGCTGCGGCTCTGCTGGCCGCCGCTGCCCTGGGGGCAGTTAAAAAACAGCGCCCCGGCCTGACGGGGGAAGATCTGGAAAAGGTGCGCCAGGACCTGCTGGCCGAGCTGCGGGCCGCCCGGCAGGAGCTGGCCGCCGGCACCGACCGGGCCATGCAGAAGGCCCAGCAGAACCAGGCTATGGCCACCCGCCAGGCCGCCGAGATGCAGGATATCACTCTGCGGCAGATGGCCCGGCAGCTGGAGAGCAGCGCCGTGCAGAGCGAGCAGAAGCTGGAAAATATCCGCCTGACTTTGGAAAAGCGGGTTTCGGCCATGCAGGCCGACAACGACCGGCGGCTGGAGGAGATCCGCCGCACGGTGGACGACAAACTGCAGCAGACTTTGGAGGAAAAGCTGCACAACAGCTTTGCTTTGGTGAGCCGCCAGCTGGAGCAGGTGAGCCGGGGACTGGGAGAGATGCAGACGCTGGCCAACGGGGTGGGGGACCTGAAAAAGGTGCTGAGCAACGTCAAGACCCGGGGCATCCTGGGTGAGATCCAGCTGGGGGCCATTCTGGAGGAGATTCTGGCCCCGGGGCAGTACGCCGAGAATATCGCCACCATTCCCGGCAGCAGCGAGCGGGTGGAGTACGCCGTCAAGCTGCCCGGGGATAACAAGGGCCCGGTGTGGCTGCCCATCGACGCCAAATTTCCCGCCGACGCCTACGGGGCGTTGCAGGACGCCTACGACAGCGCCGACCCGGCGGCGGTGCAGCAGGCGGCGGGGGTGCTGGAAAAGCGGATCAAGAGCTTTGCCAAGGATATCCGGGACAAATACGTCCGGCTGCCCTACACCACCGATTTCGGCGTGATGTTTTTGCCGGTGGAGGGACTGTATGCCGAGGTGGTGCGCCGGGGCATCAGCGAGATCCTCCAGCGGGATTACCGCATTGTGGTGGCCGGGCCCACCACCATGGCGGCTTTGCTCAACAGCCTGCAGATGGGCTTCCGCACCTTGGCCATCCAGAAGCGGTCGGGGGAGGTATGGCAGGTGCTGGCCGGGGTAAAGGCCGAGTTCGACACCTTTGCCACGGTGCTGACCCAGACTCAGAACCGGCTGCGTCAGGCCGGGGATGAGCTGGAAAAACTGGTGGGAGTCCGCACCCGGCAGATCCAGCGACGGCTGCAGGCAGTGGAGCAGACCGAGCAGCTGGAGAGCGGCCAGCCGGTGGATACAGAATAAATACAAACTGCCCCTTTTCGTGGACAGAGAGGACCCGGGCTGGTATACTGAAAGCAGAAAGAAACCCTTGTGCGATACAGCAAAAGCCGAAGGGAGGCTGGAGCGATGAAAGGCAGAGGATGGATGCGGGCAGCGGCGCTTTTGGCGCTGGTACTGGTGCTGCTGGCGGTGCCGGTGATGGCGGATATGGGCCCCAAGGATCAGCTGACCATCACGGTGGTGAACCCGCCCGACGAACTCTATTATCTGGACCTGCTCACCCCGGAATGCAGCTCCTACGACAACCTGTACCAGGAGGAAGAGCTGGATGAGCAGATGGTGCAGGCCCTTTTCGATGCGGCCCCCGAAGGCTGGGGCCCGGCCCTGGCGGGAGGCACCGGTGTGCCCATGTGGGGAGATCTGGTGGGAACTCCCGACCAGGATGGCAACATGGTGCACAGTTTTGGCTATGTGGGAGTCCCCACGGTCTACCGGATCGTGGTAGTGACCCAGAGCGGCCAGGTGCAGCTGGGTCCCGAGACCCGGCGTCTGGTGATGCAGAGCAGCGCGGTATACGACTACGCCGCCAACACGTTGCGCACCCCGCCGGTCTGGCTGGCCTATCTGATGCAGTATCTGGCCACCTGCCTGCCCACGGTGCTGTTGGAACTGGCTGTGCTGGTGCTGTTCCGGTTTTCGCTGCGGCAGAATCTGGCTTTGGTGATAGGGGTGAATGCCGCCACCCAGCTGGCCCTCACCGCCATTGTGGGCACAGCCCTGCTGCAGTCCGGAACCCTTTCGGCCTGGATGCTCCAGTTCCCGGTGGAATTGGGGATTCTGTTGGCGGAGATGGCGGTGTATTACCGCTGGCTGAAAGGACACAGCCCACGCCGGCGGTGCGCTTACGCCGCCGCAGCCAATTTGCTGAGCTGGGCGGTGGGATTTTTCACCATACCCCAGCAGTTTTCCTGGGTAGTGCGCTGGCTGTGACGGCCCGGCTCTGCCGGATGGCGGGAAGTATATAAACACGGTTTGTCCGCATAAAAAGCAGACGCCCCGGCCCTTTGGAATTTTCCAGGGGCCGGGGGCGTTTTTGTATCGGTCAACGTTTTTCAGGATTTTGCTGTGGTCTGAAAGAAAAAAGAGCCTTAAATCTTACGATTTAAGGCTCTTTTTGGAGCTGGTGGCAGGAATCGAACCCGTAACCTGCTGATTACAAATCAGCTGCTCTGCCAGTTGAGCTACACCAGCGCATCCGAAAAAGAATGCACAAGCATTGTAGCACAGCCGGCGGGATTTGTCAATCCGGCAGCTGCCGGCTCCGGGGGTATAGGGTCACCGCAGCACGGAAATGAGGGCCGCAGCGGCAACAAGTATGGCCACAGCCAGGGCGGCGATCTGGAGCTTTTTCATGGCCTCTCTGCCCGCTTCGCCCCGCTGTTCACAGAGGTGATAGCCCAGGGCCAGGCAGCCGAACAGCACCCCGGCCACGGCCGGCAGTGCCACCGCAGGCCAGGCGCGGCCCTGCATGGCACTGAGGGCCGCCGCGGCAAACCACAGCAAGGTCAGTACAAGATTCAGCCATTTTCTTTTCATATAAATTTCAATTTTTAAGAAAAAAGTATCGGAAAACAGGGGCTTTACAGCACCGTGCTGCTGAAGCCCACGGCTTTGCCCAGAATGCGGATCTCGTCCAGTTCGCTGCCTGCATACTCAAACACCGGGTAGGAGGGGTTTTCCGGACGCAGTTGCAGACGGCCGGGGATTTTGTACACCCGTTTGAGGGTGGCTTCCTCGCCGATCAGCACTGCGGCTATTTCGCCGTCTTCCACATCGGGCTGGCTGCGGATATACACCACGTCCCCATCCCGGATGCGGGCGCCGATCATGCTGTCCCCCTTGCAGCGCAGGGCAAAATCCGCGTGGATGAATTCGGGCACCGGGATCTGATCCTCGATGTTTTCCTGGGCCAGAATGGGCTCGCCGCAGGCAATGGTGCCCAGCAGGGGAATGGGATAGGTGCTGGGCAGGGGCATGCAGCCCGCCGGCAAAGCACTGGGGGCCGATTGCCAGCCCAGCAAATACTCGGGCGAGCAGTCGAACAGCTCCGCCAGGGCCGCGATGGTCTCTTTTTTGATGTTTTTGATGGCTCCGCTCTCGTACCGCTGGACGGTGGCCTCCCGCACCCCCAGCTGCCGGGCTACGTCCAGCAAGGTGAGTCCCTTCTGCTGGCGAAGCTGGCGAATCCGTGCACCGGTGGAGTTTTCCATGGCTGTGTCCTCCCTGTATCCAATACATTTTGTCTGTGTTTTCAGTATACCAGAAAATTACGTAAAATGCAAGAATGGAAAGGATATTTTTCATTTTAGGTATTTACATTGTGCGAAAGCAATGGTATAATGATTTTCGCAAAAGGTAAGAAGTTTCGGAAAATTCTCTTGAAACATACGTTTTAAGAAAACTGAGAAAGGAGAAGAGGACTGTGAAACTTACGCACCAGCAGGCCCGGCAGGCTTTGGAAATGCGGCAGCGGCGGTGGACTCTGGCACAGATCGCCAAAGTGCTGGGCACGACCGAAAAGGAAGTGGCCGCTGCGATAAACCGGCAGCGCCGACGGCAGGAAAAGCTGTGCTGCCATTGTCCATGGCGCAAGGATGGGCTGGAAATTTGCTGTCTGCCCCGGTGTTACCGGGTGAGATGACCATGAAAGGAGCGGGTATATGACAAAACAGGAAAAGGTGGAATGGCTGCAGCGGTACCGGCTGAGCCTTATGCGGGAAAAACAGCTGCTGGAGGAGTGCGCCATGATGCGCAGCCGGATGACGGCCCTGTCACAGAGCCTGGGGCAGCCCCGGGTGCAGGGGGGAAAACGGGAGGACCGGACAGCCCGAGTGCTGGAACGGCTGGAGCAGCTGGAGGCAAAGCTGACGGCTGAGGCGGAAAGGGAACTGGAGCTTCGGGGGCAGATCGAACAGGCCATTGCTTCCGTGGAGGATGAACGGCTGCAGCTGCTGCTGCGGATGCACTATTTCAGCGGAAAAAGCTGGGACGCCATCGCTGACGTGATGCAGCTGGACGAGCGGTGGCTGCGCCGTCTGCACACCCGGGCGCTGGAGCAGCTGCGGCCGGGCAGCTGAAAAAATCTGCGGCCAGACCCTAAAAAGCCCGCTTGAAAGCTGCTATACTGATACCGTGGAAAGCTGGACGCCGGGCCCCGGGCAAAGGCGGAAAGCGGACCATCGCAAAAAAATAACCACGCCGAGGTGTGACAACGGGCTCTTTACCAGAGCGCGTTGCCGCGCCTTTTTTTGTGGAAAAAAGGAGGGAGAGAATGAAACCCAAGCGCCAAGACTGGCAGACCCCCCAAGGGCTGGCGCTGCTGCGGGGCTGGGCCCGGGAGGATCTGCCCATGGAGGAGATTGCCCGGCGGTGCGGCGTCAGCCGGCGGGTGCTGGATGGCTGGCGGCGGCAGTCGGAGGAGATCGACCAAGCTCTGGACCAGAGCCGGGAACTGGCCGACCGGGTGATGGAGGATGCCCTCTACCAGCGGGCCACCGGCTACACCACCACGGTGGAAAAGCAGGTGAAATGCAAGCAGGTGGACTATGACCCCGACACCGGCAAAAAGCTGCGGGAATGGGAGGAAATGCGGCCGGTGCAGGAGCAGGTGCATGTGCCGGGCAACATGACCGCCCTGCAGTTCTGGCTGAAAAACCGCAAGCCAGACTGCTGGCAGCAGAGCCCCGCCGCCGAGCCTGCCGGCGAGGAAGTGGAGATTCTGGACGATGTCTGACAAGCGGCAGATCCGCCTGGCCGGGCTTATGGCCCCGGCCTTCTGGCCGGTGCACCGGCAGGTGAAAGAGGGCGCAGTGCGGGAACTGGTACTCCAGGGAGGCCGGGGCAGCTGCAAAAGCAGCTACGCCAGCCTGGAACTGGTGCTCTGGCTGCTGGCCCATCCCCGGTGCCACGGGGCGGCTCTGCGCAAGGTGGGACGCACCTTGCGGGGCAGCGTCTACACCCAGCTGTGCTGGGCGGTGGATATGCTGGGGCTGGCCGGGCGGTTTTCCCGCACCACCAGCCCTATGGAGCTCACCTACCTGCCCACGGGGCAAAAGATCCTCTGTCTGGGCATGGACGACGCCGGCAAGCTGAAAAGCCTGAAACCTCCCTTCGGCTATATCGGGGCGGTGTGGTTTGAGGAACTGGACCAGTTCGACGGCCCCGGCCAGGTGCGCAGCGCGGAACAGTCGCTGCTGCGGGGCGGCGAGGAATTTCTCACCATCAAAAGTTTCAATCCCCCGGCTTCGGCCCGCAGCTGGGCCAACCGGTATGCCCTGGAGAGCCGGGAGGGCAAGCTGGTGCATCACTCGGACTACCGCTCGGTGCCCCCGGAATGGCTGGGACCCCGGTTTTTGGCCGACGCCGAGCATCTGCGGGCTGTGGACCCCACTGCTTATCGCCACGAATATCTGGGCGAAGCGGTGGGCAGCGGCACACAGGTGTTCACCAATCTGCGGCTGGAGCCCATCCCGGCTGATGTGCGGGCAGGTTTTGAACGGCTGCTCCACGGGGTGGACTGGGGCTGGTATCCCGATCCCTGGGCCTACAACGGATGCAGCTACGACGCCGCCCGGCGCATCCTCTATATCTACGACGAGGCCACCCGGCATCGGGCCTCCAACGCCGAGACGGCGGCGCTGCTGCTGGAAAAAGGGGTCTGTGCCGACCCGGAACGGGAGGAATGGCTCACCGCCGACTCCGCCGAGGAAAAAAGCTGCGGCGACTACCGGGCGGCGGGACTGCCCTGCCGCCGGGCGGAAAAGGGCCCCGGCAGCGTGCGGGCAGGCATGAAATGGCTGCAAAGCCTGGCCTGTATCTGGATCGACCCCGCCGCCTGCCCCGACACCGCCCGGGAATTTGGAGAATACGAGTACCAGCGGGACAAATCCGGCCAGATTCTGGAAGGATACCCGGATGAAAACAACCATCACATCGACGCGGTGCGGTATGCCACCAACCGCATCTGGAAACGGAGGGGAAGCTGAATGGAGCATCTTGCGCGCTGGCTGCGCGGCTGGGTCCCGGAATGGGCCCGGCGGCAGCTGGAGGAAGAAAACCGGCGCCTGCGGCAGAAGATCGATCGGCTGCAGCGGGAAAACGACCGGCTCAACACCTATCTGGACGGCCTGGAGGCCGGTCTGCGGGCGGCCCGGAGCCTGGGGCGAAAGGCGGGTGAGGAGGAATGAGCGGATACGGCGTGTGGGGGCTGGAACAGGCCTTCCCCGGCCGGCGGGACTGCACCACCCCCGCCATGCAGCGGGCGGTGGCCGACTGGTTCGGGCTGTATTTTGACGACCAGATCACCCTCGAGGAGGACCCCTGCCAGCGGCTGCCGGTGGTGGTGGTCTCCAAATTGCAGCGAGCCTGTTTTGCCGAGTACCGGGCCATCTGCGGCGAGGAACTCGGCCGCGGGGTGCTGCGGGGGCTGGAAGAGGTGCGCAGCAAGGCCATGCAGCTGGCCCTCATCGGCGGGGAATGCTGGCTGCGGCCGGCGCTGACGCCGGGAGAAATCAGTTTTACGGTGCTGCGGCGGGACGCCGTGGCGGTGCTGGCCCGGGACAGCCGGGGCCGGGCTGTGGAGCTGGTCAGCGGCGAGGAATTCCGCCGGGGCAAAGAGAAATACACGTTGCTGGAGCGCCGCTGCCAGACCGGCCAGGGCACTTTGGTGGAAAACCGCCTGTTCTGCAGCCGGGGCGGGGGACTGGGCATGCCGGTTCCTCTGGACCGTCTGCCCCAGTACGCGGCTCTGCAGCCCCGGCTTTTGCTGGAAGGGGTGGAGCAGCTGGGACTGGTAAACCTGCGGCTGCCTTTGGAAAACTGCGTGGACGGCAGTCCCGACCCGGTGAGCGTCTACGCCGCCGCGGCGGGGCTGATCCACAACATCAACCGCAACGAGCGGCAGCTTTGCCGGGAATTTGAAAACGGCCAGAGCCGTGTGTTTGCGGCGGCGGATCTGCTCTATCGCCGCCCCGGCGGGCGGCAGGTACTGCCGGCGGGGCTGTTTGTGGGGCTGGACGACGACCCCTCCGCCACCGGCATCACCATCTTTTCCCCGGCTCTGCGTCAGCAGAGCTTTCTGGAGCGAAAGCGGGAATACCTGCGGAATCTGGAAAGCCTCATCGGCCTCAAGCGGGGGCTGCTGGGGGAGGTGGAGGCCGCCCAGCGCACCGCCACCGAGGTCACCAGCAGCCAGGGGGATTACGCTCTCACCATCCGGGACCTGCAGCTGGTGTGGCAGCAGGCCGCCGGGCAGGCCCTGGCCCTTTGCCGGAAGCTGGCGGGGCTGTACGGTCTGCCCACCGGGGCGGGGGAGCTGGTCATCGACTGGGGCAACGGGGTGCTGTTCGACCGGGAAAAGGCCTTTGCCGAGACCCTCACATTGGTGGAGAACGGCATGCTGCGGCCCGAGATCGCCCTGGCCTGGCGGTACGGCCTGCCCTGGGAGACAGAGCAGGATCTGGCGGCAGTGCGACAAAAATATATGCCGGTTTCGGCCGGCGGCCAGTGACGCAAAGGCTCCTTCCCGCCGGGAAGCGGGCCTTTTGTGATACAAAAATACCCCTGGCCCGGGGGACTACAAGCGGGGCGCCGCAAAAGCGGGGACTGGCCCGACAAAAAGGACAGCGGAGAAAGGAGTAGGTATGTTGGATTGGCTTAAGGAGATTCTGGGGGAGGGATATACCCCGGAAATCGACCAGAAGATCAGCGCCGCCATCGGCCGCAGCTTTGTGGCCAAGGCCGATTTCGACGCGAAAAACAACGAGGCAAAGCAGCTGAAAGGCCGTCTGGAACAGGCGGACCAGACCATCGCCCGGTGGGAGCAGGTGGACGTGGACGGACTGCGCCGCCAGGTGGAGGAATACCGCCGCCAGGCCGAAAACGCCCGGTTCGACGCCCGGCTGGATCTGGCCATCGTCCGGGCGGGAGGACGCAGCGAAAAGGCGGTGCGGGCTCTGCTGGACCTGGACGCCTTGCAGGCCAGCCAGGACCCCGACCGGGAGATTGGCCGGGCACTGGAACAGCTGCGGGCCGAAAGCGGCTATCTCTTTGCACCGGCTCTGCCGGCTTTTGCCGCCGGGGCGGGGACCATGGCTCCGGCGGGTTGTGCCGATCCCCTGCGGGCGGCCTTCGGGCTGGAATGAGCCGCGGAAACGACATTGCTTTTTGACGAACAAGAAAAGGAGAGAAGATTATGGCAAATACCATTGCTTTGGCACAGAAATTCATCCCCATGCTGGACGAGGTCTACCAGGCCGCCTGTCTCACCGCCGTGCTGGACGGCGCCGAGGAACTGGTGCAGCAGGGCGCCAACGCCAACGAGCTCATCGTGCCCATGCTGCAGCTCCAGGGCCTGGGTGACTACGACCGTAACACCGGCTATGCCGCCGGCGACGTGACTTTGACCAACGAGACGGTCAAGTGCAACTTTGACCGGGGCCGGATGTTCAGCGTGGACAACATGGACAACGAGGAGACCGCCGGGGTGGCCTTTGGCCATCTGGCCGGAGAGTTTATCCGCACCAAGGTGGCCCCCGAGCTGGACGCCTTCCGCTTTGCCAGCTATTGCAGCAAAGAGGGTGTCACCCCCGTGGAGGAGACCCTGGACGACGGCGCCAAGGTCATCGCGGCTCTGCGCAAGGCGGTGATCGCCATGGACGAGGCCGAGGTGCCCGCCGAGGAGCGGTATCTCTTTATCACCCCCACCCTCTACGGCATGGTGGAGGACATGGAAACCACCTCCAGCCGCCAGGTGCTGGGCCGGTTTGCCGGTGTGATGCAGGTGCCCCACACCCGTTTTTACACCGCCATCCAGCAGAAGACCGGCCGGGATGGAGAGACCGACGGCGGCTTTGCCAAGGCGGCAGAGGGCAAGCAGCTGAACTTTATGGTGATCCACAAGGCCGCGGTGATGCAGTTTGAAAAGCATGTGGCACCCAAGATCATCGCCCCCGACCAGAACCCCGACGCCGACGCCTGGAAATTCGGCTACCGCAACGTGGGTATTGCCGACGTCTACCAGAACAAGCTGGCCGGCGTTTACGCCAGCTGCCAGACCGCCTGATCCGGAAGGGAGCGGGAGCAATGGACCTAAATTATCAGTTTTACCAGGCAGAGTACCAGGGGGACGAGATCTCCCAGGAGGATTTCGCCCCTCTGGCCGCCCGGGCCGGCCATTGGCTGGACTGGCTGGGCCGTCAGTGCCGGGTGAGCGCTCCTGCGGGGGCTGACCCGGAGCGCAGCCGGGCCCTGGCTGTCTGCGCCGTGGCCGAGCAGCTGAACCGCCGGCGGCAGGCCGAGAGTGGCGAGCTGTGGGAGACCGTGAGCGTGGGCAGCGTCAGCACCAGCCGCAGCGCCCAGCTGCCCGCCGCCACCGCCGGCCAGTGGAACACCGCCCTGGCCCGGACGGCGGGGCAGTATCTGGACATCTGCCGGGCAGCGGAGGTGATGGTATGAGAGGGCCGGACTATCGCCTGTGCGACCAGACGGTGACGGTGTACCACGGCATCTTCGGCGCCGACGGCAGCTTTTGCTGCGAGCGCCGGGTGCTGCAAGGGGTACATTTTGACTATACACGGGACCGGGCGGTGGATGTGAGCGGCAGCAGTCCCGAAACCGGTTTTCTGCTGGTGGCCCCCTGCCGCAGCCCTCTGCCGGCCTGGTGCGAACCCCTGGCCTTCGACGGCCTGGAAAACCGAACCGGCCGGTATACCTTGGCCCCGGGGGACAAGATTTTGCCGGGGGTGGGGCCGGAGATATCCACCCGGGCCCAGTGGGCCGCCCTGACCAACCGCACAGCGGACGGGCTGGCGGTGGTGAAGTATGTGGACGCCAAATGGTGGCAGGGGCATTTGTGTCATGTGGAGGCGGGCGGATACCGCAGCGACGCCCCCCGCCGCCGCCGAGATTGAAAAGGAGTGTGTGACAGATGGCCAATTCTTCCAGCGGGGTATTCCCCGTATTTGAAAACAAATTCCGCATCAACCCCGAGGGCCGCACCGGCGAGGAGGGCCAGCTGGTGACCATCGCCGAGATGGAGACCTTCAGCGTGGAGATGGACGGCCAGGTCCAGGAGTGGACCCCCATGGAGGCCGAGGGCTGGGTCAAGCGGATGATGACCGGCAAGGGCTTTTCCCTCAAGCTGCAGGGCAAGCGGTGCATCGGCGATGCCGGCAACGATTATCTGGCCCAGTGCGCCTGGATGACCGGCAGCAGCTGCGACAGCGAGTTTGAGTGGGAGTTCCCCAACGGGGACAAGCTCAAATTCGACTGCGTGGTCAACGTCTCCAACCCCGGCACCGGCGACGCGGTGGACGTGGGAGCCCTGGAGGCCGATATCATGAGCCACGGCAAGCCGGAGTACACCGAGGCTGTGTAAACAGCCATTTCGCCGGGGCGGACGCTGCAAAAGGGCCGCCCCGGCCATTTTTCATAAGGAGGATATGAGATGAAGGAACTGTATACCCTTTCCCCCGAACTGCTCACCCAGCGCCCCCGGGTGCAGGTGGGCGGTCAGATTTTCGAGGTGGACGACCGCACCGCCACTGTGCGGCAGATGATGGAGATCACCCGCCAGCAGCTGCCCAGCGACCAGCAGATGGACCAGGTGCTGCGCCTTGCTCTGGGGGAAGAAAATTTTGCAAAGCTGGAGGCCATGGAGCTGCCCTTTGCGGCCTATCTGCGGCTGTTTGAGCTGGTGATCCAGGCCATGACCGGCGAGGAGGAACAGCCCGGCCGATTTCCCGGCTGAACCGGAAGAAAGCTGGTATGACCCGCTGCTGGACGAGGAACTCATTGCCCAGAGCCTGGCGGGACAATACGGCCTGCCTCCCACTTTGCAGCAGCGGCTGCGCTACCGGGATTGGTCGGCTCTGGTGGCGGGGCTGCGGCCGGACAGCCCTTTGGGGCTGGCGGTGGCGGCCCGGATGGAACGGGACAGCCGGGCGGTGGCCCGGATGAGCCCCTGGCAGCGCCGCCAGCGCAGCCGCTGGGCCAGCCGCAAAGCAGCGGTGAAAGACCCGGACAGCGCCCGGCAGCAGCTGGAGACTTTGCAGGGGGCGCTGCGCCGGATGTACGGCCAAAAGAAAAGCGAGGGACGGAGGAATAAAAATGGCACAGACCAGTGAACAGCGCGCTGTGCGCCGGGCCATGGAAGGGGCCTGGAAGCAGGCGGGCCAGGCGGCGGCCGGCATGGAACAGGCCATCGCCGCGGCCCTGACCCGGGTGAGCAGCGCCGCCGGTCAGGCGGCGGCAGCGGCCCAGAGTCTGCCCGCAGCGGCGGATAAATCGTTGGGCACAGCCAAATTCGACGAACTCAACATCCTAAACACAAAAACCAGTACTTCCAGCAAGAGCAGCTCTTCCAGCAAAAAAAGCAGTTCTTCCAGCAGCAAAGGCTCTTCCAAGGGGGACTACTGGCAGAATATCCAGCAGACCACCGTGGTGGAGGAGCAGCTGGCCGCTCAGCAGAGCCAGTGGTGGCAGCAGACAGTGCAGCGGGTGGCCGATGCCATGAATCGCATCTGCTCGCTGGTCATGACCGGCTGGCAGCAGCTGGGCGGCTGGCTGAGCCAGGTGTGGCAGGGGGTGAGCGCCCAGCTGGGGGGCATCTGGACCCAGCTTTACCAGACGTTGCTCAAGCCGGTATGGGACAACCTCTGTGCCATGGTGGACTGGCTGTGGGAAGGTCATCTGCTGCCCCTCTGGGAGCGGCTGGGCCAGCTGGCGGGGGCGGTGGGAGAGCTGCTGAACACCCTGTGGCAGAATATCCTCGCCCCCTTTGTGGAGACGATGGTAGGCCTGTTCGGACAGCCCATCGCCAATCTGCTGCAGTTCATCACCGACCGGTTCGGCAGTCTGGCGGCCTTTGCCGCCGACGTTCTGTCGGCTCTGGCCCAGTCTTTGCAGGGCATCTGCGAATTTCTCACCGGCGTGTTCACCGGCAACTGGGAAAAGGCCTGGCAGGGAATACTGAACGTCTTTAACGGCGTCTGGAGCGGCATGACCGCCACGGTGCGTCTGGTGGTCAACGGGGTCATCGACCTGGTCAACGCCATGGTCCGCGGTGTGGCCGGAGGCATCAATGCAGTGGTGGGGGCGGTGAACAGCATCCATCTGGATATTCCCGAATGGGTGCCGGGCATCGGCGGCAACAGCATCGGGTTTTCCATTCCCACCATACCGGTGCCTCAGATTCCCCGTCTGGCCCAGGGCGGCTATGTGGGGCCGGGAAATCCGCGGCTGGCGGTGATCGGCGACAACCCCACCGAGGGCGAGATCGTGGCCCCCGAAAGCAAGCTGGCTGCCGCGGTGGCCCGGGGCATGGAGGGGCTGCGAACTCAGGAAATTCTGGCGATGCTGGGCCAGACGGTGCAGCTTCTCCAGGCTCTTCTGGAAAAGGACGAGAGCATCTACATCGGGGACGAGGAGATCTACCGGGCAGCGGGGCGGGGCAGCCGCAAAGCGGGGTATCCCGTGGGGCTGAATCCGGCCTTCCGGTAAAGAGAGGAGGAAAAAGACATGGCATGGATCGAAACCGCCGGCGGCATCGCCCTGCCGGCGCCCCAGATGGGCAGCGGAGGCTTTACCATCTCCACGCTGGTGGACGGCGGGCGCAACGCCGCCGGCAACTTCATCGGCAGCGTGGTAGGGGAGGACAAGCTGAAGATCGAGATGGACTTCGGCGTGCTGGAGCCCGACCAGCTGGCCCGGCTGCTGGCCGTCTTTGACCGCAGCCAGGGCGGGCAGTTCGTCAACCGGTTCCGGGTATACGACCCCCGGCGGCAGGATTTTGTCTGGATGGATATGTATGTGGGGGACCGCACCGGGCGGCCGCTGCGGGTGGGGGCAAATTTTGTGCCCCTGGCCTGGGCCGACGTGAAGGCCAACCTCATCCAGGTATAAGGGGGCGAAGCCTGTGTATCTGGTATCAGACAGCTACAGCGAAGCCATGCGCCAGCCCATTCGGCAATGTGAAACGGGGGCGCGGGTGTATATCGGCGTCTTTGACACCACCGCCCTGGACGACGGATATCTTCTGCCCGCGTCCGGGGTTTTTTATTCCAGCCTGGAGCCGGTGCTGCAGGGGGGCGCCAAAGGGGAATATGCCACCTTTGAGCCGGGCTTTTTCCGGCTGGACGGTTCCCAGATCCTGCTGCCCGGGGAGACGGCGGCGCTGCAGACCCAGGGCTGGATCAGCGAGAGCGTATCCGGGGCGGATGGCGCGTTCCCGGCGGGCACCGGACTCACGGTCATGTTCGGCTCTGCCCACGATCTGCCGGGCCTCACGGTGACCTTCGGGCAGCTGGAAGAGGATATCCCCGGCCGGCTGCGGGTGTCGGGCTGGCGGGATGGGCAGCGGATCGCGCAGCAGGAATACACCGCCGCCGACCTGCAGCCCACCAGCCGCCTGGAACTGGCCATGGAGCAGGTCAACGAGGTGCGGCTGGAGGCGCTGGCCAGCCAGAATCCCGCCGGCCGGGCGCGGGTGGCCCGGGTGGAGTTTGGCCTGGGCTATTCCTTTTCTCATAAGGAGATCCTGCGCATCACCGAAAAACACGAGGAAAGCCCGGTCTCTCTCAGCCTTCCCACCGGCAGCCTGTCCTTTGTGCTGGACAACAGCGACGGACGTTTTGATGTAGACCGAAAGGATTCCCTGGTGAATTTCCTGCGCCAGGGCAACCAGGTGGAGGTGGAATACCTGGTAACGGCGGCAGGCAGCCAGCAGCGCATCCCCTCCCGGGGCTGGAAGCTGTCCAGCTGGAACGCCAAAGGGGTGGAAGCCACCTTCGAAGCCAAGGATGCCCTGGCGGCCCTGGGAGATACCCAATATGAAAAGGGGCAGTTTCACCCCGAACAGTACGGGATCGGGCAGACGGCCCGGGAAGTTCTGGAGGACGCGGGAGCGCAGGCATACCAGGTGGACAGCCTGCTGGGCGATATGCAGCTGCCGGTGCCGGTGGTATCCCACGCCCAGGCGCTGCAGCTGCTGGCCAACCTGGCCAGGGCGCGGCTGTATGTGAACCGGGAAGGGAGCATTGTGCTGGCCCGGACCAATCCCGGCTCTGACTTTCAGGCCGGGGCGGATACAGGGCAGCTCACCGCCTATTCCGATCCGAACTATCTGGACCTGGACTGTGTGGAGGCTGCCACCTTTGAACCGGGATTTTTCCGGCTGGACCGCCGGCAGCATCTGCTGCCTAAAACGGAGTATACCGGCCGCAACGGCATCGCTACCGCGGCTCAGGCTGGAGAAGACGGATGGTTTGCCAGTCCGCCCGAAGTGTATTTCACCGCCAGGGAACACAGCAATGTCTGGGCCCTGACACTGGATTTCGGCAGCCAGCCGGCTGCCCGCATCGGGATCAGCACCCAGGAAAACCAGCAGTGGAGCGAGGAGCGGGTCTTTGCCATCCAGTCCGGCCGCATGACCCTTCGGCTGCAGGCCCAGCACGTTTCCGGTATCCGGCTGCGCTTTCTGCAGGCCCGGCAGCAGGGACAGCGGGGACACCTGATAGGCTTTTCGGTGGACACCGATATGGCTTTCTCTTTGGACCAGGACCAGATCTACCAGGACAGCACCGCGTCGCTGGAGCCCCGGCTGCAGTGTGTTACGGCCCTGTGCACCGATCCGGTGGTGACGGCCGAGACCGAGCAGCTGGCCAGCCTGGACTTCAACACAGCGTCGGGCACGGTCAGCGTGAGCCACCGGCTGGGCTACCAGGTGGAAGCGGTGGTGGAGCCTTCTGTCTACCAGGTGCAGCTGACAAGCTGGGCTTACCGCTCCAAAATCACCGGCCGCACCGGCACCAGCCACCAGCTGAAGGTGACTCTGCAGGGCAAAAAGGTGAACCTGAACCAGATCTCCCTGACCAGTCCCGCTGCAAAAGACGGCGAGGTGCTGGAACTGGACAACCCCCTGCTGGATATTGGCTCCGGCCAGCAAGTGCTGAACTGGGTCCAGGACTATTACAGCCGCCGGGCGGTGCGCCGGCTGCATATCCGTGGTTTCCCCGAGATCGACTGCGGGGATACGGTGGAATATCTGAACGGCAAGCGGGGGCTGGTGACTGCCACCCAGCTGACCTACAACGGCGCCTTTGACCAGGTGCTTACGGTGAGAGGAGAGTGAAGCATGAAATGGCAGACACCCAAGACCGACTGGCAGATCCGGTATGACGAAAACGGCCGCTATGCAGGGGACTATTTCGAGGCGGAAGACTACCAGCGTATTGCCGGCAACATCGAATATCTGCGGCAAATGGCGCGGGAGCTGTATACCCTTGTTCCGCTGCCGGCGCTGCCGCAGATCACAACGGCCAGTTTTGCCTATGCAGAGGACATGAACGCCCTGGAAAAGGGACTGGAGGATCTGCTGCAGGCCAGCTTTCTGCCTCCCGGCACACCGCCTTTTTCGGTTTGGCAGGGCAACGCGCCGGGCCCGGGGCCGGAGGATCTGAACCGATTGGAGAATATATGCGCTGTGACCCGGGAAAATCTCGCAGCGCAGGCGCAGGCCCGCCAAAGGCTGGCAATCACATTGGGAGGTGTACAGTTTTGAACAGAGAATTTAAAGACCAGATCCCGCCGGAGGGCGGGCGAAAATATCGGATCACCGAAAACCCCGACGGCACATCCGGCATCAGCGACGTGACCGAATACCAGCAGGAGGGAACTCCCTTCGGCGCCAAAGAGGCCATGGAGCTGTACGACGGTATCGTCCCGCCCGGCGCGGTAATCCCCTACGCCGGCAGCAGCGCCCCGGATGGCTGGCTGCTCTGCGACGGGCGCACCGTGTCCCGCACCACCTATGCCGCCCTGTTCGCGGTGATCGGCACCACCTACGGCGCCGGGGACGGCAAAAACACCTTTGCGCTGCCGAATCTGCAGGGGCGGGTAGCAGCGGGCACAAGCAGCAGCCATCCGCTGGCCAGCAAAGCCGGCGCCGACAGCAAACAGATCACCCGCGCCAACCTGCCCGCCGAAAAGCTGAATCTGGAGGACAACGGCACCTGGATCGTGGACAGCGTCCAAACCGGCAGCGAATCCGGCAGGACGCTGCAGATGGGCACGCGGTCGGGCGCAGCGCGGCTGGAGACCAACACACTGGGCAGCGGCACCGCCTTCGATGTGCGCCAGGCCACCCTGTACCTGAACTACATCATCAAATACTGACCGGGAGGAAACCATGGATATACTCCAGATCTACCGCGGGGACACCCTGCGGCTCACCGTCACCCTCACCGACAGCGGGGGCGAACCCTTTGTGCCCGCCCAGGGCCAGCAGGTGGTGTTTTCGGTGGGCTGGCCGGGAGAGGTGCTGGTGGCGGTGCCGGTGATCGAGGGAGCCGCCAACCTCACCCACCAGGACACCGCCCGGCTGCTGCCGGCGGAATACTGCTTTGATGTGCGGGTCTACAACGCCGACAAAACTTTGGTGGCCACCCCCATCTTCGGCAAATTTGTGGTAAAGGAGGCGGTGAACGATGCACTGCAATTGTGAAGTGCGGGGCAGCCTGGCCCTTGTGCCGGAGATCTCCGGCAGCCTGTCGTCTGACGCGGGGCTGTCCGGCACAGTGAACATCGCCCAGAGTGAGCCCTGGCCCGTTTATGAAGGCAGCTACACCGCCACCCCCAGCCCCGAGGCCCAGTCTTTGCCCACCGCCGGCCGGCGGATGGAGCAGGACGTCACGGTGGAGAAAATCCCCGTCTACATCACCGAAAATACCGCCCACGGCAACACTGTATACATCGGAGGGAATCTGTAAATGGCAACGAACAACAACAAGATCATCTATGGCGGCCAGGTGCTCATCGACCTCACCAGCGACACCGTCACCGCCGCCGGACTGGCCAAGGGGCTCACCGCCCACGACAAGAGCGGCGCCACCATCACCGGCACCAACACCTTTGACGCCGACACCCAGGACGCCACCGCCGCGGCCGCCGAGCTGCTTACGGGCAAGACCGCCTATGTCCGGGGCAAAAAGGTCACCGGCACCATGCCGGATAACGACGCCGTGGCCGGGGAGATCTCCAGCAAAGACACCCCCTACACCGTGCCCCTGGGCTACCACGACGGCAGCGGCACCGTGACCATCGCCGCCGCCGAAAAGGCCAAGCTGGTGCCCGACAACATCCGCCAGGGCATCACCATCCTGGGGGTGGAGGGCGCCATGTCGGGCACCGAGGACGTGAAGGCCCAGGCCAAGACCGTCACCCCCAAAACCACCCAGCAGGTGATCACCCCCGATTCCGGCTACAATTACCTGTCCCAGGTGACGGTGGCCAAGATCCCGTACAGCACCAGCGAAAACTCCGCCGGCGGCCTCACCGTGACCATCGGAGGGTAAGGCCATGGGCGTGAACAAAGTGCAGTATGGCAGCCAGGTGCTGCTGGATATCTCCGACGCCACCGTCACGCCCACCCAGCTGCTGAAGGGCGCCGTTGCCTATAACGCTGCCGGAGAAAGGATCGTGGGGACTTTGGATATGAACCTTTATGTGCCGCCCGGTATGGTGGTACCCTATGCGGGCAGCACGGCCCCGGATGGCTGGCTGCTCTGTGACGGGCGCACCCTGCAGAGCGACCGATACCCCGAACTGTATGCCGCCATCGGCACCACCTATGGCCAGAACAAGCCCGGCAGCTTCAAGCTGCCGGATCTGCGGGGCAATGTACCGGCAGGCGCCAGCACCGGCCATGACCTGGCCAGCAAGACCGGAGCCGAAAAAGTTACCATCGGAAAACAAAATCTGCCGTCTAACGGCGTGACCATTGCAATCCAATCCACAAAAACGCAATCCGACAACCGCAATGCGGTTCCGGTGTCATGGACGAACCGCTATGAATTTAATGCCAATTCGCTGGCTGTTGGCGATGGAACCTATACCCCGCTGAACGTGATGCAGCCCACCCTGTATCTCAATTACATCATCAAATACTGAAAAAGGAGCAAATCGTATGAAGATCCTGGACGTATCGGAACACCAGCCCAACATCGACTACGCCGCCGCAGCCAAAGAGGTGGACGGCGTGATCCTGCGCTGCGGCGTCACCCACTGGGGCACCGCCAACGAGTGTGTGGCCGACGAATGCTTTGAGCGGCACTACGCCGGTTTTGCGGCCCAGAAGGTGCCCATGGGCGCCTACTACTATTCTGCCGCCGACTGCGAGGCGAAAGTGGACGAGGAAATCCAGCGCTGCCAGCAGCTGCTGGCGGGCAAAACCTTTGCCCTGCCCATCTACATCGATATTGAGAACCCCCAGCGCATGGAACCTTTGAGTGCGGACAAGCTCACCGCTCAGGTGGAGCGCTGGTGCAGCGCCATGGAGGCCGCGGGCTATTTTGTAGGCGTCTACGCCAACACCGACTATTTCACCCGCAAGCTGCACCATGCCCAGCTGGCGGATAAATACACCATCTGGCTGGCGGATTACCGGGCCCAGCCCAACACCAGCCTGCGCCGGGACCTGCACCAGTACACCAGCACCGCCCAGATGGCGGGCATCGCCGGCGGCGTGGATATGAGCAACCTGGTGCGGGCGGACCTTATGGAGGCCGTCACCGGCAGCGGCCGCAACGGCACCACCGGCCCCAGCGCTCCCAATCCTCCCGCCGACCACAACCTGTATACCGTGGTCTTCGGCCCCGCCACCGCCGGCGACCGGGACGCCGCCGTGGCCCTGGGCAATGGCCTGCTGCTGGAGCCCCAGGTCCGGGAGGTGGGCTATGCAGCGGGAGGCCAGCAGCTGTATATGGTGTCCTTCAAGCCCATGACCGGCGGGGATAAGGCGGCCATCTGCCAGCTTGGTCAGCGGCTTTCGGTGCAGACGGTGTAAGAAGGGGGCAGAGAATGGAGCTTTTGTTTACAGCCCTGCCCTCGCTGTTTTCCGCGGCTGTCATGGGGGCTCTGGGCTTTCTGGCAGGGCAGCTGCGCCGGGCCAAAAAAGAGGATGCGGCGGTGAAAAACGGGGTCAAGTGCCTGCTGCGGCTGAAAATCATCGATCTGTGCAGCCACTATGCCGGGCAGGACACCATTCCGCCCTACGGCCTGGAAAATATCCTCACCGTGTACATGGCTTATACCGATTGCGGTGATGGCGACCCCTCGGTGGGGCATATGGTGGAACAGCTGAAGAAAAAATGCGTCTGCAGCCGGTAAAAGGGGCAGACCTTTCAGAAGGAGGAAACTATGGATCAGATTCTGGAACAATACCTGGTGGAATACCTGCAGCCCGAAATGGCCCTGCTGGTGCCGGTGCTGCTGGCTCTGGGCTGGGTGATCAAGCACAAAACCCAGTGGCCCAACACCGACATTCCCTGGCTGCTCAGTCTGGGCGGCATTTTGCTGGCCAGCCTGCATCTGCTGGGCACTACCACCATTGTGGACTGGCAAAGCCTGCTGCGGCTGCTGTTTGCCGGCATCACCCAGGGGGTGCTGGCGGCGGCCATCGCCACTTTGGCCTATCAGATCTACCGGCAGAACCAGAAAAAGAATACCGTATCCTGAATCACACAAAAGGCGGCGCGCCCCGGGAATTTCCCGCAGGCGCGCCGCCTTTTTTATGTTGGCTTATTTTGTGTTCTTTTTGGGCTGGAATTCCGAGATATTCAGCGCCCGGGTAGCGTTGAGAATGGCGATCACCGCCACGCCCACATCGGCAAAGACCGCTTCCCACATATTGGCCGCGCCGAAAGCGCCCATGAGCAAAAACAATCCCTTCACGCCCAGAGCAAAGACGATGTTCTGGTGCACAATGCGCATGGTCTTGCGGGCAATGGACAGAGCAGTGCCGATTTTGGCGGGGGAATCGTCCATGAGCACGATGTCCGCCGCCTCGATGGCTGCGTCGGAGCCCATGGCGCCCATGGCGATGCCGATATCCGCCCGGGAGAGCACCGGCGCGTCGTTGACGCCGTCACCCACAAATACAAGATGCCGTCCTGCCTTGCACTGGCCCAGCAGCTGCTCCACCCGCTCTACCTTGTCGGCGGGCAGCAGCTGAGTATGTACCTCGTCCAGTCCCAGCTGGGCGGCCACCGCCTCTCCGGTGGCCTGGTTGTCGCCGGTGAGCATCACGGTTTTGCGCACGCCCTGCTGTTTCAGGGCCGCGATGGCGTCGGCGGCGTCGGGCTTGACCTGGTCGGAGATGAGGATATAGCCCATGTACTGGCCTTCCAGGGCCAGATGCACCACCGTGCCGGGCTGGTCACAGGCGGCGGGGGAGAGCCCCATGCCCTCCATCAGCCTGGCGTTGCCGGCGGCCACCCGGCCGCCGTCCACCGTGGCCAGCAGGCCCTGGCCCGCGATCTCCTGCACCTGGCCCACCCGGGCGGTGTCGATCTGGCCCTGCCAGGCTGCGCGCAGGGACTGGCTGATGGGATGGTTGGAATAGCTTTCGGCTAAAGCGGCGGTCTCCAGCAGCTGGTCTTTGGAAAAACCGGGTTGGGGCCGGATATCGGACACCGCAAACACACCTTTGGTGAGGGTGCCGGTCTTGTCAAACACCACAATGTCGGAGCGGGTGAGGGCTTCCAGATAGTTGCCGCCCTTTACCAGAATGCCGCAGCGGGAGGCGCCGCCGATACCGCCGAAAAAGCTCAGGGGCACCGAGATCACCAGCGCACAGGGGCAGGAGATGACCAGGAAGATCAGCGCCCGCTCCAGCCAGATCTGCCAGCCGCCCACCACCAGAGAGGGGATGAGGGCCAGGGCTGCCGCAGCGATGACCACCGCCGGGGTGTACCACCGGGCAAACCGGGTGATGAAGTTTTCGGCTTTGGCCTTTTTAGCGGTGGCGTTTTCCACCAGATCCAGAATCTTGGAAACGGTGGACTGACCGAATTCCTTGGTCACCTGCACCTCCAGCAGACCCGACAGGTTGACGCAGCCGCTGATCACCTCGCTGCCCGGCAAAGCCTGCCGGGGCATGGATTCGCCGGTGAGGGCGGCGGTGTCCAAAGTGGATTCGCCGGAAAGCACCACGCCGTCCAGGGGGATCTTTTCACCCGGCTGCACCACGATGGTGTCGCCCACGGCCACCTCTTCGGGGTCCACCTGTACCAGCTGGCCGTCCCGGCGGATGTTGGCATAGTCGGGGCGGATGTCCATGAGGGCGGCGATGGAACGCCGGGACCGGCCCACAGCGTAGCTCTGGAACAGCTCGCCTACCTGGTAGAACAGCATGACCCCTGTGGCTTCGGGGTAATCTCCCAGCACCAGGGCGCCCACCGTGGCCAGAGCCATGAGGAAGTTTTCGTCAAAAACCTGGCCGTGGAGAATGTTGCGGATGGCCTTCCACAGCACGTCCCAGCCGATGATGAGATAGGGCACCAGAAAGGCGGCCAGCCGCCAGATGCCTTCCAGAGGGCTGGCCCAGGCGGCGGCCAGCAGCACCGCGCTGACCAGAATGCGGGCCAGCGTCTTTTTTTGCTTGCGGGTCATGGAAAATGTTCCTCCTTTTCCGGCTGCAGCCGGGCAAAATCATGGCCCGCCCCTGGGGGAGCGGGCGGCGGCTTACAGCACCAGCTGGCAGTCGGGCTCGATCTTTTTGCACAGCTTGGCGGCCTGGGCGGCGATCTCGTCAAAGCGGTCGTCGTCCGCTTCCAACGTCAGCTTCTGGGAAAGAAAGTTTACGGTCACCTTCTGCACGCCGTCCAGCTTGCGGATGCCGTCCTCCATCTTCTGGGCGCAGTGGGCGCAGTCCAGGTCCAGCAGCTTAAAGGTCTTTTTCATATTTCATTCTCCTTTTCTATATGGGGCCTAAAGGCCGTTATTCCAGAATGTGCTCCATGCCCTGGTCGATGATGCGGCGGACATGGTCGTCGGCCAGGGAATAAAAGACGGTTTTGCCTTCCCGGCGGAATTTTACCAGCTTGGCGTTTTTCAAAATGCGCAGCTGATGGGAAATGGCGGTCTGGCTTACCCCCACCAGCTGGGAGATGTCGCAGACGCACAGCTCCGCTTCAAACAGGGCGTACAGAATCTTGATGCGGGTGGAGTCGCCGAATATCTTGAACAGCTCGGCCAGGTCGTACAGCGTCTCGTCGGCGGGCATTTCGCCCAGCACCTTGTCCACAGCCTCCTGGTGCAGATGCAGAAATTCGCAGCGCTCCACATCCTCTGTCTGTGCCATATACGCTCCCTCCTTTGGATGAAAAATCGGATGTTTAAAACAAACATATGAACATCTGCTCATATGTTATACCCTGCAATCCCGTTTGTCAATAGGAAAAACAAAAAAGAAAGGCGCGGAAGGCAAAAAACTTCCGCGCCGGATGTACAGAGGGAAAACAATCAGGCGGTGTAGACCAGCTGGCCGTTGCACAGCACATACCGCACCACGGTCTCCACCGAGAAGGGGCAGCCGTCGGTGATGACGATGTCGGCGTCCTTGCCGGGCTCCAGGCTGCCCACCCGGTCCTGGATGCCGATGTGGCGGGCGGGATGGATGGTGATGGCCTGCAAAGCGGCGAAGGGGTCCATGCCGGCCTTGACGGCCAGCCCGGCACACAGGGGCAGGTGGTGCTGGGGAATCACCGGGGAATCGGTGATGATGGACACCTGGCAGCCGGCCTTGGCCAGCACGCCGGGGGTGGTCCAGCTCTTGTTCTGCAGCTCAAATTTGCTGGCCTGGCCCAGGGTGGGGCCAACGGCCAGAGGAACATTTTCCGCCGCCAGCAGGTCGGGCACCAGATGGCCCTCGGTGACGTGCTCCAACGTGATGCGCAGGCCGAATTCCTTGGCGATGCGCAGGGCGGTGAAGAAGTCGTTGGCCTGGTGGGCGTGGGCCTTCAGGGGCAGGCTGCCCTCCAGTACCGGCAGCAGGGCTTCGGACTTGGCGTCGTAGGCGGGCATTTTCAGCACGTCGTCTCCGGCGGCCTTCTTTTTCTGGCCGTACAGCCGAGCCTTGGCCAGGGCCTCCCGGATGAGGGCGGCGTTGGTCATGCGGCTGCTGATGCCCTTGTCCTTGTACACCCGCTTGGGATTTTCGCCGAAGGCGCACTTCATGGCCACGTCGGCCTTAACGATCATATCGTCCACCCGCACGCCCCAGGTCTTGATGGCGGCAAACACGCCGCCCAGAGCGTTGGAGCTGCCCGGGCCGGTGCAGACGCAGGTCACGCCCGCTTCCAGAGCCTGGCGCAGGGCCGGGTCCATGGGGTTGATGCCGTCGATGGCCCGCAGCTGGGGGGTGACGGGGTCGTTGTATTCGTTGTAGTCCTTGCCCTCGTAGCCGATGGCGGTGCCGTCCAGACCGATGTGGCCGTGGGCCTCTACAAAGCCGGGGTAGACCGACAGACCCTCGGCGTCGATGACCTTGCAGCCCTCGGGCACCGGCAGGTCGGCGCCGATGTGGGCGATGCGGCCGTCCTCCACCAGAATATCCCCCACAAAGGGTTCCGGCGTCAGGGCGGTGTGGATCAGACCATTTTTGATGCAGTACATGAAAACTCCCTCTTTCTGAAAAAATGTTCTGTCAGTTGTCGGAGCAGTTGGCGGCGTCGATGGAAAGGACGATCATCAGGCAGAGCAGGGCGTCCTCCTCCCGCTGGATGTCCAGCACATAAGTATCGGAAAAGTGCAGCAGTTCCTTGGACAGCTGCATCACCAACCGGCCGCTGCCGTCGGTGACCTCGTAGTCCCAGCCCAGCCAGTCGCCTTGGATCTGCCAGCCGCAGCAGTCCAGGGTATAGACCGGCTTGAAAAAGCTGAACTCCTTGCGCACCTGGCCCATGGGGGCCTCCTGCCCGGCCAGATACAGGCTGAACCGGGGCAGAAAAGTGAGAATCTCCTCCTGGACCCGGCCCAGTTCGTTGCCGGCGGCGTCGGTGATCTCCAGCCGGTGTCCCCAGGACAGCTTGCCCTGGACGGTGAATACGGGCTCGTCGTTTTCGTCGTAGATGTCGTAGCTGTCAAACCAGGAAAAAATGCGCTGGCGCAGCAGCAGCTTCATAAAAAATCCCCCTCCGGGGATCCCGCGGTTGCCAAGATCCCCAAAATACTATAAAATCATTGTACACTCTGCGCGAAATTTTTTCAACACCGGCGGGGATTTGGTGGGGGATGAGGAGAAGGGCTCCGGCGAGAGCCGACCTGGAAAAATTTTTTAAAAAAGGGGAACCGGACCTGTCCCTGCTTCGTATGTAAGGGTGAAAGGAGGGGAGGCCGTGTTTGAGAAGCTCATCGACCGGTACGGCCCCCGGCTGTACGGCCTGTGCCGCAAGCTGTGCGCCGGCGAGTGGGAAGCCCAGGACCTCTACCAGGAAACCTGGCTGCGGGCCTGGAAGGCCCGGGACCGGCTGCCGGAAGATCCCGGCCCCTGGCTGACCCGCATCTGCGTCAATCTCTACCGGGACAGTCTGCGGCGGAAAAAGCGGCTGCGGTTTCTGCCCTTTGCCCTGGGGGAGGAAACGCCGGGCCCCCTGGATCTGCTGGCGGAGGAGCCGGAGGACCGGGACGGCATGGCGGATCTGCACCGGGCGGTGGAGGAACTGCCTGCCGACCAGCGGCTGGCGCTGATCCTCTACTATTTCTGCGGCAAAAGCGTCCAGGACACCGCCCAGGCTCTGGGTATGCCGGAGGGGACCGTGAAAAGCAGGCTGGCCCGGGCCAGAAGCAAGCTGAAAGGGAGGCTGGAAGATGGAGGATAAGCTGGAGCGATACATGGATTTTGCGGGGGCTGTGCCCCCCTGTGTGACCCCCGCCCGCTTGGAACAGCTGGCCGCCCGGCGCCGCCAGCGGCTGCAGCTGCGGCTGGGAATGGCCGCGGCGGTGCTGTGGGTGCTGGCTTTGGCGGCAGGGATGGTGCTGCTGGCCTGCTGGCTGCCCGACGCCCGGCTGCTGCTGGCCGAAGGGATAGCGGTGCTGGGTATGGGCATCGCGGCGGCTGCGGCGGTTTTGCTGCTGCTGCCCAATCACAAAAGGAGGTATGAAGTATGGCAATCATGACATTGGCTCTGCTGCCAGTTCTGCTGGTGATGCTTCTTATGCTGGCGCTGGCGATCTGTGTTGCGGTATTTGTGTATAAGGACGCCGTCAGCCGGGGGATGCCCGGTATCCTGTGGGCGGCGGTGGCCCTGCTGGTGCCGGGGCTGGTGGGCCTGCTGATCTATCTGGTGGTGCGGGGCAACTATTCCGCCCTGCGCTGCGCCGCCTGCGGCGGTCCGGTGAAGGAGCAGTATATGGTCTGTCCCCACTGCGGGGCCAAACTGCGCCAGACCTGTCCCCACTGTGGACGGCCGCTGGAAGCGGGCTGGCAGTGCTGTGCAGGCTGCGGCCAGCCGGTGCCCGCCGACAGCACCCAGGAGCCGGCGGTGGTGCCGGCGTCCGCCCCCAGCAGCCGCTGGCTGTGGGTAGTGCTGGGCATTGCAGCCGCTGTGCTGGTGCTGTTTGTACTGGCGCTGGCCCTGCTGCTTTTCATCAATACTGCAGTCTGAACTGTGGAATAGACCGCCGAGAGCCGCCGGGGAATAAGAGCCCCCGGCGGCTTTTTCTTTGTGTGTCGGCGGAAAGAGCACATCCTGTCTTGACCATAAGCTGAAAATTGGATACTCTGAATATAAGCTATAAAAACGGGCGGCTGGGAAAAATCAGTCGGTCCACGGAAAGGGAGAATTTTGCATGGAACTTCGCACCCGTTTTCTGCCCCGTATGCTCAACAGCGAGGTAGAAGAATATTTGCGGCACAACGACATCATCATCGTGCCGGTGGGCACCGTGGAGATGCACGGCGGCTTTCCCCTGGACAGCGAAACGGTGATCAGCGAGGCCTTTGCACTGCGCATGGCCGAGGCCTGCGACGGCCTGGTGCTCACCGGGCTGCCCTATTTTTACGCCGGGGCCACGGCGTCGGGCCGGGGTACGGTACAGGTGAGCATACGCCAGGGCATCGACTATCTCAGCGCCATTGCCCACAGCCTGCTGCGCCAAGGTTTTAAACGCCAGATCTATATCAGCTTTCACGGGCCGGCCCACATGACCTGCAGTCCCATGGTACGGGATTTCTTTGACGAGACCGGCGTGCCCATCCTGTATATGGACCTGAGTATGCAGATGGGCCGCAGCGCCAAGGACCTGTTCCGTTCCTTTGACGATTTCCACGCCATCACCGTGGGGGCCTACCAGATCATGGGCCGGCTGGAGGATGTGCCCCTCACCGCCGAGTACAGCGCCCCTCACACCCAGAGCTGCGCAGGCTTTGCCGATCTCTTCGGCCTGGCCTACCAGAGCGCGGCGGTGGGCTACTGCTTTGCCGAACCCCAGGACCACATGCCCACCACCGCTGTGCCCGACGAGGCGGCCCGGCAGGCTCTGGCCGACCAGGGCGCCGAGCTGATCGGCAAGCTGGTGGAGCGGATGGACATGCCCCGGGTGGTGAGCCAGCTGCGGGAACTCAAGGCATACAACGACGGGGCAGGGGAGAAATACCCCTGGATGCCCAGCGCCTGGAACACCCGCGTATAAATTTTTCCCTCCGGCATTGCCGGAGGTTTTTTATTTTGGCAATATTCCCACTGTTCGCCGAGGGGAAAAGGCGGTATACTGATAATAGTGCAATATCCACAGGCCCCAACGGGGAGAAATGAAGAGAGATATACAGTTTTTGTCCATGCTGTGGCTCTGCCTTGGCCGGATA
>DXDW01000103.1 GCA_019115305.1 Candidatus Anaerofilum excrementigallinarum
AGCAGATGGAGTGCGAGTTCTTCTGCAAGCCCGACACCGACCTGGAGTGGTTCGCCTACTGGAAGGACTACTGCAAGAACTGGCTGCTGGATCTGGGCATGCGCCCCGAGGATATGCGTCTGCGTGACCACGAGCCCGAGGAGCTGAGCTTCTACTCCAAGGCCACCACCGACATCGAGTACCTGTTCCCCTTCGGTTGGGGCGAGCTGTGGGGCATCGCCGACCGCACCGACTACGACCTGGGCCGTCACAACGAGCATTCCGGCAAGGTGCAGGACTACTTTGACCCCGAGACCAACACCCACTATGTGCCCTATGTGGTGGAGCCCTCTCTGGGCGCCGACCGCGTGGCTCTGGCCTTCCTCTGCGGCGCTTACGACGAGGAAGTCCTTACCGACGAGAAGGGCAAGGAGGACAAGCGCGTGGTGCTGCGTCTGCATCCCGCTCTGGCTCCCTACAAGGCCGCTGTGCTGCCCCTGAGCAAAAAGCTGGGTGACAAGGCCACCGAGATCTGGCAGCAGCTGAGCAAGACCATGATGGTGGACTACGACGAGACCGGCTCCATCGGCAAGCGCTACCGCCGCCAGGACGAGATCGGCACCCCCCTGTGCATCACCATCGACTTCCAGACCGTGGGCGACGACAAGACCCCCGCCGACAACTGCGTCACCGTCCGCGACCGGGATACCATGGAGCAGGTGCGTCTGCCCATCGACCAGCTGGAAGCCTACATCCAGCAGAAGATCGCCTTCTGATTTTGCTTTTTTCAGCCCGGCAAGGCAGTGTCCTGGCCGGGCTGCTTTTGGGTTTTGCGCCCGATTGAACAAAATTGCGCCGAAAAATTGCGCCAAAAGGAGAGAGCAGCCATGAACAAGCAGCTTATGCAGAAATACGCCGATTTTGCCGTGAAGGTGGGAGTCAACGTCCAGCCCGGGCAGAATTTCATCATCCAGTGCCCCGTGGAGGGCGCCGAATTTGCCCGCGCCTGCGCCAAGGCCGGTTTTGAAGCCGGGGCCAAGCGGGTGGAGGTGCGCTACTCCGACGAGCAGGTGAGCCGCCTGCAGATGGAGCACACCAGCCTGGAGACCCTCTGCGACGTCAAGCCCTGGCAGCTGCGCAGCTATCTGGACTACGCCGAGGAGGAGGGCAGCGTCTGCATCCTCAACATCCACGCCGCCGATCCCGAGATCTACAAGGGCCTGGACGGGGGCAAGATCCAGCAGGCCGCTCTGGCCCGCCGGGCTGCCCTGAAGGCCTGGCAGGAATACACCATGAACAGCCTGATCCAGTGGTGCATCGTGGCCATTCCCACCGAGGCCTGGGCCCAAAAGATCTTCCCCGGCTGCTCCGGCGAGGAGGCCGTGGAGAAGCTGTGGCAGGCCATCTTCCAGGTCTGCCGTGTCACCGAGGACACCGACCCCGTGGAAGCCTGGCGGGAGCATGTGGCCAAGATGGCCGCCCGCCGGGACCGGATGAACCAGCTGGATCTGGTCAGCCTGCATCTGGTGGGTGAAAACGGTACCGACCTCACCATCGGTCTGGCCGAGGACGCCGTCTGGGAGGGCGCCAGCGAGGCGGCCCACAACAATGGCGTGGAGTTCATCGCCAACATCCCCACCGAGGAGGTGTTCTGCGCTCCCCACAAGGACAAGGTGGAGGGCGTGGTCAAGAGCACCCGTCCCTATGTCTACAACGGCGAGATCATCGAGAACTTCACCGTGGAGTTCCGGGGCGGCAAGGTGGTGTCCTATACCGCCGAAAAGGGCCAGGAACTGCTGGGCAAGCTGCTGGACAGCGACGAGGGCAGCCGCGGCATCGGCGAGATCGCCCTGGTGCCCGCTTCCAGCCCCATCCGCCAGAGCGGACTGCTGTTCTACAACACCCTGTTCGACGAAAACGCCGCCTGCCACATCGCCTTTGGCCGGGGCTATCCCACCAACATCAAGGGCGGCACCGGCATGACCACCGCCCAGCTGCTGGAGAAGGGACTCAACGATTCCGCCATCCACGAGGACGTGATGGTGGGCAGCCCCGACATGACCATCACCGGTCTGACCCGCTCCGGGGAGACGGTGGAGATCTTCCGCCACGGCGAATGGGCGTTCTAAAGCGTCCTGCCGGAGCCGACGCCGCCCGGGTGCTGGCGGTGGGGATCGTGGGCTGGTACCACATCTGGCAGCAGAGCTGGGTGAGCCCCGGTCCCCTGGAGCCTTTGGTGCGGGGCGGCTATGTCTGGGTGGACATGATGATCTTGCTGTCGGCCTTCTGCCTGACCTTGCCCTACGCCTTCGACTGGGCGGAGGGAAAGCCCTTCCGGGGCTGCGAGGGCTTTTACCGGCGGCGGCTGGTGCGGATCTTGCCGGGGTATTACCTCTGCCTGGGGGTGCACTTTGCGGTGGCCCTGGCCGTGGGCGGGGCCGACTGGCGGCTGGCCGGGGATCTGGCCGCCCATCTCACCCTCACCCAGACCTGCTTTTTGCAGAGCTACTGGTTCACCCGGCTGGGAGGCGCCCTCTGGACCGTGGGGGTGCTGGCGGGGTTTTATCTGCTGTTCCCCTTGCTCATCCGCGCCCTCTGGCGCTGCCCCCTGGGATTGCTGGGGGCGCTGGCGGCGGTGCAGGCGGCCTTTGGACTGTTTGCCCGGGGGCTTGCGGGCAACGATTATCTCATGGCCTTCAACCGGCTGCCCGCCTTTGCGGGGGTGCTGGGTCTGGGCATGGGCGGGGCGCTGCTCTATGCCAAGGCCGCCCTGGTCCTGGCCGGACGGTACCGGTGGCTGTTCGCCGCCGGGGCGGCGCTGGCTGCGGCGGCCATCTTCGGGCTGGTAAAAAACAGCCTGCTGGATGCCGCCGACAACCGCCGCTGGCAGCTGGAATGGCGGATGCCTTTGGCGGGGCTGTTTCTGGCGCTGCTGCTCTGTCTGTGCCTGTGCATGGGGCAAAGCGGCGGGCTGCTGCGATGGCTGGCCGGGGCCAGCTACGGGTTTTATTTGTGGCACCAGAGTGTGGCGGTCTGGCTCAAGCAGACACGCATTCCATTCTGGGAAGGGGACGTGCCCCCCAACCAGCGGTGGGACACGGTTTGGATGGCAAAATACAACCTGCTGTGCTGGGGCGCGGCCCTGGCTGTGTCGGCCGCGGCATGGCTGGTCGAAAAGAGGCTGACGGCCTGGATACAGCGGCGGAAAAATGCTGCCAAAACCGCCTGAAAAGGCCGGTTTTTTGCCGTCAAAAAGAGCAAAAACGCCGGTTTTGCCCCCCGGGCCTTGCATATTGCCGGGGCGTGTGGTATAGTATATACTGTAGGATAGAGTTTTCGATGGAAAGTGGGCCGCAAGGTCCGCTTTTCTTGTTTGTTTGGGAGGTTTGCAGATGGCGAAGGCAAAAAGCGGCCACAATACTGTACAGATCGTGGAGCAGCTGGTGCGCCCGGTGGTGGAGGGCATGGGCCTCTCCCTGTGGGACGTGCGCTTTGAAAAGGAAGGCCCGGACTGGTTCCTGCGGGTGTATATCGACAAGCCCGGCGGGCTGGACATCGACACCTGCGAGGACGCCACCCGCGCCATCAACCCGGTGATCGACGAGGCCGATCCCATCGACCAGAGCTATTATCTGGAGGTGGGCAGCCCCGGACTGGGACGCCGGCTCACCCGGGAGGAGCATTTCGAAGTCCTCAAGGGCCAGAAGGTGGCCGCCCGGCTCATCCGCCCCGACGAGGCGGGACGCCGGGAGCTGGAAGGCATCCTGACCGGCTGCGCCGACGGCGTGGTCACTCTGGAGACTTCCGAAGGCCCGGTGCAGTTTGCCCGCACCGCCGCCAGCTTTGTCAAGCTGTGCGATGACGAGGACCTGTTCTGAGCTGCAAAGATAAAAAAGCAGTGAAACACCAATTGAAATAAAAAGAAAGAGTGGATGAACGGAAAAATGAATGCAGAATTTTTTGAAGCACTGAGCATGCTGGAAAAGGAGCGCGGGATCTCCGGCGAATACCTGCTGGACAAGATCAAGAGCGCCATCGTCATCGCCGTGAAAAAGGACTACATGGTGGAGGACGAAAACGTACAGGTGGACATCGACCCCGCCAGCGGCCGGTTTAACGTCTGCCTGGTGAAGGACGTGGTGGAGGATGTGGAAAATCCCCACACCCAGCTGAGTCTGGAGGACGCCCGCCAGCTGCGCGGCACCTACTCCCTGGGAGATAAGGCGGTCATTCCCCTGAAAACCAAGGAGTTCGGCCGTATCGCCGCCCAGACCGCCAAGCACGTCATCCGCCAGGGCATCCGGGAAGCCGAGCGCAGCCAGATGTACGCCGACCTGCAGAGCAAGGCCCACGAGCTGGTCACCGCCACGGTGCTGCGGGTGGACGACAAGCGGGTGGTGCTGGACATGGGCAAGGGCGAAGCCACTCTGCCCAAGAGCGAGCAGCTGCCCGACGAGGAGTTCTACGAGGGCCAGCACGTCAAGGTGTATATCTCCAACGTGGTCAGCGGCGAGCGGGGGCCCCGCATCCTCATCAGCCGCACCAATCCCGATATGGTCAAGCGCATGTTTGAGATGGAAGTGCCCGAGATCTTCGACGGCACCGTGGAGATCAAGGCCATCAGCCGGGAAGCCGGCGTGCGCACCAAAATGGCCGTTGCCAGCAAGGACCCCAACGTGGACCCCGTGGGCGCCTGCATCGGACCTCACGGTTCCCGTGTGAGCCACATCGTGGAGGAGCTGGGCGGCGAGAAGATCGACGTGGTGCCCTGGAGCGAGGACATCAGCGCCTTTATCGCGGCGGCTCTGTCCCCCGCCAAGGTGGTGAAGGTGGAGCTGCTGGAGGGCGACAAGCGCGCCTGCCGGGTCACCGTGCCCGACCATCAGCTGAGCCTGGCCATCGGCAACAAGGGCCAGAACGCCAAGCTCTGCGCCCGGCTCACCGGATACAGCATTGATATCCGCCCCGAAAGCGGATACTACGGCGAGGACGAGGAATAAGAGTTCCGCATCCCCCGGGGAAAGGAGTTGGGTGACATAGTGCAGCCCAGAAAAGTGCCCATCCGCCGCTGCAGCGGCTGCGGAGAGGGAAAACCCAAAAAGGAACTGGTGCGGGTGGTGCGCGCCGCCGACGGCGCCATCAGCCTGGACCTCACCGGCAAAAAGCCGGGACGGGGCGCCTATATCTGCCCCAACCCCGCCTGCCTGGCCAAGGCCCGCAAGGCCAAGCGCCTGGAGCGCAGCTTTAACTGCGCCGTGCCCGACGAGGTATATGACCAGCTGGAAAAACAGCTGGCCGGAGAGGAGGGCGCCGATGGAACATGACGCTTTGCTCTCGGCCATCTCCCTGTGCCGCAAGGCCGGCGCCCTGGTGGTCGGATTCGACCCCGTAAAGGACGCGGTGTTTGCAGGCAAAGCGGCCCTGGTGCTGCTGGGAGCCGATCTTTCCCAGGGCAGCGCCCGCCGTATGCGGCAGCTGTGCGAGGGGCTGGTGCCCTGCAGCCCGCTGCCCTTCACCATGGAGCAGCTTTCCGCCGTCACCCGGAAACCGGCCGGAGTGCTCGCGGTTACCGATGAAAATCTCGCCAAGCTCTGCAAGGCGAAACTTCCGGCAGAGAAGGAGGAATACAATGGAAATCAAATATAAATTGGGCGATGTCGCCAAGCAGCTGAACCTGCCCAACAAAAAGCTGGCCGATCTTCTGGCCCCTCTGGGTGTGGAGGGTGCCAAGCACACCACCACCCTCAACGAGGCCCAGCTGAACTATCTCTTCGACCGTCTCACCGCTGAAAACAGCGAGGTGAGCCTGGATGCCTTCCTGGACACCGCTCCCAAGCCCCAGCCCAAGCCCGGCGAGGTGCTCAAGCGCGCCGACGGCAGCGTGGTGGAGATCCCCAAAAACCAGAAGAAGAACAAGAAAAAGCCCGCTGCCCAGCAGCCCGCTGCTTCCGGTTCTGCCGCGGCTGTCGCCGAGCCCGCTCCCCAGCCGGCTGTGGTCAAGCGTGAGACCGTCACCGTGACCGTGGACACCCGCAGCGTGGACGTCAATCTGGACCGCTTCAACGAGCGGTACAGCGATCTGGCCGCCACCCGCCAGGTGGAAAACCGCAAAAAGCCCACCCCCGCCGGCAACAAGCAGAAGTTCAGCGGCCGGCAGAACAAGGGCCGTCAGCAGTTCCAGAAGCGCCGGGAGACCGAAGCCGAGCGGCTGCAGCGCATCCAGCTGGAAAAGGCCCGCAAGGCCCAGCTGAAGGTCACCATTCCCGACGAGATCACCGTGGGCGAGCTGGCTCAGCTGCTGAAGCAGACCGCCGCCAACGTCATCAAAAAGCTCATGAGCCTGGGCGTGATGGCCAACATCAGCCAGGTCATCGACTTTGACACCGCCGCCATCGTAGCCGAGGAAATGGGCGCCAAGGTGGAGCGCGAGGTCAAGGTGACCATCGAGGAGCGTTTGTTTGAGGTGGACGAGGACAAGGAAGAGGATCTGGTGGAGCGGCCCCCCGTTGTGGTGGTCATGGGTCACGTCGACCACGGCAAGACCAGTATTCTGGACTCCATCCGCAAGACCCACGTCACCGCAGGCGAGGCCGGCGGCATCACCCAGCACATCGGCGCCTACCAGGTAGTGGCCGACGGCAAGACCATCACCTTCCTGGACACCCCCGGCCATGAGGCCTTCACCAGCATGCGCGCCCGCGGCGCCAACCTCACCGATATTGCGGTGCTGGTAGTGGCCGCCGACGACGGCATCATGCCCCAGACCGTGGAGTCCATCAACCATGCCAAGGCGGCCGGCGTTTCCATCATCGTGGCCATCAACAAGATGGATAAACCCACCGCCAACCCCGAGCGGGTTATGGAGCAGCTGACCCAGTACGAGCTGGTTCCCGAGGAGTGGGGCGGCGACGTGATCTGCGTGCCTGTATCCGCGCTCACCGGCAAGGGCATCGACGACCTGCTGGAGAACATCAATCTGGTGGCCGAGGTCAAGGAACTGAAGGCCAACCCCAACCGCCGTGCCAAGGGCGCCGTCATCGAGGCCCGTCTGGACAAGGGCCAGGGCCCCATCGCCACCGTGCTGGTGCAGAAGGGTACTTTGCACAAGGGCGACGTGCTCATCGCCGGCACCGCCGTGGGCCGTGTGCGCACCATGCGCAACGACAAGGGCGTGTTCATCGAGGAAGCCGGCCCCTCCACCCCTGTGGAGATCACCGGCCTCACCGAGGTGCCCGTAGCCGGCGACCTGTTTGACGCCGTTGAGGACGAGCGTCTGGCCCGTGAACTGGCCGACAAGCGCGCCACCGAGGCCAAGGAGCAGCAGTTCAAGAGCTACCAGAAGGTCACTCTGGATAACCTGTTCAGCCAGATCGCCGAGGGCGAGCGCAAGCAGCTGGACATCATCGTCAAGGCCGACGTACAGGGCAGCGCCGAGGCTGTGAAGCAGAGCCTGGAGAAGCTGTCCAACGACGAGGTGCGGGTCAAGGTCATCCACGCCGGTGTGGGCGCGGTGAACAAATCCGACGTCATGCTGGCCAACGCCGGCAACGCCATCATCATCGGCTTCAACGTCCGTCCCGATCCCGTGGCCAAGGAGGAAGCCGCTCAGTGCGAAGTGGAGATGCGGATGTACCGGGTTATCTACGACGCCATCAACGACGTCACCGACGCCATGAAGGGCATGCTGGCTCCCAAGATCCGCGAGGTGGAACTGGGCCATGCCGAGGTGCGCCAGGTGTACAAGATCAGCAGCGTGGGTGTTGTGGCCGGCAGCTATGTGCAGGAAGGCAAGATCCAGCGCAATGCCAAGATCCGCGTTGTGCGGGACGGCATCGTGGTGGCCGACGACCAGATCGCGGGCCTGCGTCGGTTCAAGGACGACGTGAAGGAAGTGGCCCAGGGCTACGAGTGCGGCATCAGCCTGGAGAAGTTCAGCGACCTGAAGGAAGGCGACGTTCTGGAGGCCTACATCCTGGAGGAATACCGGGACTGAGGGCTGTGAAAGGGGAAAAACGTTATGGCGAGTAAGAATCAAGGCCGTCTGGCCGAGGACATGAAGCGGGAGGTCATCTCGGTGATCTCCACCATGAAGGACCCCCGCCTGCAGGGCGGTCTGCTGACCGTGATGCGGGTGGAGGTCACCCCCGATCTGGATGTGGCCAAAGTGCATGTGAGCATGATGGGCAGCCAGGGCGCCGCCGAGGCGGTGAGCGCCCTGAACAAGGGCGCCGGCTATGTGCGCACCGAGATCAGCCGCCGCATGCACATTCGGAAAGCCCCCCGCTTTGTGTTTGTGGCGGACGACGGCGCGGCCTATGCCGCCCATATCAACCAGCTGCTGAGCCAGCTGCACGAAAAGGACGACACAAAGGAGGAGGACCATGACTGACACATTGGACCTCAACGGGCTGTGCAGCCGGCTGCTGAAAGCCGAAGGCATCCTGCTTTTGTGTCACAAAAACCCCGACGGCGATACTTTGGGCAGCGCCGCCGCCCTGTACTGGGCCCTGAAAAAGCTGGGCAAGCAGCGGGTGGCGGTGCTCTGCGCCGACCTGATCCCCGCCCGGTACGACTATATGGCCATCGAGCGGTTCTCCGGCCAGTTTGAGCCGGGGTATATCGTGGCCATCGACGTGGCCAGCATCCAGCTGTTCGGTGATGCCATTTCCCAGTACACCCAGCGGGTGGATTTGTGCATCGACCACCACGCCTCCAATTCCGGCTATGCCGACGAGCTGTATCTGGACCCGTCGGCCGCCGCCACCGCCGAGATCATCTACGAGCTGGTCTGCAAGATGGGGGTGGAGCTGGATGAGCGCCTGGCCGACTGCCTGTACACCGGCATCTCCACCGACACCGGGTGTTTCCAGTTCAGCAACACCACCGCCCGCACCCATGAGATCGCGGCCCGGCTCATCGAGGCCGGGGCCCGGATGGGAGAGCTGAACACCATTCTGTTTGAAACCAAGAGCAGGGCCCGGCTTGCCATCGAGAGCATCGCCCTGTCCCATCTGGAATACCACTTCGACGACCGCTGCGCTCTGATCTATATGACCAGGGAGCAGATCGAGTCCACCGGCGTGGAAGCCAGCGATCTGGAAGGGGTGACCAGCCTGCCCCGTCAGATCGAAGGGGTGCAGGTGGGCGTCACTCTGCGCCAGCAGCCTTCGGGCAGCTATAAGATCAGCGTGCGCACTCTGCCGGGGGTCAACGCCTGCGCCATCTGCACCCGGCTGGGAGGCGGCGGTCACGCCATGGCCGCCGGCTGCGAGCTGATGGGGGGCCTGGACAACGCCAAACAGGCCATTCTGGCCGAAGTGGAGCGGGAGCTATGCAAGGAATCCTGATCGTGGACAAGCCCGCGGGCTGGACCAGCTTTGACGTCATCGCCAAGCTGCGGGGAGTGCTGGAAACCCGCAAGCTGGGTCATTCCGGCACCCTGGACCCCATGGCCACCGGCGTGCTGCCGGTGTTTGCGGGGCCCAGCACCAAGGCCGCCGATCTGCAGCCCGACCACACCAAGGCCTACCGGGCCCGGGTGCGGCTGGGGGTTGCCACCGACACCGGGGACATCACCGGCGAGGTGACCTCCACCGGGCCGGTGCAGGCCGACGAGGAGGCGGTGCGCCGGGTGCTGGAGAGCTTTGTGGGGGACCGGATGCAGCTGCCCCCTATGTACTCGGCGGTGAAGATCAACGGGGTGCCCCTGTACAAGGCAGCCCGGGCGGGCAAAACCGTGGAGCGAAAGCCCCGTCCCATCACCATCCACTCCATCGAGCTGGTGGGAAAGGGCGGCGAAAACGAATACGACATCCAGGTGTCCTGTTCCAAGGGCACCTATATCCGGGTGTTGGCCGAGGAGATCGGCCAGGCGCTGGGCTGTCCCGCCACCTTGGCGGCTTTGCGGCGCACCCGGGCCGGGGTATGGGACGAAAGCTGTGCCCACACCCTGGAAGAGATTCTGGCGGCCAAGGAGCAGGGAGGCCTCGCCGCGGTGCAGGCTTTGCTGCTGGACACCGAGACCGCCTTTTCGCCTCTGCCTTTGCTGGAAGTTGATCAGAAGGCCCGGTTTCGGCTGGAAAACGGCGCGCCGGTGTTTGGCTTGTCCGGCGAGGCCGGGCGCTACCGGCTGCGCTGCGAAGGGCAGTTTATCGGCCTGGGCCAGCTGGAGGACCGGGTGCTGCGGGCGGAAAAACTATTTGTGGAGAGAGGGTAAGAGCGCATGGAGATTCACAGGTCGCTGGAGCCGGTGCAGCCGGCGGGGGGATGTGCCCTGGCGCTGGGCTATTTCGATGGCCTGCACCAGGGTCACCGGGCGGTGATTGCCGCCGCCAAGGCATGGGCCGAAGCCAACGGCGCACAGCCGGCGGTGTTCACCTTTGCCCTGCCCGCCGAAAGCCGCATCAAGGGCCGGCGTCTGCTCTCCACCCGGGAAAAGCACCGCCGGGCGGCGAAAATCGGGGTAGCTCACTATTTCGCTCCGCCCTTTGAGGAGATCCGGGACCAGTCCCCCCAGCAGTTTGTGGATCGCATTCTGGTCGGCTGCTGCGGAGCCCGTGCGGTGTTCTGCGGCGAGGATTTCACCTTCGGCAAGGACCGGGCGGGCAATGTGCCCCTGCTGCGCCGACTCTGTGCCGAGCGGGGCATCCGGGTAGAGGTGGTGCCCTACGCCTGCTACGAGGGCCAGCGGGTGAGCTCCACCCGCATCCGGGCGGCTCTGGAGGAAGGCCAGGTGGAACTGGCCAACGCCATGCTGGGGGAGGACTACTGCCTGGACGGCGCGGTGCACCACGGCACCGGCCGGGGCCATGTGTGGGGCTTTCCCACCGTCAACCAGCTGTTTGCCCCCGGTCAGATGATCCCCCGCCAGGGGGTGTACATCACCCGGGTGGAGCTGGCCGACGGCAGCTTCTGGCCCGGGGCTACCGGCCTGGGCAGCCGGCCCACGGTGGGCGGGGAGGGGATCACCTGCGAGACCTTCCTGCCCGGCTTTACCGGGGATATCTACGGCGACGAGATCCGGGTGTGGTTTTGCCGCTACCTCAAGCCCACGGTGCGGTTCGACTCGGTGGACCAGCTGAAGGAATATGTCTTCAGCGCCGCCCGGTCAGCGGAAGACTATTTCCGGCAGCACCCCGAGGCGCTGAACGCCAAAACCAGATAAACACCAGCGGGCGGCCCAGGCCCGGCGGCAGCGCCGGGCCCGGGCCGCTTTTTTGTCCGCAGCGGCTGTGGTATACTTTTATAAGCTGTATGTACAAGAGGAGGGCTGCTTTATGGCAGAACAGACAGGGGAGAAAAAGCGCATCTGCGTGGGGCTGCTGGCCCATGTGGACGCCGGCAAAACCACCCTTTCGGAGGGGCTGCTCTACTGCGGCGGCTGCATCCGCAAACTGGGCCGGGTGGACCACCGGGACGCCTTTCTGGACACCGACGCCCTGGAAAAAGAGCGGGGCATCACGATTTTTTCCAAGCAGGCGCTGCTGGATCTCCCCGACGCCTCCCTCACCTTGCTGGACACCCCGGGACATGTGGATTTTTCCGGCGAGATGGAGCGCACCCTCCAGGTGCTGGACTACGCCGTGCTGGTGATCAGCGGCACCGACGGGCTGCAAAGCCACACCCGCACCGTCTGGAAGCTGCTGGAAGAGTACGGGCTGCCGGTATTTCTGTTTGTGAACAAGATGGACCTGCCCGGCGCTGACCGCCAGACCCTGCTGCAGGAGCTGCGGGCCCAGCTGGGGGAGCAGGTGGTGGATTTTACCGCCCCTGCCGACCAGCTGTGGGAGGAAGCGGCCATGCAGGAGGAACAGGCCATGGAGGAATATCTGTCCGCCGGCAGCCTGCAGCCCGCCACAGTGGCCCGGCTGGTAGCCGACCGGAAGGTGTTCCCCTGCTATTTCGGGGCGGCTCTGCGGCTGGAAGGGGTGGAGCAACTGCTGGAAGGGCTGCGGCTCTATACCCGGATGCCCCCCTGGCCCGCCGAATTTGCCGCCCGTGTCTACAAGATCAGCCGCGACCCCCAGGGGGTCCGGCTCACCTGGCTCAAGGTCACCGGTGGTGTGCTGCGGGTAAAGGCCCTGCTGGAAGGCCAGACCCAGGGGGAAACCTGGCAGGAAAAGGCCGACCAGATCCGGATGTATTCCGGCGCCCGGTTCACTCCAGCCGAACAGGCGGCGGCGGGGTCGGTCTGTGCCGTCACCGGACTGTCCAAAACCTGGGCGGGCCAGGGTCTGGGCTGCCAGAGCGCAGCGGCGGCCCCCTTGCTGCAGCCGGTGCTCAGCTGCCAGCTGCTGCTGCCCCCCGAGGCTGACGTCCACACCACCTTGATGAAGCTGAGCCAGCTGGAAGAGGAGGACCCCCAGCTGCACATCGTCTGGAACGAGCCCTTGCAGCAGATCCAGCTGCAGATGATGGGCCAGGTGCAGCTGGATGTGCTCAAGCGGCTGATCTGGGAGCGATTCGGGCTGTCGGTGGGCTTCGGGCCGGGGCGCATCCTCTACAAAGAGACCATCACCGACACGGTGGAGGGCATCGGCCATTTCGAGCCTTTGCGCCACTACGCCGAAGTGCACCTGCTGCTGGAGCCGGGGGCCCCGGGCAGCGGATTGCAGTTTGCCTCCGACTGCCCCGAGGACCAGCTGGATAAAAACTGGCAGCGGCTGGTGATGACCCATCTGGCCGAAAAGGAACATCTGGGAGTGCTCACCGGCAGCCCCATTACCGATATGCGCATCACTTTGGTGGCCGGCCGGGCTCATCTCAAGCACACCGAGGGGGGCGATTTCCGCCAGGCCACCTACCGGGCGGTGCGGCAGGGCCTGATGCAGGCCAAAAGCCTGCTGCTGGAGCCCTGGTATGAGGTGCGCATCCAGCTGCCCGCCGCCCAGGTGGGCCGGGCCATCTCCGACCTGCAGCGCATGGGCGGGGAGTTCGATCCCCCCGAAACCGTGGGGGATACCGCAGTGCTCCAGGGCTTTGCCCCGGCGGCGGGCCTGCAGGAGTACCCCTTGGAGCTGGCCGGCTATACCCGGGGCCAGGGGCAGATCACCTGCAGCCCGGCGGGCTACCGTCCCTGCCACAACGCCGCCGAAGTTATCGCGGCCCGGGGGTACGAGCCTTTGCGGGATACCGAAAACCCCACCGACTCGGTGTTCTGTTCCCACGGGGCGGGGTACAGCGTGCCCTGGGACGAGGTGCCCGCCAAGGCCCATGTGGACAGCGGTCTGCGGCTGCGGACGGCTGCCGACGTCGTCCCGGAGGCCCCTTCCCGGCCTGTCCGGCAGCCCATGAGTGCCGCCGATGACGCCGAACTGGCGGCCATCTTCGAGCGCACCTACGGCCCGGTGCGCCGGCGGGAGCTGTTCCGCACCCAGCCGGATAAGCCCGCGGAATACCACTACGAGGAACAGGGCCCCGAGTATCTGCTGGTGGACGGCTACAACATCATCTTCGCCTGGGACGAGCTGAAAGAGCTGGCCCGCACCAGTTTGGAGGCCGCCCGCCAGGCTCTGGCCGACCTGCTGTGTAACTACCAGGGCTTCCGCAAATGCGCGGTGATTTTGGTATTCGACGCCTACAAGGTGCGCCACGGGGCAGGGGACGTGAGCCGCTACCACAACATCCATGTGGTTTATACCCGGGAAGCCGAGACCGCCGATATGTACATCGAAAAGGTCACCTACCAGCTGGCCGGCAAGCGGCGGGTGCGGGTGGCCACCTCCGACGGCGCCGAACAGCTCATCATCCTGGGCCACGGGGCCATGCGGGTGTCGGCCAAGACCTTCCACCGGGAGGTGGAGCTGGCCAACATGGAGATCCGGGCCATCATCGAACAGAATATCCGCAAAAACGGCGGGGCGTAAAAACAGAGGGCGCTCGTTCCGAAACGCTGTACGACACAGCGCCGGAACGAGTGCTTTTTTGTTTCTCTTTTTGTAGAATTTACGGATTATCGTTCAAATTGGAAGGGCATAGAGTAGAGATAATCCATATCCTCGATGTCGTCAAAGTAGTATCCGCTCATATCTTCATTGAGGCCGATATAAAGTTCGCCCTGCGCGAAAGCGATATCGTCCGGCACGCTGAATATAAGCAGAATTT
>DXDW01000104.1 GCA_019115305.1 Candidatus Anaerofilum excrementigallinarum
ATAGTATATAACAAAGAACGGAAGAATAAAGATGCTCTGCAATTTGAAGGCAAAACCCACACCCAGCAGCACAAAGGCAGACAAGGGACGATCGAAGAACAAACACACCAGCGCCAGCGCAATAAAAGAGGTATAGATGGAATCGCACTGTGCCCAGAAGCCCGAGTTAAGGATGGTGGTGGGCAGCAGGAACACGGCAGCATAGGCGAGCACCGCGGCCGGTTTCGACCGCCGCTGCCCCAGCCGCCAGACCATCCAGCCCACTGCCGCCGCCAGCACGATGTCAAACACCATGGACAGCCCCTTGTACATATACAAGGAAGGGAAAGGCAGATAGGTCATCAAGGCAATCAGGAACTGGTAGAAAACATTGTAATTTCCCACCTGCTCGGACAGGGCGGCCAGACCGCCGTTCTGCTGGATGGTGTCGAACCAGGGCAGCAGGTAGTCTCTGGCGTCGACCGAAATGAACCCCCGCCCGGACAGGCGCGCCAGTCCCCCGATCACGGTAATGACCAGTACCAGCAGCACCTCCCGGCGTTTCAGCAGCCAATCAATGCATTTTTGTTCACAGGAAAACATAAAATGGAAGTCTCTTTATCCTTGATCGGCGCGGCCGAAGCTTCAGCGAGCCTTGCTGTCGATCTCGGCGGTGATCTGGGCGATGAAATCGGCCACAGACTTGGTGCCGCCATTCTCCTCCTTGCGGGCGCGGACCGACACGGTGCCTTCCTCGGCTTCCTTGTCGCCCACTACCAGCATGTAGGGGATCTTCTTCAGCTGGGCTTCGCGGATTTTGTAGCCCATCTTCTCGCTGCGGTAGTCGGTCTCCACCCGCACACCGGCAGCCTCCAGGGCCTTGTGGACCTGAGCGGCATAATCGTGGTGCTTCTCACTGATGGGAATCACCTTCACCTGCACCGGAGCCAGCCAGGTGGGGAAGGCACCGGCAAAGTGCTCGATGAGGATGCCGATAAACCGCTCGATGCTGCCGAACACCACCCGGTGGATCATTACAGGGCGGTGCTTCTGGCCGTCCTCGCCGGTGTATTCCAGTTCAAACCGCTCGGGAAGCTGCATATCCAGCTGGATGGTACCGCACTGCCAGGTACGGCCGATGGCGTCCACCAGATGGAAGTCCAGCTTGGGACCGTAGAAGGCACCGTCGCCCTCGTTCACCGTGTATTCCCGGCCCAACTCCTCAATGGCGCTGCGCAGGCCGTCGGTGGCGCGCTGCCAGTCCTCCTCGCTGCCCATGTGGTCCTCGGGCATGGTGGACAGTTCGATGTGGTATTCAAAGCCGAACAGGCTGTACACCTCGTCAATGAGCTTGACAACACCCTTGATCTCGTCCTTGATCTGGTCGGGAGTCATGAAGATGTGGGCATCGTCCTGGGTGAAGCAGCGCACCCGCATCAGGCCATGGAGAGCGCCGGACAGCTCGTGGCGGTGTACCAGGCCCAGTTCGCCCATGCGCAGGGGCAGATCGCGGTAGGAGTGCATCTGGGTCTTGTACACCAGCATACCGCCGGGGCAGTTCATGGGCTTGATGGCAAAGTCGGTGTCATCAATAACGGTGGTGTACATATTATTCTTATAATGATCCCAGTGGCCGCTGCGCTCCCACAGGCTGCGGTTGAGCATCATGGGGGTGCTGATCTCCTGGTAGCCGGCCTTGCGGTGGATCTGACGCCAGTAGTCGATGAGGGTGTTTTTCAGGATCATGCCCTTGGGCAGGAAGAAGGGGAAGCCGGGGCCCTCCTCCATGATGGTAAACAGCTCCAGTTCCTTGCCCAGACGGCGGTGGTCACGCTTTTGGGCCTCTTCCAGCATTTTCAGATATTCCTCCAGCTGGCTGGCCTTGGGGAAGGCAATGCCGTACAGCCGGTCCAGGCTGTCCCGGCTGGCGTCGGCGCGCCAGTAGGCGGCGGCCACTTTGGTGAGCTTGACAGCCTTGATGGCGCCGGTGCTCATCAGGTGAGGTCCGGCGCACAGGTCGGTGAAATCGCCCTGCTGATAGACGCTGAGTTCCCAGCCCTTTTCGGCGTATTCTTCCAGCAGTTCCAGCTTATAGGTCTGGCCGGCAAACAGCTGGCGGCCCTCCTCTACGGTGATGATCCGCTTCTCCACCGGCAGGTCGGCCTTGACGATCTTCTTCATCTCGGCCTCGATGGCCTCAAAGTCCCCGGTGGTGAGGGGACGATCGGCCTTGATGTCGTAGTACCAGCCGTTTTCCAGCGCCGGGCCGATGCCGAAATGGGCGCCGGGGAACAGGTGCTGCACCGCCTGAGCCATCACATGGGCTGCGGTGTGCCAGAAGGCGTGCTTGCCGTCCTCGTCCTCAAAGGTGAGGATCTCCAGCTGGCAGTCCTTGTCCAGCGGGGTGCGCAGGTCGCACACCTGGCCGTCCACCCGGGCGGCGCAGGCCGACTTGTACAGGCCCATGCCGATGCTCTTGGCAACCTCGGCGGCGGATACGCCGGCCTCGAACTCCTTCACGGTGCCTTTCAGGTCAACTTTGATCATACAAAAAACCTCCTTTCCGCTTTGCAATAAGCGGAGTGATAAAAGAAAAAACGCTCCATCCCACACGAATATGCGGGATGAAGCGTATAAAAAGCTCCACGGTTCCACCCGGATTGCGCGCCCGGCGGGGCGCACCTCTCGACGCCGGTGATAACGGCCCGGCAGGCCCGGCAGGGGTTCGCCCCTGCTGCTCGGCGGTGGTAGGCGGCGCCGGCACACAAGGCCGCTTGCAGCAAAAATGCGGCCCTCTCTGGTGTGTGGAAAGCGGCGCGGCTGTTTGTCCGCGTCCTAGCGTTTGCAGGATGAAGTTGTAAAAAAGCCCCTTTTTTCGGGACACCTTGATTGTACACGTTCCATTTGTGAATGTCAACCCAGGCCGGGGGCTGGATTTTTGGTTGAAAGTAACAATTTCTTGACAATGTACCGGCAGTGCCTTACAATAAAGTAGGAATAAATTCGATGGAAGCAAAGGGCCTTGTGCCTGCTTTTTTTATACGCCGCTTTGTTTTATGCCGCATCCGGCCGCCGCATACCGCCGGCAGGGCTGCGTTTTTGTATGTCCCGGTCTGCCCAAAGGGCAAAAAACGGGCCGCAAAGCCGTAAACAAACAACCTCCCTGCTGCCCGCCGCGGGTGCGGGGAGCTGCGTGCTGGTCTTGGCAGATCTGTCCGGGCCCTTTTTTCCTGTCGTGTTTAATCTTTTTATGAGCGACATTGAAAATTGAAAACCAAGGAGTGGATCAACCATGCCAGTATGGGTAACCGTGTTGATCGCTTTCCTCACCGGCGCCGTCTGCCTCGCAGGAGGCTTTTTCACCGGGCAAGCCCATCGCCGCAAAACTGCCGAACAGAAGATCGGCAGCGCGGAAGAGGAAGCCGTGCGCATTGTGAACGAAGCGATCAAAACCGCTGAACAAAAACGCAAGGAAACCCTTGTGGAAGCCAAGGACGAGGCCTTCCGGCTGAAAACCGAGGCCGACAAGGAGATCAAGGACCGGCGCAACGAGATCAGCCGCCAGGAGCGCCGGCTGGACCAGAAGGAAGAAGCCATGGACCGGCGCACCCAGGCGCTGGAACAGAAAGAAGAAGACATGCGCAAGCGCAGCGAGCTGGTGGAATCCCGCCTGGGCGAGCTGGAGCAGATGAAGGCCCGCCAGATGGAAAAGCTGGAAGCCATCGCCGCTCTTTCCCAGGAGGACGCCAAGCACCTGCTGCTGAGCCGGCTGGATGAACAGCTGGTCCACGAGAAGGCCATGCGCATCGCCGCCTTCGAGACCCAGACCAAGGACGAGGCCGAGCAGATGGCCCGGCAGCTGATCAGCCAGGCTCTGGCCCGCTGCGCCGCCGACCATTCCAGCGAAGCCACCGTCACGGTGGTGCCCCTGCCCAACGACGAGATGAAGGGCCGCATCATCGGCCGCGAGGGCCGCAACATCCGCGCCCTGGAGACCGCCACCGGCGTGGAACTCATCATCGACGACACCCCCGAAGCCATCACCCTGTCCAGCTTCGACCAGGTGCGCCGGGAGGTGGCCCGCATGGCTCTGGAGCGGCTCATCACCGACGGCCGCATCCATCCCGCCCGCATCGAGGAAACGGTGGACAAATGCCGCCGGGAACTGGAACTGACCATGAAGCGGGAAGGCGAGCGCGCCGTGATGGACGTGGGCGTCCACGGCATCCATCCCGACATCGTCAAGCTGCTGGGCCGGCTGCGGTTCCGCACCAGCTACGGCCAGAACGTGCTCAACCATTCTCTGGAAGTTGCCTATCTGTCCGGCATCATGGCCGCCGAACTGGGCGTCAACGTCCAGCAGGCCCGCCGGGCCGGTCTGCTGCATGACATCGGCAAGGCTCTCAACCACGAGATCGAGGGCAGTCATGTGCAGATCGGTGTGGACATCGCCAAGAAGTACAAGGAAAATCCCGCCATTATCCACGCCATTGAGGCCCACCACGGCGACGTGGAGCCCAAAACTCCCCTGGCCTTCATCGTCATGGCCGCCGACGCCATCAGCGCCGCTCGGCCGGGCGCTCGCCGGGAGAACGTGGAGAGCTATATCAAGCGTCTGGAAAACCTGGAGGAGATCAGCTGCAGCTTTGAGGGCGTCGAGACCGCCTTTGCCGTGCAGGCCGGCCGCGAGGTGCGGATCATGGTGAAGCCCGAGGTCATCAGCGACGACCAGCTGATCCTGCTGGCCCACGCCATCACCCGCAAGATCGAGGAAGAGCTGGATTACCCCGGCCAGATCAAGGTGAACGTGATCCGGGAAAACCGGGCCGTGGAATACGCCAAATAAACCGCGAAACAAAAGCGCGGCGAGTCAGAACAGGCTCGCCGCGCTTTTTGTATATCCGGTTTTGGTTCAGAGGGCGGGATGAGGATGGT
>DXDW01000105.1 GCA_019115305.1 Candidatus Anaerofilum excrementigallinarum
AGAAAAACACCAGCGTTCTGGATTATTTTTTCGTCGGCCGTTCGCTGCCATTTTGGGCGCTGTCTATTACTTTTATTGCGTCGTGGTGGGGCGCCGGCTCGGCGATTTCCACGGCAGATCTTGCCTATTCAGACGGCCTGGGGGCATTTTGGTACTACGGTGTCCCTGTTCTGCTCTCCACGTTTCTGATGATTCTGGGAGTCAAAGCGATTCGCCGGGTGGGATATCTGACACAGGGCAAGATGATGGGCACCCGCTATTCCCAAGGGGTGGCAAAGATCCTTTCGGTGATGATTCTGATCTTTATGACCTTTAACGCCGCATCCCAGATGGTGGGCATCGGCAATTTCTTCGGCACCTATCTGGGGCTGGATTATGAACTGGCGGTATTGGTCGGAACGGGGATCGTGCTGATCTATTCCCTGTTCGGCGGATTCCGCGGGGTGGTTCTGACGGATATTATCCAGTTTGTGCTGCTGGCTATTGCCTCTATTGCTGTGTTTGTCATTGCCTTTACCAAGGCGGGCGGGTTTGGTCCCATCCGTGCGGCCGCCGCTCTGGCAGGAAAAACCGACTACATGAGCCTGACATCCGGTGCGTCCAAATATGCCATGTATGTGATCACCTTCGGCTGTGCCTGGATGATACAGGCGAATGTCTGGCAGCGCATTTCCGCCGCCCGGTCGGATAAAGACGCCCGCAAAATGGCGGTGTTGAGCTTTTTTGCCTATATTCCGCTCTATCGCATCGTTGTTTTCACCGGCATGGCAGGGCTGGTATTGTTCGACACCCTTCCCCAGGGCGGCGTGGTGACAGCCGTGGTAATGGACTATATGCCGCCTCTGCTGGGAGCCATCGCCTTTGTGGGCATCTCGGCGGCGATTATGTCCACTATGGATTCTTTGATCAATACCGGGGCCATGACCCTTGCCATCGACCTGAACACAAAAGAACAGGACGAAAACAAAAAGCTGCGGTTCTCCCGCGCCGCCACTTTGATGGTAACCGCCGCGGCACTGCTCACCTCTCTGGGCATCCGCTCCATTCTGGAAATCTCCTGGATCGCATCGGACGTGATCACCACCGGAGTTTTTGTTCCTTTGGTGGCGGGATTTATCTGGCGCAGAGGAAACGCCAAAGGCGCCATGGCGCCCATGCTGTGGGGGCTGAGCTACTGCGGCTATAACCTGCTGATCTCTCTGGGCGTTCCGCTGCCCCTTTTCTGGCAAGCCCAATCTGCCCAGCAGGTGATTCTGGGGGTGGCGTCTTCGGCGGTGGTGTATATCGCCGTCAGCCTTTGCACAAGGCCGGAATACGAAAAGGCAGATGCTTTTATTGCCGCGGCGAACCTTTTGGGCAAAAAAAGCGGTTTTTCCTGAGATGGAAGGCCTTTTTCGGCGCCAGACCGAACCGAAATTATACTGCTAAACACAAACAGCCCGTTGCTTTGGTTAAAAGCAACGGGCTGTTTTGCGTAACCGGGATGATTTGAATGGTTTTTTCCTTTTGAGACGGCGCTTATTTCTTCATCAGGTCCGCGCCGCTGTGCCATGCCTGGCCCACATTTTCGCCGATGGCGTAGTACCCGTGGCGCATCTGGTCAAAGACAAAAGTGCTCAGCTTGCCGGCGTCGATCTTGCCTTCCTCGTCCAGAACCGACTGGTCGGCCAGGACATTGACGATCTTGCCCAACACCCGCAGGCCGTAGGGCTGGGATTGCATCTCTACCACCTCACATTCCAGGGTGAGGGGATATTCGGTGATCACCGGCGCGTCCACCCGCTGGCTTTTGGAGGCATGGAGCCCGGTGCGCTGAAATTTGTCCGCCATCTTGTTGGAACTGGCGATGCCAAGAAAATCCGATTCCCGCAGGGTATCGGTGCCGGGCACCGCCAGGGTGAAGGCCTTGCGTGCCCGGAGATTGGCCACGGTTTTGTGGTTTTCTTCCAGGTTCAGCGCCACCATGTCCTCGGCGCAGATGCCGCCCCAGGCCATCATCATCACATCCACAGTGTCGTCCTCGTTGTAGGTGCCGATCATGTAGGCGGGCATGGGGAACAGATAAGGCTTGACGCCAAAACTTTTTGTCATACAGATATGCTCTCCTTTCGTCGGAAAGGGCTTGGGCCTTTCCTTTGGCATGTGCGGTAAAGCGGCGCGGCATCCGGCTGCCCTGCCCCAGGTGCGCCGCAAAACCGGCATTGACTTTTTGTTTTTGGGGATATTATAATCATAGCAAGCGCGATATAAAAAACAAGTACGCACATACAGGTGCGATACTAACCTTCAAGTTGTATACTTACTAAAAGGAGAGCGTAAAATGAGCCAGCGCTGCATTGCCGACGAAAGCCTTGGAGCCACGGGATTCAGCTACACCCTGTCCCTCATCAGTGGAAAATACAAGATGACCATTCTCTATACCCTCATGGAGTTTGGAGTGGTGCGGTTCAACGAGATGAAAAAGTACATCGGCAGCATTTCCTACAAAACCCTCAGCGCCACCCTCAAGGAACTGGAAGCGGACCAGCTGGTCCATCGGGAGGAATATCCTCAGATCCCGCCCAAGGTGGAGTACAGTCTCACCGAGCGGGGCAAATCCCTGATTCCTATTCTGGACGGCATGTGCGAGTGGGGTGACAAAAATCGGCTGTGAAAGCCCCGCAAGGCGGCAGCTGTACAACCAAGCAAAGAAAAGCGCGGAAAGCCCGGCTGAAAAAGGCTTTTCCGCGCTTTTTTGTCTGCAATCTGCCGGCGGCGCCGGAGCTGCGGCCCCACAAGTCAGTACCAGCCAAAGAGAGAACGTCCCTCGTCCAGCCGGGCAATCCGGGCCAGATCTTCCGGGGAAAGGGTAAAATCCAGACTGCGGAGATTTTCTTCCATCCGATCCCGGTGCACCGATTTGGGGATGACCGGGATGCCGTTTTGGGTCAGATAGCGCAGCGCCACCTGACCGGCAGTCCGGCCGTATTTGGCGCCGATCTGCACCAGCAGCGGTTCGGCAAAGATATTGCGCCGCCCCTCGGTGAAGGAGGCCCAGGACTGCATCCGGGTGCCGTGCCGGGCCAGATGTTCTTTCAAGGGCAGCCGGGCGTGGTAGACGTGGGACTCCACCTGGTTTACGGCGGGGACCACGCCGCAGTGCTGCAGAAAATCGTCGTATTCCTTCTGGCTGAAATTGGAGATACCGATGGCCCGCACTTTGCCCGCCTGGGCGGCTTCCTTGAGGGCTTCGTACATTTCCAGGGCATTTTCGTAGGGCTCGTGGATCAGCAGCAGATCGACATAATCGGTTTGCAAGGCTTCCAAAGAGCGCTCTA
>DXDW01000106.1 GCA_019115305.1 Candidatus Anaerofilum excrementigallinarum
ATATTCCCATCGGGTTTGCCAGCGAGGAAGACATGAAATATGTGTTCAACGAGGAAGTGGCCGCTGAAATCGGCATCGAGATTCCCGCAGATCTGAAATAATCCGCGCTGTACCGTCCGCGCCGCCCGACAGCCAATCCGCCGGGCGGCGCGTATGTGTCAAATAAAAGGAAACGAGGTTTTTAGCAGATGGATGTAATTCTGAGCATTTTTGCAGCTCTGCCCGGTTCCATCAGCCAGGGGCTGGTGTGGGGCGTGATGGCGCTGGGGGTATACGTCACCTTCAAGCTGCTGGATTTCGCCGACCTTACGGTGGATTCCAGCATATGCACCGGCGGAGCGGTCTCCACGATGCTGATCATCAACGGTATGAATCCGCTGCTCAGCCTTGTATTCAGCGTGCTGGCAGGTATGCTGGCGGGCGCTGCTACCGGTCTTCTGCACACCAAGCTGGGCATCCCGCCCATTCTGGCCGGTATCCTCACCCAACTGGGTCTTTACTCGGTCAATATGCGCATTCTGGGCCGCGCCAATCAGTCGCTGCTGGGCCAGTCCACCATCATTTCCTCCGGCAATCTGGCCATGGCCATTGCCATCGGGCTGCTGTTTGCACTGGCAGCGGTGGGCTTTATGTACTGGTTTTTCGGCACCGAGCTGGGTTGCGCCATCCGCGCCACCGGTAATAACCAGAATATGGTCCGGGCTCAGGGCGTCAACACCGACTTCACCAAGCTGGTGGCTCTGATTATCTCCAACGGCATGGTTGGCCTTTCGGGCGGTCTGCTGGCCCAGTACAGCGGCTACGCCGATGTGCAGATGGGCCGTGGCGCTATCGTCATCGGCCTGGCCAGCGTCATCATCGGCGAGGTGGTATTCGGCGGCAAGGGCAACTTTGCGCTGCGTCTCATCGCTGTGGCGGTGGGCTCCATCCTCTACTATACCGTCATCGCCTTTGTGCTGCAGCTGGGTCTCAACACCAACGACCTCAAGCTGTTCAGCTCCCTGGTGGTGGCCGCTGCTCTGGCAACGCCTTATCTCAAAAACAAGTACAAGAGCCGCAAACAGCGCAAAAAGCTGGCTGCCGCATCCAAGGAGGGCTGATCTATGCTGAAACTGGAACAGGTGGAAAAGACTTTCAACATCGGCACCATCAACGAAAAGGTGGCCGTGCGGGGGCTGAATCTGACCATTGAGGACGGAGATTTTATCACGGTGATCGGCGGCAACGGCGCCGGCAAATCCACCATGCTGAATCTGATCGCCGGTGTTTATCTGGCCGAACGGGGCCGCATCGAGCTGGACGGCGTAGATCTGACCCGCATGCCTGAATACAAACGGGCTGCCTTTTTAGGCCGCGTCTTCCAGGACCCCATGATGGGCACTGCCGGAGATATGGAGATCCAGGAAAATCTGGCCATGGCCCATCGCCGGGGCAAACGGCGGGGCCTGGGCTGGGGCATCTACGCCGATGAGAAGGACATGTACCGGGAAAAGCTGAAAATGCTGGATTTAGGCCTGGAAAACCGCATGACCAACAAGGTAAGCCTTCTCTCGGGCGGCCAGCGTCAGGCGCTGACCTTGCTGATGGCCACTTTGCAGAAGCCCAAGCTGCTTTTGCTGGATGAGCATACTGCAGCCCTGGACCCCAAAACCGCCCACAAAGTGCTGGAACTCACCCAGCAGATCGTTTCGGAAAACCATCTCTCCACCCTCATGGTCACCCACAACATGAAGGATGCCATCCACTATGGCAACCGCCTGATCATGATGCACGAGGGGCGCATCATCTACGACGTGCAGGGAGAGGAAAAGAGCCGGCTGGAAGTTTCGGATCTGCTGAAAAAATTCGAGCAGGCCAGCGGCGGTGAATTTGCCAACGACCGGATGCTTTTGTCGTAAAGAAAAGCTGCTCTGCGCCGGGTTTGCGGCTCGCTGCAAAACACGGCGCAGGGCGCTTTATCTTCTACAAACGTCTTTTTTGCCGCTCTGCCCGATTTTTTGCCGCTCTGCCCGATTTTGGGTGCATTCGTATCTGAAATATGGTATAATAACTTTATAATTGCTATTTTTGTAATAGCTTTTTCTGGCAAAAGGCGGCTTGGCCGCCCATAAAATCAAAGAGTTTTGGAGGGGTGTTTTCGTGATCCGATGCAGCAACACAGGAATGTACTATGCCCGGGGCCAGTGGGTGCCGGAGGATGGGCAGCAGGCCCAGCAGCTGGCTGCCCTGGGCTTTGCCGATGCCGATAAAGAGCAGGCCCGCAAGGGGACTATTGCCTATGGCATTCTGGAAAAACACAATACCAGCGGCAATATGGACCAGCTGAAACTGAAGTTCGACGCCATGGCCAGCCACGATATCACCTTCGTGGGCATTGTACAGACAGCCCGGGCTTCCGGTCTGGAGAAATTCCCCATTCCCTATGTGCTCACCAACTGCCACAACAGTCTCTGCGCCGTGGGCGGCACCATCAACGAGGACGACCATATGTTCGGTCTGT
>DXDW01000107.1 GCA_019115305.1 Candidatus Anaerofilum excrementigallinarum
CACAGGACCAGCTACGAGGGCGGCTATGATATCATTTGCACCCTGCAGCTGGATATTGGCTGCTATCATGTAAAGTGCCACCGATACTTTTCTGCAACCGGCGCGCTATACCGCTTTTCCGACAGCCTGAAAAAATGCTACAAAAGCCTTTCCGGCAGTGCGGAATATTTTTTGCTTTTGGAAGACGATCTTTCCTTTACCGTGTCCATGACCGCAAACGGGCACGCTTTGGTAAAGGGAAGATTCCAGGAGCGCCCGGATAAAAACACCGCGCTGGAGTTTGAGATGGAAACCGATCAGACTTGCCTGCCGCCGGTTTTTCGGGGAATCGACCGTTTAAAGAATACATACGGCGGTATGCAGGGCATTGGCCGATCTGCGAAATGAAAGCCTATTCCCCCCATCATGGGCGGGGCACGCATCCGATGGCCCGGCGCTTGAGCACAAACTCCTGCACTGGACAGCCGAATTCCTCGGTCAGCCGGCCTTCTGTAAAGCCCATCCCCTTATAAAAAGCCCGGGCGGCGGTACCGTTGGGGTTCCCCTCCCGGTAGGTGGTCACGGTGATGTCCTTGCCCGGCTCCATCTGCGTCAGCATCCAGAACACCAGCTTTTGCGCAATGTGCTGCCGGCGGCAGGCCGGGTCCACCGCCAGAAAGCAGAGCATGCTGTTTTTCTTCGAGAACAGCAGCCCGCCCAGAATGTGCCCCGCCTCCGCCGCGCAGACTGCGGAAGAATTTTTCATAAAACCCAAAACGGTGGCTCTGTGCTCCGCCATGGCCTCGGCGGTCTCCAGGCCGGGAAACACATCCCGAACCTGTTCCACCAGCGCCATCCAGGCGTCGATATCCTCTGCGCGTGCCAGTCTGATTTCCATATGCAGGCTCCTTTTTTATGGGACTGTCTTTGCCGGTCGGTTTTCCGCTGCGGCATTCGCCGGCTTTTTTATGGCTCCACCCGCAGCATGCGATACCCAACCCCGATATGCGTCTGGATATATTGGGGAGACCCCGGCTCTTTTTCCAGCTTTTTCCGCAGAGTCGCCATAAATACCCGCAGGGAGGCCACATCGTTTTCCCAGCTTCTTCCCCAGATCTGCTGGGTGATGTAGGTGTGGGTCAGTACCTTGCCCACATTTTTGCAAAGCAGGCACAGCAGTTTGTATTCACTGGGGGTCAGGTGAAGCTCCTGACCATCCAAAAAAGCACAGCCGGCCGCATAGTCCACCTTCAGCTTGCCATTTATGAAGACTGCATCCGTATTCACAGAACCGATCTGCAGTGCAGACAAACGCCGCTGCGTCACCCGCAGCCTTGCAAGCAGTTCTTCCACCGAAAAAGGCTTGGTCAGATAATCGTCGGCGCCGGCATCCAGCGCGTCGATTTTATCCGTATCCTCGCTCCGGGCGCTGATGACAATAATGGGCATATTGGACCAGGAACGGACCTTGTGAATGACTTCCACGCCATCCATATCCGGCAGCCCCAGATCCAGCAAAATGATTTCCGGATTGTGGGAGGAGGCCTCCAGAATCGCGGATTCCCCGTTTGCCGCCGTCAAAAAGCGGTAATCGTGGGCTTTCAAGGTTGTGGTGATCAGGTTGCGGACGGGCGTATCGTCCTCAACCACCAGGATCAAAGGTTTATTCATGCAGTTCTACCTCCCCGGCTGGTACAGAAAATGTAAAGACAGAGCCATGAGGCAAACGATCGGCGACTGTGATCTCTCCTCCATGGGCATTGACAATGGATTTGCACAGCGCCAGGCCCAGCCCCATGCTGCGGCGGCTGTCCGCAATCTGATTGGACGCGCTGTAAAACATATCGAAAACATGCGGTTTGGCCTGGTCGGAGATTCCGGGGCCGTTGTCTGCGATGGAAATATAGACATAGCTTCCCTCGCGTTTCCACCCAATATCGATCTCCGATCCCGGCGGGGTGTACTTGATGGCATTATCGACGATGTTGATAATCACTTGAACAATAAGCTTTGCGTCGATCTGCGCCAGAAGGTATTCCTCGCTGTTTTGCACATGCAGGTAGTATTCCGCGCTCTTTCGATTGATGTGGCGCAGAGCCTCCGCCACCACCTCATCGATCAGCTCCGTGGACACATGCAGATTCATCCGTCCCTCTTCCAGCCGGCTGACAGACAGCAGATTTTCCACCAGGTTGATGAGCCACATGGCGTCGTCGTAGATATCGGTGTACATCTGTTTCTTGGTCTTCGGGTCAAACAAATCGCCATTGGAGAGCAGATTGCTGGCATTTCCCGAAATGGACGTAAGCGGCGTGCGCAGATCGTGGGAAATCGACCGGAGCAGATTGGCCCGGAGCTGTTCATTTTTGGCCAAAACCGCAGCCGCTTCTTTTTCCTCCAGATTCTTTTGGTTTTCCAGGGCAAGGGCCGATTCTCCCAAAACAGACAGAAGAATACTGGTTTCAAAGGAATCCAGGGGCTTATCCGATGCGGCAATGCCCACAACTCCATAAATCTGCTTTCCCGTGCGCACCGACAGATAGGTGCAGCAAGCATCCGAAAGATTTTCGGTCCCCGCGCCGGCCCGCTTGTTGTTGGTTATCACCCACTGGGCCACCTCCCGCTCCTTTTCCGAGGTGTACCGCCCGGAAGAAGCCGCGCTGTCCGCCAGGAAGATCTCCGGCATCACCGGTTTGCCGTCCTGTATATGGTAGGCGACGATGTCTCGCTGGAATATTTTCAGCAGCTGCTTGGCGGTCACCGAGATAATTTCTTCTTCCGTGCGGGCCTTTTGCAGGTCCTGGTTCGTTTCAAGAAGGAGCTTTGTGCGCCACGCCACCTGTGCCGATCGTTTGGCATGGGATTTCAGCTTGGAGGCCAGAGAACCTGTGAGCAAAGAGGCCAGAAACATCACAAGAAAAGTAACCGGGTATCCGCTGTCATAGGCGTGCAGGGAGAATCTGGGCTCTGTAAAAAAGAAATTGAAGGTGAGCACCCCCACAAAGGAGGCAATGAAGCTGCAGACAGAGCTTTTTGTGCATATGGAAACCAGCATAACGCCCAGAATATAAAGCGTGATGATATTGGCCTCGGTAAAGCCCCAATTGTAAAACAAAAACCCGATCAGGGTAGCCAGAACAAGAAGCGCCGCGCTTTTGGCCAAGTCAAGAATGGACAAGGTGGGCAGACGCATGATCTCCCGGTGTTTCGCGGCAAAACTGCCGTTCAATCCGCTGTCGGGAATAATGTGAATATCCAGTTCCGGGGTAAGCTCGATCAGCCGCTCCGTCAAAGAGGATTTCCTCAGCAGCATACGGTGGGGCATCACGCTGCGGCCGAGCACGATCTTTGTAACCCCCGACAGGCGGGAAAATTCGGCGATCTGATAGGCAACATCGTCGCCGTAAACCGTTTCAATGGACGCCCCCAGCTGCTGCGCCAGATGGATGTTGGTCCGAAGGCGCTTTTTATCGGTCTGGGACATCCACTGAAACTCTTTTGTTTCCACAAACAATGCCGTAAATCCGCCGCGGAAAGCATTTGCCATCCGCGCTGCGGTGCGGATGATCTTCTCATTGGAAGGGGCGGCAGAAAGGCACACCAGAATATGCTCCCGGGTGCGGTATTCCCTCCTGCGCTGGGAACCCTGGGTGTATAACGCGGCCCGATCGGCACAGCGGCGCAAACCGATCTCCCGCAGTGCGCTCAATTGCGGCAATGTGCAGTCTGCAAGCAGCTCGCCTTTTTTCTGCCCGAGCAGACGCTGCTGCAGTCTTTCCGGCTCGATATCGATAAATTCCACCTGGGCCGCCTGGTCAAATACGCGGTCCGGAATGCGCTCTGCCGCCGAAGACCCCAGCACCGAAAAAACGGTGTCCTGGATACTTTCGATCTGCTGGATATTCAGGGTCGTATAGACATCTATTCCCGCTTTCAGCAATTCCTCTATGTCCTGGTAGCGCTTCATGTGGCGGGAATCATCGGCATTCCGGTGGGACAAATCATCCACCAGAATCAGTTCCGGCGCTCTTTTCAGGCAGGCGTCCAAATCCATTTCGCAGTCGGTTTGCCCATCCCGGATCACCGTTTTGCAGGGCAGCGTTTCAAACTGTTCCGCCAGCCATTCCGTCTGGGGCCACTGCCCGCTGGAGAGCAATCCAATGGCTGCATCCCGGCCCCCTTGCCTTGCCTCTTGGGCCGTTTTCAGCATTGCATAGCTTTTGCCGGCGCCGGAAAAGTAGCTGGCAAAAATGGTGAGCTTTCCTTGTTTTTTTGCTGCATGCTGTCCCGGCAGCGCGAGCGTATTCACAGCAACCCCTTCTTTCAAGCAAATGTATTATAGCACACTTCTGCGCCCTCTGTGCGCGGAGGGGATGAATAAAATCCGGTGTCCAAATCGGTGATCGTCGCTTTTTAACTGTGCCTTTATTTTTTCTTTATCCCCCATTATCCATATCCGGTCTTAAAGAGGTGTTAACGTATGAAGGCGCATATTAAGACGGCATTAAGATGCGATCCGGCTGCAGCGCATAAAAATTTGCACCGTGCGTTTCTGCCCGGCAGCCGGGCCGGCTTTTTTTGCCGGAGCAGTGCAAACCTCGAAACATAGAATGCGGGCAATACGCCATTCCTTCTGGAAATACAAAGCCCGCTGCTGTTCAGCCAAACAGCAACGCGATGGGCAGAACAATAAGCATGGTACACACACAAACCGCCGCCAACGTAATAAAGGGCATACCGATAAAGATCAGCAAAAGCCCCAAAAGCTTGTGATGAAAAATAAACCTTTCCATCAAGGCATCCATACGGTTTTCAAAACGAGAGACACGCTTTATAAATGCAGACATATTCGTCTCCTCCTTATGGCACCATCATAGCGCAGAGGAACTAAAACCGGGGAAAAGATTGCCCATATGGAATTAAGAACAGATAAAAGGCCGCCGGCCCGCCCGAAACACAGGCAGACCGGTGGCCTTTTGCATGATATGGTATGGATTTAGCGGAAACGGGAGAGGCACAGCCGCTCCTTCGGGGATTCCCCCGCAGCGTTCTGTTACAGTAAATTGGAAAGTGCCTTCGTTATCAAAAAAATGGGGCAGCGGCACTTATCTGGACACATCCCCCACAAGGCCCATGGCCTGGGCAATGTCCAGGTTTACGCCGAGAACATTGACCGTTTCTTCGCCGAAAATGCCAAGCAGCTTGCCTTTTGTGTTGTCCGCCACGATCTGCTCCAGCTGCTCCTGGCTCAGACCCGAAGCGGCCGCCAAAGCCGGAATCTGGATGCGGGCCGACGCGGGGGTGATGTGCGGGTCCAGTCCGGAGCCGGAAGCCGTCATGAGATCGGCGGGGATATCCTCCCGCTTTACATCCGGGTTCGCCTCCAGAAATGCCTGGATGTCCGCCTCCACCCGTTCCGTCAGGGCGGGGTTGGAGGGCGCATAGTTGTTGGAGCCGGAGCCCAGCCCGGCAAACTCGCTGCCGTCGCTGCAATACCGGCTGCCCTGTTCATCCTCATAATAGGTGTTGTAGTTGTAGGCCGAAGGCCGTCCCTTCATGAAATAGGGCTCGGTAAAATCCTGGCCTATATTTGCCGCCCCCACAGCCCGGCCGTCTGCATAGACCAGACTGCCGCCGGCCTGGCTGGGGAAAAGCACCGCGGAAATGCCGCTGAGCAATATAGGGAATACAAACCCACAGAGCAGCAGCAACAGGAATGTTATTACCAAAGACTGGCGCAGGCCGTGGAAAAAGGCGTTCTTGGTTGTTGTTTCGTTCATAATACGGGACCTCCTCAGACGCCCATTGCTGTGAGTATGGGGGTAATCATGGTGTCGATGATTTTGATTCCCACAAAGGGAGTGACGACGCCGCCCAGGCCGTAGATCATCATATTCCTAGCCAGCATTTTCCCGGAAGACATGGGCCGGTATTTGACGCCCTTCATAGCCAGCGGAATCAGGCAGGGAATGATGATGGCATTGAAGATCAGCGCGGACAGGATCGCGCTGTTCTGGGTGCTGAGATGCATGATATTCAGAACGCCCAGCTGGGGTATGGCCGCCATAAACATGGCGGGAATGATTGCAAAATACTTTGCGATATCATTGGCAATGGAGAAGGTGGTCAGGGAGCCGCGGGTGATGAGCAGCTGTTTGCCGATCTCCACCACCTCCAGGATCTTGGTGGGGTCGGAGTCCAGGTCCACCATGTTGGCGGCTTCCTTGGCCGCGGTGGTGCCGGAGTTCATGGCAAGGCCCACATTCGCCTGGGCAAGGGCGGGGGCATCGTTGGTACCGTCGCCGGTCATGGCCACGATCTTTCCCTCCGCCTGCTCCTTTTTGATGACGCTGATCTTGTCCTCCGGCTTGCACTCGGCAATAAAGCCGTCCACGCCCGCCTCCTTGGCAATGGTGGCGGCGGTCAAGGGGTTGTCGCCTGTACACATGATGGTCTTGATGCCGATAGCGCGCAGGCGCTCAAAACGCTCTGCCATGCCGGGTTTTACGGTGTCTTTGAGGTAAATAACCCCCAGCACCTGTTTGTTCCGGCAGACGACCAGCGGCGTGCCGCCCAGGGAAGAAACCTTTTCCACATGGGCATGCAGATCGCCCGGAACCTTTCCGCCCTGGGACAGAACATACTGTTCGATGGCATCCGAGGCTCCCTTGCGGACCTTGGTGCCGTCCGGAAAATCCACGCCGCTCATGCGGGTCTGGGCTGTAAATTCCATAAAGGAAGAGCCGGGGACCTCCTCGCTGCTGTCCCCCAGACGGCGCGCCAGTTCCAGGGTGGATTTGCCCTCCGGCGTTTCGTCATGAAGGCTGGTCAGCGCCGCACAGCGAATGAGATCACTGCGGCTTGCCCCCTCCACGGGGAAGAAATCCGCAGCCAGGCGGTTGCCGAAGGTAATGGTGCCGGTCTTATCCAGAATCATGGTGTCCACATCGCCGCAGGCCTCCACCGCCTTGCCGGACATGGCGATCACATTGAAGCGGGTCACGCGGTCCATACCGGCAATGCCGATGGCGGAAAGCAGGCCGCCGATGGTGGTGGGGATCAGGCAGACCATCAGGGCGATCAAAGTGGACAGGGGCAGCTGCACCCCGCAGTAGATGCCGATGGGATAGAGGGTGACAATGACAATCAGGAAAACGATGGTCAGAGAAACCAGAAGCGTACTCAGTGCAATTTCGTTGGGCGTTTTCTTCCGGGAGGCGCCTTCCACCAGAGCGATCATCCGGTCCAGAAAGCTGTTGCCGGGGTCCGAGGTGATGCGGATTTTCAGCCAGTCGGACACCACCGTGGTGCCGCCGGTAACGGAGCAGAAGTCGCCGCCGCTCTCCCGGACAACGGGAGCGGACTCGCCGGTGATGGCCGATTCATCCACCGAGGCAATGCCCTCTACCACCTCGCCGTCGCCGGGGATCACCTCACCCGCCGTTACCAGCACCACATCGCCCTTTTTCAGCTCGCTGGAGGAAACGACGGTTTCGCTGCCGTCCTGGCCCAGCAAATGGGCTTCGGTGTCCTTCTGGGTCTTTTTCAGGCTGGCGGCCTGGGCCTTGCCCCGGCCTTCCGCCACCGACTCGGCGAAATTGGCAAACAGCACCGTCACCAGCAAAATGAGGGACACGATCAGATTGTAGCTGCGCAGGCCGGTATCGTCCTCGCCGAACAACCCCGGCGCAATGGTCAGCAGCAGCGTAATAAAGAAGCCGATTTCCACTACGAACATCACCGGATTTTTGCTCATATAGCGGGGCGACAGCTTTTTTACCGAACCGATGAGAGCCTGTTTCAGGATATCCGGGGTCAGCAGCTTTTTGTTTTGTTTCTTACTCATAGTATGAAAATCCTCCTTAGCCCCAAAGGGTCAGATGCTCCGCAATGGGGCCCAGCGCCAGCGCCGGGAAGAATGTCAGCGCGGCAAAGATATACACCACGAACACCAGAATCACAGCAAAGCTCACGGTGCTGGTCCGCAGCGTACCGGCAGACTCGTTTATATAGTTTTTCTTCATCAGCGAGCCTGCAATGGCCAATTGAATCACAATGGGCAGATACCGCCCCAGGAACATGACAATGCCGGTGGTGATATTCCAGAAGCAGCTGTTATCCGCCAGCCCTTCAAATCCCGAGCCGTTGTTGGCGGCCGAGGAGGCATATTCATACAGCACCTGGCTCAGGCCGTGGAAGCCGGGATTGGTGATGCCTGCCTGACCGGCGGCCGTGGACACCGCCAGGGCGGAAAAAGCCAGAATCAGCAGCGGGTGGATAATGATGGCCAAAGCGGTCAGCTTCATCTCGCGCCCCTCGATCTTCTTGCCCAGATATTCGGGAGTACGCCCTACCATCAGCCCGCAAATGAACACCGCCAGGATGGCGTACAGAATCATATTCATAAGGCCCACGCCCTTGCCGCCAAAGACACAGTTGAGCATCATGTGCAGCATGGGCACCATGCCGCCCAGGGGCGTCAAGGTGTCGTGCATATTGTTGACTGTACCGGTGGTGAAGGATGTGGTCACGGTGGTAAACAGGGCAGATTGGGCGATGCCGAATCGCACCTCCTTGCCCTCCATGCTGCCGGCGGACTGGTCAAGACCGATCGCAGCCAGAGCCGGATTGCCCTGCAGCTCCGCCCAGTAGCAAAGGCTCAGGCCGATCACAAACAAAATCCCCATGGCCAAAAAGATGCTTCGGCCTTCTTTGCCCAGCAGCCGGGCGGTGATCCCCTCCCGCTGCACAGACACGCCGCTTTCCGCAGCCTTGCTCTGCTGATGCTGGCGGCGGCCGTCTGCCACCATTTTTCCGAAGGTGATGACGCAGGCGCCGGGCAGCAGCATCATGGAATACAGCTCGATGAGGTTGGACAGGATGGTGGGATTCTCCATGGGCGTGGCGGAATTGGCGCCGAAAAAGCCGCCGCCGTTGGTGCCCAGATGCTTAATGATTTCCAGGGCCGCCACGGGGCCCATGGCCAGAACCTGGTATGTACCCTCCAAGGTCTGCACCACCACATTCTGCGAAAAGTTCTGGGGCACACCCTGCCACACCAGCAGCAGTCCGCCTGCCAGCGAGAAGGGAAGCAGCACACGGGTGGTGATGCGGACCAGATCGGCGAAAAAGTTGCCCACATTGTCCTTGGTTTTTCCGGCCAGACCGCGGATAAAGGCCACACAGGCCGCATAGCCGCTGGCTGCCGAAACAAACATCATAAAGATGATGACCAGCATCTGAGAAAGGTAGCTCAATCCGCTTTCGCCGGAATAGTGCTGCAGATTGGTGTTGGTCATAAAGCTGATGATGGTATTGAAGGCCAGAGTGGGTTCCATCCCCTGGATACCATTGGGATTCAAAAGGGGGATGCTCTGGAGCCGGAGAATGATGTAACCAATGGCCATCATCACCGCGTTGGTTCCCAGCAGAGCCAGGACGTACTGTTTCCAGTTCATCCCCTTGCGGGGCTCTACTCCGCCCAGCTTGTAAATCAGGCCGTCTGCCCGATCGAATACAGGGTCGGCAAAGGTGTGTTTTCCTGCGGCGATATGGTAAAGATACCGCCCCACCGGAATGACAAGGATCAAATATATGATCAATGTCAGAACCAGCTGCAACATGTGAAATTCCTCCTATACTGTGTCCTATGCATTAAAAGCGCTCCGGATGTGCCAGGGCGTATACCAGATATCCGCCCAGCAGCAAAACAACAATTCCGAGCAAAATCATATTGTTCAACTCCTACTCTCCGTTATTCCTGGGAATCGACTTGCCGCCGGCACCAATTGACCAGCAGCCAGACAAGGCCAAAACCGGCCAACAGAGTTCCTGCCATCAAGCAATCCATCATATTCGGGGCTCCTTTCGCTGATATAGATCATGCCATGCCGCACAATTTTTCTTTTGCGGCTGACAGGTACGCAAAACACACAGCCTCTGTTTTGCGCTCCTAGCATACCGCAATTGGTAATAAGCGGGGATTAAGGAAGACGGCGCGACATTAACAAAAGATTAATGTTTCTCTATTCCGCGGCTATCTCTTTTCCGAAGAGACCAAGGGCAGGGTGAACCGGAATGTGGTGCCGGCCGGCAGATGATCCGACACTTCAATCTCCCCTCCATGCAAAGCGACAATCGACTGGCAGAGGTTGAGCCCCAGTCCCAGTCCTCTCTGACAATCCGCTTTCCCCTGCCCGGCCGTATAGAACAAATCAAACAGGTGGCTTTTTGCATCCTGCGGGATTCCCGGGCCGTCGTCCGTGACGCTTATCTCCACGGCATTTCCTTTTTTCACGCCGCTCAGTTCAATATGGGACCCCTTGGGCGTGTACTGCATGGCGTTGTTCATGATATTGATAATCACGCGCTGAATCAGTTTGGGGTTCATAGCGGCCACAAGGGCGGCGTCCTCCAGATGGACCGATATGCGATGCTCTGCCGCCCGGCGGTCCAGCTGCGCGACTGCACTTTGGAAAAGATTTTCGATCCGCTCCGGGCTCATGGGGACGGATTCCTTCTCTGTTTCCAGATGGGTGACTGCCAGCAGATTTTCCGTCATGTTCAGCAGCCGGTTTGTGTCGTCATATATGGCCGTGTACAGCTTTTTTCTGCTTGCCGCGTCCAGGGCAGACTCCTGCTGCATCAGCCTGTCGGCGCTGCCGCTGATGTCTGTGAGCGGCGTGCGCAGATCGTGGGAAACCGCCCGGAGCAATTTGGCCTGCAGCTGCTCTTTCTGCGTCTGAAACGCCGCCCGATTCCTCTCTTCCTGCAGCCGGATGCGCTCCTGGCTGAGGCCGCACTGGCTCAATATGGCGATCATGAGGTTTTTTTCAAAAGCGTCCGGGACGGAGTACCCCACAATGGGGATGCCCACAATTCCCATCACGCCCTGGGTTCCCCGCACCGAAAGAAAAAGCCATTTGGCGTGGGGCAGCGTGTTTGTGGTGGCGCCGGCGTGCTTATTGTTTTTTTGCACCCACTTGGCTACCCCGATTTCTTCACACCCCAATTCCGCCAGAACATTCTGCTCATCGGCAGGTTCCACCCGGAATGCCAGTTCCTTTTCCCTCTCGCTCAGGGCATAGAGAACCGGGCGGTCAAACAGCCGGTTCAGCTGTTCCGCCGTCAGCCGGAGGCAATCCCATTCGGTACGTCCTTTTTGCAGCTTTTGGCTGCTTTCCAAAAGCAGCTCGGTATAATAGCTTTTCTGCGCCGCCAAACGGGCCTGCGCCTTTACGCGGCTGGCCAGCGAGCCGGCAATCACGCTGGAAAACAGCATAATGAGAAATGTGACCGGATAGCTGGGGTCGTTGGCCCGAAAGGTAAACCGCGGTTCTGTAAAAAGAAAATTGAAAGCGGCAACACTGAGCAAGGACGCGGCTGCGCCATAAAAATGGCCGTCGGTCCAAACCGCCGTAATGAGAACCCCCAAAATATAAACCGTGATCATGTTGGATTCGCTGAATCCGGCACAATAAAAGCCAAATCCCGCCGCAGAGCAAAGCAGCAAGGAAGCCAGCATAATGCCTGTGTCTTTCCAGGTAAAACGGGCTTTGGGAAAGCGGAGTTTTCCCAGCGGCTTTTTATAGAGCGGCTGGTGATCCGGGATGATGTACACATCCAGATCGGTCAGTTCAATCAGGCGGTCCGCCAGACTCTTTTTGCCGGTAATGGGGTTTTGCTTGTGGTTGATGCGCCCCATAACAATTTTAGTTACGCCGCTGACCCGGGCATATTCCGCAATCTGCACGGCGGGTTCCGTTCCATATACCGTGGAAATCTGCGCCCCCAGCTGCTCTGCCAGGCGCAGATTTTTGCGCAGACGGTTCAGATTTTCTCCGGACAGTTCTTTTGTTTCCGGTGTCTGCACAAACAAGGCCGTGAAACCGCTGTGAAAGGCTTCGGCCATTCGGGCAGCGGTTCGGATCACCTTGGCATTGGAGGGCGCAGAGGAAAGGCAGATCAAAATATGTTCCCCGGCCTTTGCGCTTTTCTCTTTCCCCTTCTGCAGCGCTGTGCGGTTCAATTGATCCGCTGTACGCCGCATGGCGATCTCACGCAGGGCAGCCAAATTTTCGGTGGTAAAAAAGTTCTGCAGCGCCTGTTTGGCCTGGCGTTCCCGGTACACTTTGCCCATCTGGAGGCGTTTCACCAATTCGTCCGGCTCAATATCCACCAGTTCCACCTGATTGGCCCGGTCAAAAACATGGTCCGGGATTCGCTCGTTGACCGCAATGCCTGTGATGGAGGACACCAAATCGTTGAGCGACTCCAAATGCTGCACATTCACCGTGGTATAGACGTTGATCCCCGCCTGGAGCAGTTCTTCCACATCCTGATACCGCTTTGTATGCCGGCACCCTTGGGCGTTGTTGTGGGCCAATTCGTCCACCAGGATCAACTGCGGCTTTCTCTCCAGCGCCCGGTCCAGATCAAACTCTTTCAGCTGAATGCCGCGATAGTCGATCTCCTGGCAGGGCAAAATCTCCAGCCCATCCAAAAGCGCCAATGTATCGGGCCTGGCATGGGGTTCCACATAGCCCACCACAACATCCATCCCCTCTTTTTGGGCCTGATGGGCTGCCTCCAACATGGCATAGGTCTTGCCCACCCCCGCTGCATAGCCAAAAAAGATTTTCAGTTTTCCGGCCGGAGGCGTATTTTCCCCGGCTGTCTCGACATCTGCCTTTGTTTGCTGTATCTTCTCCATATCGATCTTCTCCTGCCATATGGGTTTTGGTTTACATGAGCGGTTCTATCGTATCACCCAGAATGCTATAAAATGATAAGAGATTTTCCAATCGCATTAAGATCAGATTAAGACAGATAAAAATAAAACAAGCCGAATGTCTGTTTTCAAACAGCATTCGGCTTGTGGAATGGATAGGGTCACCCTTTTTTCATTTTTTGTTCAGCTTCAGGCTGACGCCCCGGCTGTCTGCCGCCTTCTGGAGCAGCTGCGCAGCGGCAAGCGCCCGCTCCTTGATGGGCTTTTCGGCCAGCTCCGGCTGACTGTCCAAGGCAATCACCACACCGCGCAGATCCTCCAGCGGCAGCAGATACACCGCTGTGTTGAAAAGTGTTTTGCGGCGGCCATCGTTGTGCCCTGCCAGAAGTGTGTCCAGAAGGGTGCGCTTTTCCTCCAGCTGGGCAAGATGTGCTTCCAGGCCCTGTTCCCGGGCGTTGGCAACATCTTGCGTCCGGTTCCGGTGCGGGACAAAGGAATCCCCGTCGTCAAAGCCCTCGTAGCGGGGACATGGGTAGTCCGGGCACTCCCAGCAGAACTGCACGCCGCCGTGCTCCAGAGAGCATTTTGCGATTGCGCAGCTCTGGTTCCCTGCCCCGCCCCCGCAGCCGGGGCAGTAGCCGCCCAGATGCATGGAGCACAAAGCACAGTTGAGGCCGCACAGGGAGAAGCGGGTTTCTGCGCGGGTAAAGCCTTTCATATTGCTGCCTCCCAATTCTTTTTACGCAGGCCGGATGGGTGTTTTCGGCTGTGTCGGCCTGTGCGTTTATTCTGTCTGTATTATAACACGGCAGCCGGAGCGCTGTCTGTCCTGCTGCGGCTGCCGTGTGGTTTCTGCGGCCTTTGGTTCATCATAAGGGAATTCGCTGTCTATTGCTCCCGTAGCAGCCAGCAGATCCCCGCCGCCGTTCGCTCGGCCGCGTGGTCGTAATGATTGCCCGGGTTCAGCTGGAATACAGCGGTAATTCCTTTCGCTTTATAAAAGGAACAGATCTCCTCGGTGTTCTGCCGGACGTTTTTCAGCATGGGGTTTCGGGTTTTGCTCTCCTTATCTCCAAGGGAAAAATAAATGCAGTCCGGCTGGCGCTTTGGTTCATGGGAGGCGACGTATTCTTTTATTCCGGGGAACCACAGCGAACCGGACATACTGCCCACCCGGGAAAATGCATCGGTCCGGTACGCGGCATACAGCGCGAACAGCCCGGCCAAAGAATACCCTGCAATTCCGCGCCACTGGGGAGCTGCAGGGATCTGCTTTTCTGCCATTGGAATGATCTGTTCTGTCATAAGCCGCAGATAGTCATCCGCGCCGCCGGTACAGGGCTGGGCGTTTTTGAAAGCAGGCGGACTATCCCAGGGAACCATATCGTGGTTCCAGTCCAGATCGCTGATGGCCACCAGAGTAAACGGCGGACAGCCGCTGGCCTGCGCGGCCCGGAACACCTTCTGTCCTTCCTCTGCGAAGGTGTTGAGGTAGATTGCAGGGGCTCCCGGCTCTGTACTTGGAAAAACAGAAATGGTTTTGCCGCCTGCTGCAAAAGTGTTCATATGTGTGTCCCCCGCTTTCCATTCAAGTTATGTTTATTGTACTGCGTCACAGGGAAGTTCTCAAGCGGTTAGCTCGATTATGCCTTTTTCATAGTATCATCGAAAACAAGCACCGTTTATA
>DXDW01000108.1 GCA_019115305.1 Candidatus Anaerofilum excrementigallinarum
TACTTTATAATAGGAGGAGTTTTTCCATGAAAATCAAACCTCTTGCTGACCGTGTTGTCATCAAAACCGTAGAAGCCGAGGAGACCACCAAGAGCGGTATCATCCTGGCGGGTTCCGCCAAAGAGAAGCCACAGGTGGCCGAAGTCATCGCTGTGGGCCCCGGCGGCCTGGTGGACGGCAAGGAAGTGGAAATGACCGTCAAGGTAGGCGATAAGGTCATCACCTCCAAGTACTCCGGCACCGAAGTGAAGGTGGACGGCGAAGAGTGCACCATCGTCCGGGTGGGCGACATTCTGGCTGTGGTGGAATAAGCTCCGCCGCGCAAACTGCAAAGATTCAAACCAACTTGCTTGTAGAACTTGTATAAAAAGGAGTAATGCGTTATGGCAAAACAGATTCTTCACGGCGAAGAGGCCCGCAAGGCTCTCAGCGCCGGCATTGATACCCTGGCCGATACCGTCAAGATCACCCTGGGCCCCAAGGGCCGCAACGTGGTGCTGGGCAAAAAGTTCGGCAGCCCTGTGATCACCAACGACGGCGTGACCATCGCCAAGGAGATTGAGCTGAAGGACGCCTTTGAGAACATGGGCGCTCAGCTGGTGCGCGAAGTTGCCACCAAGACCAACGACGCTGCCGGCGACGGCACCACCACCGCCACCGTGCTGGCGCAGGCTCTGGTCAACGAGGGCATGAAGAACGTGGCCGCCGGTGCCAACCCCATGGACGTAAAGCGGGGCATGCAGAAGGCTGTTAAGGCCGCTGTGGAGGCCTTCGCCGCCAACAGCCAGAAGGTGAACGGCAGCAAGGACATCGCCCGTGTTGCCACCGTTTCCGCCGGCGACGCCACCGTGGGCCAGCTGATCGCCGAGGCCATGGAGAAGGTCACCGCTGACGGCGTTATCACCATCGAGGAGAGCAAAACCGCCGAGACCTACACCGACGTGGTGGAAGGCATGCAGTTCGACCGGGGCTACATCACCCCCTATATGGTTACCGATACCGAGAAGATGGAGGCTGTTCTGGACGACGCCTACATCCTCATCACCGATAAGAAGATCAGCGCCATCCAGGATCTGCTGCCCCTGCTGGAGCAGATCGTCCAGGGCGGCAAGAAGCTGCTGATCGTTGCCGAGGACATCGAAGGCGAGGCTCTCAGCACTCTGATCGTCAACCGTCTGCGCGGCACCTTCACCTGCGTGGCTGTCAAGGCTCCCGGCTTCGGCGACCGCCGCAAGGAGATGCTGCAGGATATCGCCATCCTCACCGGCGGCACCGTGGTCAGCGAGGAGCTGGGCTACGAGCTGAAGGACGCCAACATGGCTATGCTGGGCCGCGCCGGCCAGGTCAAGGTGACCAAGGAGTACACCACCATCGTGGGCGGCATGGGCGACAAGAAGGCTATTTCTGACCGTGTGGCTCAGATCCGTGCCCAGATCGAAGTCACCACCAGCGACTTTGACCGCGAGAAGCTGCAGGAGCGTCTGGCCAAGCTGGCCGGCGGTGTGGCTGTCATCAAGGTCGGCGCCGCTACCGAAGTGGAGATGAAGGACAAGAAGCTGCGCATCGAAGACGCCCTCAACGCCACCAAGGCGGCTGTGGAGGAAGGCATCGTGGCCGGCGGCGGTACCGCCCCCATCAACGCCATCCCCGCTGTGGACGCTGTCTGCGCCCAGCTGGAAGGCGACGAGCGCACCGGCGCCAAGATCGTCCGCAAGGCTCTGGAAGCTCCTCTGCGTCAGATCGCTGCCAACGCCGGTCTGGAGGGCAGCGTGATCATCGACAAGATCCTGTCCAGCGGCAAGGTCAACTATGGCTTTGACGCCCAGAACGAAGTCTACGGCGATATGCTGGAAGCCGGCATCGTAGACCCCACCAAGGTGACTCGCAGCGCTCTGGAGAACGCTGCCAGCGTGGCCAGCATGGTTCTGACCACCGAGAGCCTGGTGGCCGACGAGCCCGAAGATCCCGCTGCTGCTAACGCCGCCGCTGCTGCCGGCGCCGGCATGGGCGGTATGTATTGATCTAACCCCCTCTCTGCATAATTTTCAGCCCCGGCGGGTCTTTGGCCTGCCGGGGCTTTTTGCGTTCTTTGGCCCGTCGATAACCAAAAAAGCCGCCGCGGTACCGGAGTTTTCCGGCGTCGCGGCGGCAATTTTTTGTTTTGAGAGCTGGTTTACAGCATGTGGGCCCGCAGTTCCTCGGGGCTCTGGGGGCTCAGCAGGCCGGGGGCGATGTCAAACACCGTGCGGCAGCCGCTCTCGCCCTTCTGGGCCAGGCGATAGATGGCCCGGGCATAGGCCAGGATCACCGAGGAGGTGAACTCGGGGTTGGAATCCAGCTTGAGGCTGTATTCGATGATGTGGTTGTGCTCCAGATTCCAGCCGGTCTTGCCGGTGCGGATCACAAAACCGCCGTGGGGGATGCCGCTGTGGTCGCGCTGCAGCTCTTCCTCCGAAATGAAGTGGACGGTGGTGTCGTAATCGGCGAAATAGTTGGGCATGGTCTTGATCTCGTTCTCGATGCGGGCCAGATCAGCGCCTTCCTCAGCCACCACAAAGCACTCGCGGGTGTGTTTCTGGCGGGTGGTCAGCTGGGGCTGGCTGCCGCTGCGCACGGCGTCCAGAGCGGCAGGCACCGGAATGGTGTACTGCCGGGCATCCTTCACGCCCTCGATGCGGCGGATGGCGTCGGAATGGCCCTGGCTCACGCCCTTGCCCCAGAAGGTATAGTCAGCGCCGCAGGGCAGCACCGCATTGGCGTACAGACGATTGAGGGAGAACATACCGGGGTCCCAGCCGGCGGAGATCAGAGCCATCTTGCCGCTGGCCTTGGCGGCGGCGTCCACCTCGTCAAAATGCACCGGGATGTTGGCGTGGGTGTCGAAGCTGTCCACCACATGGAACCACTGGGCAAACTCCGGGGTCTGGGTGGGCAGATCGGTGGCGCTGCCGCCGCAGAGCACCAGCACGTCCACCTCGTCGGCGTGGGCAGCAGCCTCAGCGGCGGGGTAGACGGGCACACCCTCGGTGAGGATCTTCACAGTTTCGGGAGCGCGGCGGGTAAAGACAGCCGCCAGCTGCATATCAGGGTTCTGGCGCACGGCGCACTCGATGCCCCGGCCCAGATTTCCGTAGCCAAGAATACCAATACGAATCATTTTTTCATTCCTGCTTTCTTTAATATAATATCCCATACAGAACCGGTCGGCGGCTCTGTTTCCCGTACCTTTTGTTTATAGCAGATTCCAGGCGGTTTCGTCAAGGGAAAGGACCCCTTTTAGCAGCAAAAAAATTGTGAAACAGTACAAATATTTCGTGTTTTGTTTGTACAAACAGCGGGTTGACAATGCATCTGCTACAAGTGTAATATAAAAACATAGATATTACAAATGTAGCAGATAAAACCGACCAAGGAGGGAAACCACATGAAAAAGGAAAGCAAACGGCTGCCGGAGGCCGAGCTGGCGGTGATGCAGGCGCTGTGGAGTGCCAAGGAGCCCATAACCCGCCCCCAGCTGGACCAGGCTCTGGCCGACCGGAACTGGAGCGTAAGCACGGTGGTGGCGCTGCTGAGCCGTCTGGAAGATAAGGGCTTTCTGCGCCACGAAAAGCAGGGCAGGGGGTATCTGTATATCCCGGTAATCAGCCGGGAGCAGTATCTGGAAGCCGAAAGCAAAACCCTGCTGGGCCAGCTGTTCGGCGGCAGCCCTTCGGGGTTCATTGCGGCCCTTTACCGGGGCGGCGCCCTCACGGGGGAGGACATCCGCAAGCTTCGGGCCCAGCTGGACGAGCTGGAGAGCCGTGAAGCCCCGAAAAGGGAGGAATGACGGATGGAAGACATATTTTTGCAGCTGATCAACCTGAGCCTGGCCGTGGGCATGGTGATTCTGCTGGCGGCTTTGGTGCGGCCGCTGCTGGCCCGGCGCTACCGGAGAGCGCTGCTGCGGGGAATCTGGGCGGTGCTGGCGGTGCGGCTGCTGCTGCCGGTTTCGCTGTCGGCCGCCGCGGTGGAGATGGAACTGCCCGCCAGTTTGGGGCAGCCGGTGGCCGCCCGGGTGGCGGCGTCTTTGCCCGGCGGAGAAAGCGAATCAATCCAGAGCGGGGGACAGGAATTGCCTGCCGCTTCGCAAGAAAATGCCGCGACTGTCCCGGCCTCTCTGCCGACGGCAAGTCCCCTGGAACTGGCGGCCCTTGTCTGGCTGGCTGGCGCGGCGGTGTTGGCGGTGGTATCGATAGGCCGGCACCTGGCCTGGAAACGCCGGGTTTTGACCCTGGCGCAGCCGGTGTCCCATGCACGGCAGCAGATTTTTCTGCGGGCCTGCCGGGCCTGTGGCGTTCGGCCGCCCCGGCTGCTGGGCAGTCCGGCTGTGGACACGCCCCTGGCTTTTGGATTGCTCCGCCCGGCGGTGCTGCTGCCCGAAAGGGAATGGACCGACGGGGAATTGTATGCGGTGCTCTGCCATGAACTCTGCCACATCCGGCGGGGAGATCTCTGGCTGCAGGGGGTCATTCGATTGGCCTGCTGGGCCCACTGGTTCAATCCGGCTGTCTGGCTGCTGGCCCGGCTGGCCGGGGAGGACATGGAGCTGGCCTGTGACGAAAGGGTGCTGCGGCTGGCCGATGCGCCCGCAGGCCGGGACTATGGCCGGGCTTTGCTGGAAACCGCCTGCCGCGTCCGTCCGGCGGGGCATACCAGCTGCTTTTCGGCAGCGGGGCGCAGTCTGTCCCGGCGGCTGGGGGCTATTGTGGTGCAGGTGAAAAAGCGCCCCGGCCGGCCGCTGCTGGCTTTGGCTCTGGCGGCGGCGCTGGGCTGTACCGGTCTGGCCGCCTGCACTGTGGCTCCGGAAAAGGAACAGCCCGGCAGCCAACCGTCCGCCCCTTCCCAGCCTCAGCCGACACCTGCCGACGAAACGGGGTATGACTCCTTTTCCCTCTATCCCACCGGCGGGGGCGTCCTGGACGTTTTGGACAGCGGCGGAGCAGAGGCTTTGTCCAGCCTGCAGCTGCCCGATGAATGGGTGGAGCTGGCCGGTGAATCCCAGGTGCGGGGCGCATTCTGCCCCCAATCCGGGGAAGCGCTGCTGGTTTCGGCGGGCAGCCAGCCCTGGGTGCTGTACGGCCAGACCCAGGGAGATGCCATGACCTGGACCCGCCAGGAGCTGGCGCTGCCGGCTTTGGAAGGGGATGCCCAGCGGCAGATTGTGGGCATCGCCATTTTTGAAGAGGAGTGGGTGCTGTCGCTGCTGCAGACCACCTCGGACTATGCCGATGAGCAGCTGCAGGTGTATCATTTCAGCCGAGAGGACGGGCTCTCCTTCCAGTCACCCAAAAGTTTTGCCACTGCCTGCACCTATTGGGAGCAGCCCCAGAGCCTGGCCTTTCTCGACCCGGACACCGCGGTGGCCGCTGCGGCCCGGCGTGCCACCTGCGGCAATTCCACCCAGCTGGAGCTGCTGGGCTATGCCCCGCAGCCCGGGGTGTGGATCACCCGCAATGGCGGCGAAAGCTGGCAGCCTCTGGAATTGGGGGAGGTTCTGGCCGACGGCCCCGCCGAAGGGTACACCGCCGTTTCGGTCCGGACGGAAGGGGACAGCCTGGCTGTGCTCTGCCAGACCAGCGACCTGATGCAGCCCCGGCCCATCCTTGCGCTGGTGTCGCTGGATCAGGGCGAGAGCTGGCAGTGGTATCCCCGCAGCGTGGGAATGTCGGTGCCCGATCTGGTAGACCGGCTGCCCCAAATGCAGTCCGCCGCCGAAAAGAAGCAGCTGTATCAGCAGATCGTAGAGGCCGAGGGAGCCTGGCCGGACTGAAAAAATTGTAAAAAAATTTGCCTTTCGGGCGCAACCTTCGGTTCCCAAATCCTATTTAATGGGTGAAAAGGCCCGCCGGCAGACTGCGCGGCGGCGAAAAAGGAGCGATTGACCATGACAGACCAAGAAATCGTGGCCCTTTACTGGCAGCGCAGTGAAGAGGCGGTACGGCAGAGCCAGGCCCGGTACGGCAGCTATTGCCTGGCGGTGGCCGGGCGGATTCTGGCCAGCCGGCAGGACGCGGAAGAGTGCGTCAACGACACCTGGCTGGCCGCCTGGAACGCCATGCCGACCCAGCGTCCGGCTCTGCTGCGGCCTTTCCTCGCCCGCATCACCCGCAATCTGGCCTGCGACCGCAGCGACTACAACCACGCCAAAAAGCGCAGCCCCGAGCTGACGGTGGTACTGGAAGAGCTGGCCGACTGTGTTTCCGGCTGGGAGACGGTAGAGAGCGAATACGAAGCCCAGCGGCTGCGGGAAGCCATCAACCGCTTTCTCCGGGCCCAGGACGAGGACGATTGCGCCCTGTTTCTGCGGCGGTATTGGTTCGCCGAGCCCATCGCCCGGCTTTGTCGCCGGTATGATCTGGGAGAGAGTGCCGTGAAAAGCCGACTGTTCCGGCTGCGCAAAAGGCTGCGGGCATTTCTGGAAGAGGAGGGGATCGAAGTATGACGCCGGAGCAATTGTTTCACGCCATTGGACAAGCAGAGGACGATCTGCTGGAGAGCAGCGAGAACCACCGGCCCCAGAGATGGCGGCCCTGGAGACGATGGGCGGCTATGGCTGCCGCAGCCTGCCTGCTGCTGGCCATCGGCCTGGGGGTGGGCATCTCTTTGCCAAGACCGGGGGATGGACTTTCCAACGGACTGGCCGGCGGCGGTTCCTCCAGTTCTTCCGCTGTGGAAGACCCGGACCAGGGGACAGGCCAGAGCGGCGGTCTGGCCTCTTTGGCCTTGGATTGGGACACCAGCGGCGGCGCCGGGCCGGGAGAAGCCTTCTGGACCGACGATCCCGCCCAGCTGGTCGCCGGGTCCCCCTGGACTGAATCGGATACCCTCACCACTTTGCCGGTCTACCGCCACACCGCCACCCAGGCACAGGAGATCCCGGTGCGCTGGCGGCTCACTGCCCGGGAACAGGCAGCTCTGGCCCGCAGCCTGGCGGTGGAGTGGGGCGCCGACCCCGCCCAGGTGTATGAGGAAGACCGGATGACCTACTACGGCAACGGTTTCAGCGGCAGCTGGGAGGACTACCAGGCTTTGTTGGACCGGCTGTCCACCCGGGAGCCCGCCCAGTATCCCGGCCAGCAGGACCAGTACAATTACGACGCCAACATCCAGTCGGTGTCTCTGAAACTGGATGGAATGTCGGTGAAAGTGGACGACAGCGGAGAACGCTGGAACATCGCCCTTGCCCAGGGACCGCAGGTCCTGCAATCTCCCCCGACAGACCTGACAGAACTGGAGCAGTCCCTGGAGCAGATAGGGCAGGAATTGGCCGACCGGTTGGGCTACCGGCAGCCGGCTGCCTGCTGGACCATCGATTATGCCACCGACTATGCTGTGGAGGGAGAGGTGGGGATACGGCCTGTTCTCCGCACCGGCCTCTATGAGGGGTACGGCAGCCTGGAACAGCAGATCGTGTCTTACAGCCTGAACCGGGCGGACCCCTATGCCAGCGGGGAGCAGGGAGAAGGCTTCTCCATCTGGGTCACCAGCGCCGATCTTTCCAACAAGTTGGGGGACTATCCCGTCATCTCTTTGGACGAAGCCCGGCAGCAGCTGGAAGAGGATGCCTACTACTGCTCCACCGGGGATTTCTTCCCGGGACAGGACAGCATTGCGGCGGTGGAGATCGCATACCGGGGCAGGGAGATTCTTGCGCCTTATTATCGCTTCATCGTGGAAGTGGACACTTCCCAGCTGAACCCGGACAGTGTGGCGGCCATGGAACAGGAGGGCTGCAAGCACTACGCGGCCTTTTATGTGGCGGCAGTGGAGAGCGAATATCTGGAACCGGCCCAGTGGTGGCAGTTCAACTGAAAATAAAATGGCGGAAGGCTGTTTTGGTCCTCCGCCGTTTTTTGTTTGTCATTTGGTTTCGTCCTTTTGCCCCAGCAGACCCAAAGTGCGGCCGTCGGGGCGGCCCTGATAAAATTTGTCCAGCACATGCTGAAACACCTCCGCCGTGGGATCGGCCGCGAGAAACAAAGTCATACAGCTGCGCAGCTTGAAATGGTCGGGGCTGCCCATCACCGCCAGGGCGTCGCAGCTTTCCAGCTCCAGCAAGGCGGCGGAGATTTCCCGCAGCCGGAGACCCAGTACCGGGTGGGCCAGATAGGCGGCGGCCTCCCCCAGATCCCGGATGCCGTAGAACCGGGCGGTCTCGCTGCGGCCCAGCTCGGCCAGCTGGAGGAAGATATACCACATCCAGTGGCTCTGTTTGCGGCCGGCGCGGATCTCGGCCAGGGCCCGGTCGTAGCCGAAAACGCCGTTCTGGGCGGTGACAAAGCGGGCGAGATCGTAGTTTTGCATAAAAAACACCTTTCCTATAATGTGTGATTCTGATTGACAACCAAAAACGGATATGCTATAATGATTCGGCAATCGTTCCCAAGGCTGCTCCGCGGTTTCGTGCCGCGCTGGTAGCCGATATTGAAGGTTGTGATGGGCGCATGCCAAAAAACATGGCCCCTAACGTCATAAACCAGAAATGAGGTGAACAGAATGAAAGAGGGCATCCATCCTAAGTATATGGATTGCAC
>DXDW01000109.1 GCA_019115305.1 Candidatus Anaerofilum excrementigallinarum
CCGATGCCTTCCGGCCCGTACAGCACCACCTTGACCGGCGCCGGGATCACGCCGGAGGTCACTTGGTATTTGCTCATATTCAAAAGGCTCCTTTCGTCCATTGTCTGGGGGCTGCTGCCAGGCGGGCGTCGGTATCCTGCCCGCGCACTCTGCCGTCCTCGATGATAATTTGGCATTCGCCGCCGGTGCTCACACGAGTAGCGATGGCCTGCAGCCCCTCCGTCTGCAGCCAGGCACCAAAGTCGGTAAGGGTTTGCAGGTCCATCTGCTCCAGCTTGTCCAGCAGCACAAAGCCGCAGTTGGGGTTGAGCCGTCGCACAATGGCCGTGGCCACCCGCAGCTGTTCACTGCCCGACATGGCGCCCCAGGGATGGCCGTGGTAGGTCAGGCGTCCATCCTCCACGCTCAAACCGGGCAGGGGAAGGTCGGCTCCTTCCAGCAGGGCGGTGCGCTTGCGGCGGGCTTCTTCCAGCTGCTGGGACAGGGAGGCGTACTGGTCTGCGAACTCGGCGGCATCCTCCTCGGCCCGGGCTTTGTCCAGGTTGGCCCGCACCTTGCGGTTGGTTTCGTCTACCGCCAGGATCGCTGCCTGTAACTCTTCGGTGGATTCGTCCTGGAGCTGGGCGGCGGTTTTGCGGGCGTCCTGCACATCCTGCTGCACCTTGGAGAGCTGATGCTCGGCATATTCCAATTCGCGGGACAGGTCCTGCACCTGGCGGGAAAGTTGTCGTTCCTGGTCCTCCAGCTCGGCAAGATGCTGCCGCTTGCGTTGGTTTTCACCGTTGCGGGCCAGAATCTCCTGCTGCTGTTGGATCAGTTCCAGGGCGCTAACCGGCTCGGCGGGGGCTTCTGGGTATTCCTGCATTTCCTCGGCAACTGCCTTTTTCTGGTTGGCGATCTGGCCCACCGTGGTGCGTTTGTCGTACAGGGCTTTGATACGCCGGTCCAGCTGGGTGAGTTCTTCCCCCACGCCGATGATCTTCAGCAGGGTATCGGCCTTTTCTTTGTCGCTGGCCTGCATAAAGCGAGGCAGATCCAGGGCCAGCACCTCCACAAATTCATGAAGCAGCTGCTGGCCGGCGCGATGCCCGGTGGGGTCGGTGACGGTCAGGGTGCTGTTTTTGCCCTTGCGTTCCACCACGATGCCGTTGGAGAGGGTGACTTTCAGATGGGGCGGTGCCACGGACCCGTCCCGGGGCGCCTGGCGGAACTTTTCCCCTCCCAGTGCCCAGGCCAGGGCGTCCAGTACGCTGGTCTTGCCCTGATTGTTGTTGCCGCCCACCAGGGTCAGTCCGGTGGGGGCAGGGATGATCTGGACGGCCTTGATGCGCTTTACGTTCTCGGCTTCCAGCGCTGTGATGGTTACAGACATTGCATGATCTCCTTCTGGGTCTGGGCCCACTCTCTGTTGATGCGGTCGATGGCTTCCACACGGCGGCTTTCTTCCATTTCAGCCAGGAAAGGCCGTACCATCTGCCAGGAAGTATTGATCTGCCGGCCCAGCAGCAGGATGGCGTCCTGGGCATTGCGGGCGGCGATCTCCCGCTGCTCGGCCAGGCTGTCGTCCCGTTCCTGTTGCAGACGTGCCTCCACGCGCCGGTCAATCTCGTCCTCGTCCACGGCGGGAACTTCGATGGGGCGAGCCTTCAGATCGTCGTTCTCGGCCTTCAGCCGGTCGCCGCGCATCTTGGAAGCCTGCAGGGCCTCCCGGGCGCCATCCCGCTCCTTGCGGGCTTCGTCGCGCTCCCGTTCGGCAGCCCTGGCGCGGGATTCGGCGTTTGCGGCATCTTCCTGGGCTTGCCTTGCGGTTTCCAGAGCTGAATCCTTCATTTCCTCACATTGGGTGGCCTTTCTCTCGGCGGCTGCTTTGTCCGATTGTGCCGCCTTCAGCTGGGTCATGATCTCTTGGACGCGTGCAGAATCGCCTTGTCCGGCGGCCTCCAATACCTGCTCCGCGGCTCCCTGACGGGCAATTAAGCTGATATCCTTTTTTGTAAGCGCGGGAAGATTTTTTAATTCCGCAACAGTTGCGGATTTAAATCCGTCGCCATTTTGTACCATGGTGCGTGCACTTCCTTCGCTGATTCCCTTGCTTTGGTACCAGGACGTCCATGTTCCGCCGCCGTATCTTCCTGCTTTTGCAGTAAGGGCGTGGATGCGTGCCATGTAGATGCAGGCGACCAGAAATTCATCTTGTGCGCGGCCATAGTGCAGATTAAACTGTTCGTCTGCTTCTGCAGCCTGGTCGGCCAGAGCACCCAGCGCAGAGAAGTCAAAGGTTGGGATATTTGTGTCCTCAGCTGCCAAAGAGGCAGGACCGGCAGCGGACAGGCTTTGCTCGGCAGCTCCAGTATCCGCAGGGGAAGCAGGGGCCGCAGGGGTAGGGGGGACAGCGCTTTCCGACTTTGCTTTCTTCCACCCGTGGGCTTTGGCGTATTCGTCCAGCACTTCCTGAAGATCCTCGGCCGTGTAAGCCTCGCCTTGCACGGCAGCCAGTACACCGCTCAAGGTCCAGGCATCCGAAGCCAGGGGCTTGCACATCAGGGCCGGGGCACCGTTATGCTCCCGTACCGCGAAAAGGGTGCCGTAGTCGTTTCGGTAGACCGTCGGTTCGGCGGGGGCAAGGGAAAGGTCAGCCAGGTATTTTTCTTCGCGCTCTTGTTCCTGCCGAAGCTCCTCCTCGGTCAGAATTTCATCCTGGTCGGGGATGCCCCCGGTGCTGTACCGGTTGTTGACGTAGTAGTCATAGTCCCGCTCATGCCCGATGACCTGGCAGGTGCGTTCGCATTCCTGCTGCAGTGGGCAGCGGTCGTTCTGTTTTTTCATTGGTTGATCCTTTCTTTGCGCTTGCTTCTTGCCGCGCTGGATGGCGGCCAGGATGTGGGCTTTCTCTTGCGCAAGAGTCATATCCTTGCGCACACGGCCGCCGGTGAAGAATTGCTCAATCAGGGCAGCCTTGGCGGCCATCCCCTTTTTATTCTGGGCACAGCTGATGGACAGACTGTAGCGCCCTTTGTTGGAAAAGTCTGTGCCACGCATACTTCCGCGCGAAAAACCTGCGGTCAGGGTATCAGCGGCGTGGTCGTAGATCCATGCTTGCACGGTATCCAGAAAATCCAGGTCCAGGCTCAGGATGTGTAGCGTGCACTTGTCGTTGACCTGGCCCCGGTAGGATGTCGTATAGCTGATGGTGGGGGACATACGGCACTCGTACCCCTGGACTTCCTTGCGGAATCCCTGGCCCTCGACGTACTTGTCCGGGCCCCATGGCAGCAGGTAGGGACAGCCGACGCACTCAGATGTGTCCTGGTTGCCAGTGTTATCGGCGCTGGTAGATTTGTTCACCTGGCGGCCACACTTGCATATGTAGAGGGCCATGGTTACACCTCCATATTGCTGTGCATCTCGGCGGCGCGGGCCGCCTCTCCCACCTTGGCCGCGGCGTAGGCACAGCGGATCTTGTCCAGCTTGATGCGGTCGCACCAGTGGTCGTTGAGGATGTCTTCCACTGTTTCATGCAGGAGCAGCTCGGCATCCGCGCGGCCCTTTTGGAAGGCTGCGGTGATTTCATCGTAGGTCACAGTCGTTTCACCTCCGTCATGGAACTTTTGGGCCAGATCCTCGGCCAGGGCTTGCGGCAGCGGAACCTGCCGACCGCGGCGCCAGCCCACGATCAGAAGGCGGTCATAATACCACTGGCCGTCGTAGAAGCGGGTGGGCAGTGCACGGCCGGGAAGCCCCGGAAGATACACCAGGGCCGCGGGCTGGGTGCTGAACCGCTTCACCCGGACGGAGCCGCCCAGATAAGCGTCCAACCCCTGGGCGGTGTCGGGTACGTTGCGGATCTCGGGCAGTTTTCCGGGGTCGATCAGGATGCCGCGCATTGCTTCGCCTTCTTTCGTTTTTTATAGTAGTTTCGATTGTATTCGGCCACCTTTTCCCGGTTGGTCTCACGGTAGGCCCGCTGCTGGGCGGCCACCTTTTCCCGGTTGGCCTCACGGTAGGCCCGCTGCTGGGCGGCCACCTTTTCCCGGTTGGCCTCATACCAGGCCCGCTGCTGGGCGGCCTTTTTGCTTTCTTCGGCATGGCGGGCATCTGCATCCGCTTCTTTCGACGCTTCCCACTCCTCTGGGCTAACGCCGTCCCAGGTGCAATCATCGTAGGGACACTGCTCACAGGTTGCGCAGGCTCCGCAAGGCGCTTTCATGACGCTACCTCCTCGTCCAGAGCGAACCAGACACCCAACAGGGCGTTGAGCACCAGTACCCCGACCAGCAGAGCGGGCAGGTTCAGCGCGGCCACGGCCGCGGCTATGTAGATGCCCAGGGTCACGCAGGCGCTCTTGACGGCGCCGCGCAGGTAGGGTACAATGGAATTGTGCTTTTTGACGATTGCACGTTTTTGGCCGTTCCGGTGTGCCAGCACCGGGGCGGTCATTTTGTTTTGTGTCATAGGAAACTCCTTTCAGATTCGGACGCTTTCGCATCCGAGCATTTCAT
>DXDW01000110.1 GCA_019115305.1 Candidatus Anaerofilum excrementigallinarum
TGGGGATGGATGTGGTCATCACCGACCACCATCTGCCGCCCCAGCCCATGCCCCAGGCCACGGCGGTGGTGGACGCCGCCCGGCCCGACGACGACAGCCCCTTTAAGCGGCTGTCGGGGGTAGGGGTGGCCTTCAAGCTGGCCGCCGCTCTGGAGGATTGTCCTCCCGAGGAACTTCTGGAATTTTACGCCGACCTGGCCGCCATCGGCACGGTGGCTGACGTGGTGCCCCTGGTAGGGGAAAACCGGGTGCTGGTAAAGGCCGGCCTGGAACTGCTCAACCAGCAGCCCCGCCCGGGCCTGGAAGCCCTGCTGGAGGCCGCCGGTATGGGGGGCAAGGAGCTCTCCGCCGAAAATATCGCCTTTGCCGTGGCGCCCCGGCTCAACGCCGCCGGACGCATGGACAACGCCACCACGGCCCTGAAGCTGCTGATCACCGAGGAGGAAGACGCAGCCCAGCAATTGGCCGGCGCCCTCTGCGCCATGAACACCGAGCGCCAGGAGGCCGAGCAGTCCATTATGGAAAGCGTCCGCCTCCAGCTGGAAGCCAATCCCGGCCTGCTGGCAGGGCGGGTGCTGGTGCTGTGGGGAGAGGACTACCACCCCGGCGTCATCGGCATTGCTGCCAGCCGGGTGGTGGAAAAGTACGGCAAGCCGGCTATTCTGATTTCGCTGGACGGCGAGGAAGGCAAGGGCTCGGGGCGCAGCATCCAGGGCTTTCACCTCTACAACGCCATTGGTGCCTGTTCCGACCGGCTGGTGCGCTACGGCGGCCACGAGCTGGCAGCCGGGCTCTCCATCCGCCGAGAAAACCTGGATGCTTTCCGCCGCGCCATCAACGAGTGGGCGGCCCGGGAATACCCGGTAATGCCTGCCGTGCCCCTGGAAGCCGATGTAACGGTACAGCTGGATCGGCTGGAGGTAGAGGATGTGCGGGCGCTGAATCTGTTGGCTCCCTTTGGGGCCGGCAATCCCGCGCCGGTGTTTTTGCTGGAAAATGTGCTGGTGGACGGAATCTACCCCGTGGGGGACGGACGGCACAGCCGGCTGCGGCTGCGGCAGGGAAATGCCGGGCTGTATGCCGCCTGGTTTGGCCACAGCCCCGAGGCGGTGCCTTATCCCGCCGGCAGTCGGGTGGACGCCGTGGTCTCCCTGTCGGTATTTGAGGGCCGCAGCGGTCCCCAGCTGTCCGGCCGCATCCGGGAGATCCGCCCGGCTGGGCTGGGGGAAGCCCATGTAAAGCAATCGGCTCTGTTTGACAGCTTTGTCAGCGGGGCCCATCTGGAGGAGGAGAGCAAGCAGCTGCTGCGTCCCAGCCGTGCCGACACGGTGGCCGTGTATCAGCAGATACGGGCCGGCGGTGTGCACAGCGGCGATTTGCGGCCGCTGTTTGCCCGGCTGGGGCAGATCGAGCCCGGAAAAATCATGGCAAGTCTGGCTGCTCTCGAGCAGCTGGAACTCATCGCGCCCACCGGCCCGGGACAGCAGTATGTGCTGATCCCCAGCCGGGAAAAGAAGGATCTGCACGCGGCAAAGATCCTGGCGGCGCTGGAATAAACCCAAGTAAGAGAAAGCAAAAGAAAAGCCCGGCACGAAACAGGGTGCCGGGAACTGCCGGGGGAGAGGCATTTGAGAGGGGAGGATTTACGCATGAATACGACCGTTATGACCTACGAAGAACTGGTGAAGGTAATTGAGGATTCCGGCCGGCCCTATAACATGGAGATGCTGCGCAAAGCCTATGAAACCGCAGCCAAGGCCCACGGCAATCAACGCCGGCGCAGCGGCGAGCCCTATATCAGCCATCCGCTCAGCGTGGCCGCGCTGCTGGTGGAGATGGGCATGGACTCCGAAAGTGTGGCCGCCGCCCTGCTTCACGATGTGGTGGAGGACACCAACGTCAAACTGGACTCGCTGAAAAGCGAATTCGGTCCCGACGTGGCCCATCTGGTGGACGGCGTGACCAAACTGACCCGCATCAGCTTCTCCAGTGTGGAGGAGCAGCAGGCGGAAAACCTGCGCAAGATGCTGCTGGCCATGAGCCAGGACGTGCGGGTGATGCTGGTAAAGCTGTGTGACCGTCTGCACAACATGCGCACCGCCGATGCCTGGCCTCCTCAGAAGCGCCGGGACAAGGCCCTGGAAACCATGGAGGTGTATGCCCCCATTGCCCACCGGCTGGGCATCAGCAATATCAAGGAAGAGCTGGAAGACCTCAGCCTGCGCTATCTGGACCCCATCGGCTACGAGGAAATCAGCACCATGCTGGGCAAAAACGGCGGCGCGCAGCAGTTCATCACCGGCATCTCGGACAAGATCCGGGAGCGCCTGGCCGAAAACGGCATGACCAAATGCACCATCAAAAAGCGCATCAAGAGCGTCTACGGCATCTACCGCAAGATGTTTGTCCAGAACCGCAGCTTTGAGGAGATCTACGACGTCTATGCCGTGCGCATCATTCTGGACACGGTGGCCGAGTGCTACAATGCCCTGGGCGTGATCCACGATATGTACCACCCGCTGCCCAACCGGTTCAAGGACTATATCTCCACCCCCAAGCCCAATATGTACCAGTCGCTGCACACCACTGTCATCGGCCACGAGGGCATCCCCTTTGAGGTGCAGATCCGCACCTGGGAGATGGACCACATGGCGGAATACGGCGTGGCCGCCCACTGGAAATACAAGGCCGGGGTCCAGGGCGGCAGCAAGACCGCCCGCCTGGAGGAACGGCTGGCCTGGGTACGCCAGCTGCTGGAAAGCCAGCGGGACAGCGACGATGCCGGCGATCTGCTGCGGGACATGAAGAGCGACCTGCTGCCCGAAGAGGTGTTCGCCTTCACCCCCAAGGGAGATGTGATCAACCTGCCCGCCGGCGCCACCGCCATCGACTTTGCCTACGCCATCCATTCGGCGGTGGGCAACCGGATGATCGGCGCCAAGGTCAACAGCCGCATCGTGCCCATCGACCACAAGGTGGTCACCGGCGAGATCATCGAGATCATCACCGGCCCCGCCGACAAGGGCCCCAGCCGGGACTGGCTCAACATCGTGGCCACCAGCGAAGCCAAAAACAAGATCCGCAACTGGTTCAAAAAGGAGCGCAAGGAAGAAAACATCGCCGAGGGCAAGGCCGCCCTGGAAAAGGAGCTGCGCCGCAACCTCATCAGCATCCCCGAGGCCGATTACGACGCCTTTATGGCCGAGATCGCCCGCCGCCAGCGGATGAACACGGTGGATGAGATGTACGCGGCCATCGGCTACGGCGGCCTGCAGCTGTCCCGGCTGATGATGCGCATCAAGGAAGAATACAACCGGATGATGAAGGAAAAAGACCCCAAGGTCGCCTTCCAGATTCCGGTGAAAAAGCAGAAAAATACCGACGGTGTCATTGTGGAAGGTCTGGACAACTGCCTGGTCAAGTTCGCCAAGTGCTGCAACCCGCTGCCCGGCGACAAGATCATCGGTTTCATCACCCGGGGCTACGGCGTATCCATCCACAAGCGGGACTGCATCAACGTCCGGGCCGACGGCAGCGATCCCCGCTGGGTACAGGCCCGGTGGGATGACGGGGTGAAGGAGAGTTTCAAGTCCACTTTGGAGATCTCGGCCATGGACCGCAGCGGCCTGTTCACCGATGTATCGGCGCTGCTGGGGGATATGCGGATTCCCATTTTTGCCATCAACGCCCGCCAGACCACCGACGGCCGGGCCACCATGATCGTGACCATCGGCATTACCAATATCGAGCATCTGAACTCGGTGATCCAGCGGCTGCGCAAGGTGAAGGATGTCACCGGCGTCAACCGCATCTGACCGGCAAAAGGGCCGGGGAAGGAGCAGCACCATGCAGCAGAATACCACTGTGCAAAAAACCATCAAGACCGGCATTTCCTTTGGAAGCGCTCTGGCCATGGTGATCAGCTACACCAACTGGCATTCCATCGGCTGGGCCATTTTCCACGGCCTGCTGAGCTGGGTGTATGTGATTTATTTCGCGCTGCGCTACTAAGGACGCCGTCTGTCGTCCCGCAAAAAGGAGAGAAACACTATGCGCGCTGTGATTCAGCGTGTTGCCCGGGCCAATGTCCGGGTAAACGGAGGCGAGCCCCGGTGCATCGGCAGGGGGCTGGTGATCTTGTTGGGGGTGAAGGACACCGACACCCTGGACATCGTGCCCAAGCTGGCGGAAAAATGCGCAGGTCTGCGCATTTTTGAAGACGACGAGGGCAAACTGAACCGCAGCGCCCGGGAATTGGGCTATGAGGCGCTGGTGGTGAGCAATTTCACTTTGTACGGTGACACCCGCAAGGGCAAGCGGCCAAGCTTTATTGCGGCAGCCAAGCCGCCCCTTTCGGTGGATTGCTACAACGCATTTGTGGACCAGCTGTCCCAAAGCGGCCTGGCCGGGATACAGACCGGCGAATTCGGCGCCGACATGCAGCTGGAACTGGTGAACGACGGCCCGGTGACCATCGTGATCGATACCGACGACTGGAAATAAGAGTTCCGGTCCTATCTAAAGGGAGGATATCCATGCGCAAGATTTATCATATTCCCGGCCGTCCGCCGCTCTACTGCAACAGCTTTCTCATCATCACCCAGGCGGGAAACGGCATTATCATCGACCCCGATGCCCCCGCCGAGGAATACAACCGGCTGCTGGAAAAGGAAAATGCCCGGCTTACCCATATTCTGCTTACTCACGGCCACCACGACCACATCGGCAGCCTGAAGCAGCTGCATCAGCCGGGTGTCCAGCTGTGGATGAACCCCGGCGACCGGGTGATGTACTCCAGCCGGATGGATGCCGTACGCACCTTCGGCCCCGCCAGCGCCGATCTCTACACCCAGCTTCCCGACGGTTCTTTGGGCTTTGAGCCCGACGGCCTGTTTGAGGACGGCGGGGTGCTGCACATCGACGAGGTGGAGTTCACCACCTTGTTTACTCCGGGTCATACCAAGGGTTCCACCTGCATATTGTGCGATGGTGTGATGTTCAGCGGCGATACTTTGTTCTGCGGCGACATCGGCCGCACCGATCTGCCCGGGGGCAGCAGCGACGATATGCGCAGCAGCCTGAACAAGCTGTATCGCCTGGTGCCGGACGACGTGGATGTGCTGCCCGGCCACGAGGGATTTTCCAACATGAAACAGGAAAAAGAAACCAACCCCTATCTGTGCAGCTGCAGGGGAAGGGAATAAGGAGCTTTTGTCATGCAAACTGTTGTGCGGGGCCTTGCCTCGGTATACGATATTGAACATCTCACCCGCCTGTTTTTCCCCGGCGCGGCCATTCTGCCCCGCCGTCAGCGGGGAGCCGACGCGGTGATCGCCCATTGCGGCAAACGCCGTCTGCTGGCAGGGGTCTGTCTGGACGGCAAATGCAGCTGGCGGTTTGCGCCGCTGCCCCAGGATCAAAGTCCCGACTATGCCCTGGCCGCTTTGGTGTACCAGCTGCTGCGGCAGGTCACCGGCAAGCGCCCGCCCTGGGGCATGCTCACCGGCGTGCGCCCGGTGCGCATCATCCACGATTCCCGGGCAAAGGGCAAAAGCGAGGAGGAGATCCGCCGGCTGTTTGAGGATCACTACGACGTCAGCGAGGAAAAATTCCGGCTGGCCAAGGAGATCGCCGACCGGCAGTCCCCCTGGATGCAGGCCGAGGAACGGGATTACAGCCTCTACATCGGCATTCCCTTCTGCCCCTCCCGGTGCAGCTACTGCAGCTTTGTTTCCCGCACCATCGAGCGGGAAAAGCATCTGGTGCAGCCCTATGTGGATTGCCTGTGCCGGGAGCTGGAAGCCATCCGGCAGACCGCCGACCGCAACCGGCTGCAGCTGAAAACCATCTACATCGGCGGCGGCACCCCCACCAGCCTTTCGGCCGACCAGCTGCGGCAGCTCATGGGCACGGTGCGGCAGCTGTTTGACCTGAACAGCCTGCAGGAGTATACCGTAGAGGCAGGCCGTCCCGACTGCACCGATGCTGAAAAGCTGGCGGTGCTCAAGGAGTACGGCGCCACCCGTATCTCCATCAATCCCCAGACCCTCTCGGATGAGGTGCTGGCCCGCATCGGCCGCCGGCACACCGCCGCGGATGTGATCCGCTGCTTCGAGGAAGCCCGGGCGGCGGGACACGACAATATCAACATGGACCTCATCGCGGGGCTGCCGGGGGATACCCCCGAGGGCTTTTCCCGCACTTTGGAGGGAGTTCTGGCCCTTTCGCCGGAAAACGTCACGGTTCACACACTCACCCTCAAGCGGGCCTCCAATCTGGTGATCGAGCAGCGGCCGGACGAATACGGCGACGTAGCCGAGATGATCGCCCGGTGCGACGCCCTGGCAAAGGCCGGCTACGCTCCCTACTACCTCTACCGCCAGAAAGGCACTCTGCAGAACCTGGAAAACACCGGCTGGTGCAAGCCGGGCTTTGAAGGGCTGTACAACATCTACATCATGGAAGAGGTCCACACCATTCTGTCGGCAGGGGCGGGTGGTTCCACCAAGCTGCGCCAGCAGAAGGGCAATCTGATCCAGCGGATCTTCAACTACAAATATCCCAAAGAATATATCGACGGCTTCGACACCGTACTCAAGCGCAAGGAAGGAGTGACCGATTTTTATGCCAGCCATGTGGATTCCCAAACGACTGGTTGAGATCAGTCTGATCAACACTGCCGCCCAGGCGGGCAAAGAGTTTATCACCCATTGCGAATACGAATACGAAAGCCGGGTCTACGCCGCCGCCGGAGAGATCCTCCATCTGGGCCGACGCATCGTGATGATGTCCGGTCCTTCGGCGTCGGGCAAGACCACCACGGCCCACCAGCTGGCCAAGGCCATCCGGGCCCGGGGCGGCCAGGCCCAGGTGATCAGCATGGATGATTTCTTCAAGGATCTGGAAGAGTATCCCCGTCTGCCGGACGGCACCAAGGATTACGAAAACATCACCGCCGTGGATCTGAATACCCTCCAGCAGTGCCTGCAGGAGCTGCTGGAAACCGGCCGCACCATGCTGCCGGAGTTCGATTTCCTCACCGAGCACCGCAAAGCCCAGCGCCGGCCGCTGGAGCTGCAGGACGGGGTGTGCATCGTGGAGGGCATTCATGCCCTGAATCCCCAAACCACCTCCCAGCTTCCCGCCGACAGCATCTACCGGGTATATGTGGGCCTGCGGGAAGAATACTCCAAGGGCGGTCAGCGGGTGCTGCCTTCCCGGGATATCCGCCTGGCCCGGCGGCTGGTGCGGGATTACAAATACCGGGGCCATTCTCTGGAAAAAACTTTGGGCATGTGGCCTTCGGTCTGCGCCGGAGAGGACAAGTACATCAAAGTGTTCAAACCCCAGGCCGATCTGCTGCTGGACACCTCCTTCAGCTACGAGATCTGCGTGCTGGCAGGGGAGATCACACCCCTGGCCGGCAAGCTGGAGGGACGCCCCGGCGCCGAGCGGCTCAACGAGCTGGCCGGTATATTCAGTCTCTGCCGTCAGATGCCGGTGGAGTGGGTGCCGGCGGATTCCATGCTGCGGGAATTTTTGGGTTGATCGTCTGCACCTGCTTTTGGTTGCATTTGCAGGGCAGGGGAGATATAATAATAAATAACAGATCCCGCATATCCTGTTTGGGAACCTTTGGTGCCCGAAGCAGGAACCTGTCCGAGAAACCAGAAAAGAGGTGCTGAATATGGATTGGAAACAGCTGCGCAACACGGCCAGCGAAGTGGCCGGCAAGATGGTGGACGCCACCGGCGAGCTGGTGGAAAAAGGCAAAAAACAGGTGGATATCCTCAGCCTGGAGAATCAGCTGGCCAAAGCCCAACGACAGCTGGGAGCCCTGGTGTACACCATGAACCGCAGCGGCGCTGAAAACCCCGCGCTGATGCAGCGGTATATGGAGGAGATCGACAGCATCCAGCGGCAGCTGGACGCCTGCAAAAACGATGTGCTCTATTCCGAAGGCCCCGTGGAGACCAGCGCTGTGCGTCTTTGTGTCCAGTGCGGCCGTCCGGTGGCAGACGATGCCGTCTTCTGTCCCGCCTGCGGCGCAAAGCTGTAAGTATTCCGGTTGTTTTGCTCCTTTTTCGCGGCATATGCTGCGGAAAAGGAGCTTTTTATTTGCAGAAAAAAGCCCGTCCCCCGAAAAAGGGGACGGGCTGCAAAAACGCAGATTCAGTTGGCGTCCTGGGACTGCAAAGCCTGGCCGATGCCAATATCAGCCACTTCCACCCGGCCGCAGAGAGCGGCGGCCGGCTCGGTGACATGGGCGGGTTTGGCACTGTGGAAAGCGATGGTCACATCGGCCTTCACGGCGCCCTCGGCGGCCCGGCCGGTGTCGCATTCCACGCCGCTGGGCAGATCCAGCGCCCATACCTGACCCTGGCTGGCCGCCATCATAGCGGCGGCCTGGCGGGCATCTTCGCTCATCTCGCCCCGGAACCCGGTGCCGTACATGGCGTCCACCACCACATCGGCCTGCTGGATAAACTTTTTCTGAATGGCGTTCAAACCATTCAGAGGCGAGACCGGCACGCGAAACCGCTGCAGATTGGCCATCTGGCTGGCGCTGAGCTCGCCTCTGGGGCCGCCGTCCACCTGTACGGTGATCACAGGGCAGCCCATGGCTGCCAGCAGGCCGGCGGCGATATAGCCGTCGCCGCCGTTGTTGCCGGGACCGGCGAACACAATGGTGAGGGGGTTCTTGCCGGCGAAATCCCGCTGAATCGCCTTACAGGCGGCGGCGCCGGCGTTGTACATCATATCCCGAAAGCTCAGCCCGGCCTGGTCGGCCTGCTGTTCCAGAGCTTTCATTGCAGATGCGGTGATGGTATCCATATCCAAACCATACTCCTTCCTTTTGGCGCAGCTGCTGTATAGGGCGCCGCCGCGCTGGCGCCCGGAACCGCTGCAGACCGGCGGCTCCCAATGTCTGTTTACAGCATACCATGGAACCGGGGTAAATGGCAATAGGCCGCGGCATTTTCCTTGCCTTGACAGCACCGGTCAGGGCGGGCTATACTAAACAAAATGCGCCCTTTGAGGGGGCAGGGGAGAGAAGAAGGAATGGGCTGTATATTGGTGACTGGATTTGAACCCTTCGGCGGTGAGAAGATCAATCCCTCCTGGCTGGCAGCAGAGAGGCTGCCTGCCGTTGTGGCGGGCCGCCCCGTGGAAAAGCTGCTGCTGCCGGTGGAGTTCGGCGCGTCGGCCCGGCTGCTGTGCCGGCGGCTGGAACAGCTGCAGCCGGAAGTTGTGCTGTGTCTGGGACAGGCAGGCGGACGGGCAGCCCTGACGGCGGAGCGTGTGGCCATTAACATCATGGACGCCTCCCAGCCCGACAACGCCGGCTTCCAGCCCCAGGATCAGCCGGTCTGTCCCGGCGGTCCCGCGGCCTATTTTTCCAGCTTGCCCCTGAAAGCCTGCGTACAGGCGGCCCGGCAGGCAGGGGTGCCGGCGGCCGTCAGCAATACGGCAGGCACCTATGTATGCAACCAGCTGCTCTACGCCGCCCTGGATTGGGCCCAAAAGAACGACTGTGCAGCAAAGACAGGATTTATCCATCTGCCCTGGCTGCCCGTCCAGGTGCTGGACCGCCCCGGCCAGCCCAGCATGGAGCTGGACACCATGGTGCGGGGGATACAGGCCGTGCTGGAAGCTGCCCTGGAAACAGAAGAAGGAGAAAACAATGGATCTGGTACAGAAAACCCGTGACTTTGTGCAGACGCAGTTTTTCCAAAGCGCCTTTTTGCAGTCCGACCCCCGCCAGCAGAACTACCGCTGGCAGCATACCCTGCGGGTGGCGGCTATTGGCAGCAAGATTGCCCGGGTCGAAGGGCTGGACGAGCAGGCGCTGGTGATTGCCTGTCTGCTTCACGATGTGAGCTACCGGGAAGACCTCTCCAGTCTGCCCGGAGGCTGGCAGGAACACGGCCGGCGGGCCGCAGCCATTGCCCGGGAATTTCTGGCCGATTCCGGGCTGCCGGAGGCGGCGCGGGAAGAAATCTGCTACGGCATCGCCATTCATGTGGACGACAAGGCAGATTTTGCCGGCGAGGCCACCGTGCTGGCCCGCAGCGTGTCCGACTGCGACAACATCGACCGGTTCGGCCCCTGGCGCATCCACGAAACGCTGGTGTGGCGGGATTTTCTCTCCATGAGCCCGGAGGAACAGCTGGCCTTTGTCCGCCGGCAGGTCCAGGGTCTGGAAGGGCTGCAGGTGGATTTTGCCACCCGCACCGCCGGCCGAATGTTCTGCGAACAGCTGCAATTTCAGCTGGAATACTACCGCCGCCTGGCCCGGCAGCTGGAAAGCGGAATCTGGTAATAAAAAACCGCCCCGCAAGCGGCCGGCACACAAAGTGCCCGCCAGGTGCGGAGCGGTTTTTTGATCCGGGGAATTACTCCATGGGGGAAGGGTCGGTGGACATAAACAGACCGGGAATGGCGCCCAGCGCGGCCACGCCCACCAGAGTGAAGATCGCCCGGCTCAGCCAGCTTGCGGCCCCGCCGAACAGCCAGCCCACCAGGTTGAAATCAAACAGACCCACCAGGCCCC
>DXDW01000111.1 GCA_019115305.1 Candidatus Anaerofilum excrementigallinarum
TTTCACCACCTGGGAAAAGGCCTCCCTGCCCCGCAGGGCCAGGTTCCGCCGGGAGATGTCCAGGCTGGACAGCAGCAGGTAAGATCCAGAGGTGGTCTGGGTCAGGTTGATGATCTGCCGCACGTGGCCCTCCTGCATGGCGGGGCCGCAGAGGAGCAGGCTGCTCTGGGTGAGGCTGCCGCCGGACTTGTGCATGGACACCGCCGCCATATCCGCGCCAGCGGCCATGGCGGACATGGGCAGCTCGTCGCTGAAGTAGAAGTGGGTGCCGTGGGCCTCGTCGGCCAGGCAGAGCATGCCGTGGTCGTGGGCCATTTTGGCGATGGCCTGGATGTCCGAGCAGATGCCGTAATAGGTGGGGTTGTTCACCAGCACGGCCTTGGCGTTGGGGTGTTTTTTAATGGCGTTCTCCACGTCCTCCCGGCGCATGCCCAGGGGGATGCCCAGCCGGTCGTCGCAGGCGGGGTCCACATAGACGGGCACCGCGCCGCAAAGCACCATGGCTCCCATGACGCTGCGGTGGACGTTGCGAGGCAGGATGATCTTTTCTCCCCGCTTTGCCACCGAGAGGATCATACTCTGTACGGCGCTGGTGGTGCCCCCCACCATCAGAAAGGCGTGGGCTGCGCCGAAGGCCTGGGCGGCCAGCTGCTCGGCGTCCCGGATCACCGAAACGGGATGGCAGAGGTTGTCCAGGGGCTTCATGGAGTTGACGTCCATGGACATGCATTTCTGCCCCAGCAGGGCGGTAAGCTCGGGGTTGCCCCGGCCCCGTTTATGGCCGGGCACGTCAAAGGGCACCACCCGCATTTTGTTGAATTGTTCCAGCGCCTCGTAGATGGGCGCGCGTTCCTGTGAGAGCAAGGGATGGGGACCTCCTTTTTAATAGATATTGCGGCCGCTGAAGATTTCGATCATCTCCCGGCGCAGGTTTTCCATGATCTGCAGCCGGGTCTGGGGCGGCAGCTCGTAGGCGTCTGTCTTGAACAGATAGTTCTGCAGGTCCACCTCTTTGAGCATCATCCGGGTATGGAACAGATTGGCGGCGTAGACATTCATGTCCACGGCGTCGTACCGGGCCAGGATCTTGGGGTCGATATAGTTCTGGATGGAGGCCACCGGGTGGTCCAGAAAGACCTTCTGGCCGTTGATGTCCCGGGTGAAGCCCCGGACCCGGTAGTCCATGGTGATGATATCGGAATCAAAGGAGCCGATGAGATAATCCAGCGTGGACAGCGGGGTGATCTCCCCGCAGGTGGCCACGTCGATATCCACCCGGAAGGTGGCCAGGCAGGTCTCGGGGTGGTATTCGGGGTAGGTGTGCACCGTGACGTGGCTCTTGTCCAGGTGGGCCAGCTGGGTCTGGCCCACCGGCACCATGGAGCCCTCGGCGATGAGGATGGTCACCGAAGCGCCCTGGGGGTCATAGTCCTGCCGGGCGATGTTCAGCACCTTGGCGCCGATCATGTCGGTGAGGGTGGTGAGGATCAAAGTGAGCCGCTCGGAGTTGTACTGTTCGTCGATATAGGCGATGTAATCGGTGAGTTCCCGGGCGGTTTTGGCGTAGCAGACATCGTAGATATTGAAGCTGAGCGCCTTTGTCAGGTTATTGAAGCCATACAGCTTGAGCTTTTCACTCATCCCACATTCTCCTTTTACCCGCACAGCGGGCGGTAATTGACGGCTGCAAAAACAGCGGCAGACAAAAAAACAGGCGATGTGCCGTTCTGTGCACATCACCTGTTCGCCGTTCGGTTTCCGTATATCCCACGCCGGGCCGGGGGCCGCCGCGTGCCGGGACGCCAAAGCCCCCCCGATGGGATGAGCGGATACAGAGTTCGTGTAGAGCAAATATTTACTACCTTTGATACTCTTATTGACCGTTTTACAAGTTGATGTACGCAGATGCGCGTAGCGGTTATAAAGTGACCAACTTATAAATTTGAGCACAGTGCCCAATCAATAATGGCAGCAATTGCGCTGCCGATCGGCAGTTGACCCGGCTGTCCGTATGGCCTTGACCCGCGTGCGGGTGGTCAGAAAAGATATTTGCATGGATACTCTGTATACCTCATATCACATGACTAGTAAAAAGTATAGCGGCATTTGCCCCCTTTGTCAAGAAGCTGCAAAAGGTTTTACATTGCGCCCGTATCCGCCCCGCTATGGCAAAAAAAGGGGCCCTTCCCCCTGCGCGCTGTGCGGGCGCCGAGGGAAGGGCCCAAATTTTTTCATTCAGAACAGGTATACCGCAAAGAGGGCGGCGCTTACCAGGGCAAAGACCAGTGCCCAGACAAAATCCATGCGGATGGCGTGCCGGGCCGCCCGGTCGTCGGTGAGGAAATACTCCTCGGGGGAATCGGGATGATAGCGCAGCTGCACCGACTGGCCGATGGACCACATCCCCTTTTTGCCGCCCTGCTTGGACAGCCAGGCCACGGTATCCCCGCCGGCGGCGAACTCCACACAAGGGTAGCTGTTCCAGCGGGAAAAAGCCTGGGGAATGCTCAGGACCCCATGGGCGCCGTTGCCGGTGGTGCGGCCCCAATACTGGAAGGCCAGCTGGGGCACCCGGCCCTGTTTTTCATATTGCATCAGCGGACGATGCTGCACCAGGCCGCAGACTTTGCCCTCCGCCTGCACGGGGGCGCTGCGTGCCCGGCGGAGGAGAACTGCTTCTGCAACGCCCCAAATAGCGTACATAACAGCCAACAACAGAAAGATAATTCCAAATCCCATGACCCACAGCATACTACGACCTCCTTTATGCGTATTTGTTCCCTGCCCCCGCGAGGACAGGCTGCTGCTTGGCGGACAGGGCCGGCAGCCTGCTTCGGGCCGCCTTGAAAAGTAGGCTCTGTCCTCTATTCTTTCCAGGAAGAACCCTTCCTGCAATTTCAGTATATGGCAGGGGTAGACTCATGTCAATACGCTTCAATAACTTTCGTCGCAATATATAGTGACCGATGGCTGTATTTGTGCAAAACGGCCTGCCCGCCGGGCAAAAAGGCAGTTTGCAGCGGCCGGAAAACAAAAAAATACCGGAACAGGACATTTCCTGTTCCGGTGTGGAGCTGCTAATGCGATTCGAACGCACGACCTCATCCTTACCAAGGATGTGCTCTGCCGACTGAGCTATAGCAGCAAATGGCGACCCGGATGAGGCTCGAACTCACGAC
>DXDW01000112.1 GCA_019115305.1 Candidatus Anaerofilum excrementigallinarum
GAGAGAGTTTTTTCTCCAAGGAGGTGCCCTATGCGAAAGGAACTGCTGCCCATTGGCAAAATGGCGCGGATGAACCGCGTCACCATCTCCACTTTGCGTCTGTACGACGAAAAGGGACTGCTGCGGCCCCGGTATGTGGACCCGGAAACGGGCTACCGGTATTACAGCATCGACCAGAACAGCCGGCTGGACATGATCGTGTATATGAAGGAGCTGGGCATGAGCCTTTCCGAGATCGCCCACGCCCTGCAGACCGAGGACCTGGCCCGGATGGAGGAGCTGCTGGCCCAGAAAAACGAGCAGCTCCACCAGCAGATGCGCCAGCTGAAAGCCCGGCACGACGCCGTGGAGCGGGCCATCCAGTCCATCGAGCGATACCGCAAATCCCCCTCCACCGGCACCCTTTCTTTGGAATACATCGACCGGCGGTACATCTGGGGCATCCCCTGCGACGAAAATTTCTATGCCCGGGACATCCACTGCTACGAGCATTCCCTGCACACTTTGCGCCAGGTTCTTTCGGAACAGGGGCTGGAGCAGGTACACTCTTATAACGTAGGCACGTCCATTGCCCGGGAAGATTTCCAGGCCGGGCGGTTCGTGGCGGGGCAGATTTTTCTGTTTGTGGGGCGCAGTCTGCCCCCTGCCGCCACTCCCCAATTGGTGGACAGCGGCATGTACGCCTGCATCTATCTGGACAGCTACAACGACGAGATCCCGGGCGCCCGGCAGCTGCTGGAATACTGCCGGCGCAACCGATACCGCATTATCGGGGACTACATCTGCGAGGTGATGACCGGCTTTCCGGTCTTTGAAAGCGACCCCAACAGCATGTTTCTGCGTCTGCAGGTGCCGGTTGCTTTTGGAGAATAATGCCGTTTTCCTCGAATTGTGAAAAAAATCACATTTTCCCTTGACTCTCCTGCAGCCGGATGGTTTACACTGGACACAGACAGAGGGGCAGCCGACCAGCACCCCCGCCCGGGCGCAGAGGCGCCGGGTAAAAAATATGCCAGCAGCAAGGAGGCAGCACTATGGAAAAGATCAAGGTTGTTCAGTACGGATGCGGCAAAATGGCCAAATATACCCTGCGGTACCTGTATGAGCACGGCGCGCAGATCGTGGGCGCCATCGACGTGAACCCCGCCGTGGTGGGCATGGATGTAGGCGATTTCGCCGAACTGGGAGTAAAAACCGGCATCATCATCTCCAACGACGCCGACAAGGTGCTGTCGGAATGCGACGCCGATGTGGCCATCGTGACCCTGTTCAGCTTTATCGGGGACATCTACGACCATGTGGAAAAATGCGTGGCCCGGGGCATCAATGTCATCACCACCTGCGAGGAGGCCATCTACCCCTGGACCACGGCGGCGGCCCAGATCAACAAGCTGGACGCCCTGGCCAAGGAGACCGGCTGCACCATCACCGGCTCGGGCATGCAGGATATCTTCTGGATCAACATGGTGGCCATGGTGGCCAGCGGCTGCCACAAGATCACCCGCATCCAGGGCGCTTACAGCTACAACGTGGAGGACTACGGCCTGGCGCTGGCAGAGGCCCACGGCTGCGGCCTGACCAAGGAGGAATTTGAGGAGAAGATCGCCCATCCCGCCGTGTTCGAACCCTCCTACGCCTGGAACGCCAGCGAGGCCATCTGCAGCAAACTGGGTCTGACCATCAAATCCATCACCCAGAAACATGTCCCCTGCATTGTGGACCACGACGTCTATAGCGCCACCCTGGGCACCACCATTCCCGCCGGCCGGTGCATCGGCATGTCGGCGGTGGTGACCATCGAGACCATGCAGGGCATCACCATTGAAGAAGAGACCATCGGCAAGGTATACGGCCCCGACGACGGCGATATGTGCGACTGGAAGATCAGCGGCGAGCCCGACACCGAGTTCCATGTAGTGAAGCCCGCCACCGTGGAGCACACCTGCGCCACCATCGTCAACCGCATTCCTTCTTTGCTCAACGCTCCCGCCGGGTATGTCACCTGCGACCAGCTGGACCCCCACTGCTATCTGACCTACCCCATGGAATACCATGTATAACCTGCCCCATACAGCCGGGGCCGTATAAACCCAAACACAGCAAAAAGGCGCAGCTTTCGCTGCGCCTTTTCTGCTGTGCGGCTTCTTTCGCCGTTACAGGGGCTGGCTGCCGAACTCCTGCCACAGGGAAGGCAGAATGGCGGCCAGATTGGTAAATTCCTTGATGTTGTGGGCAAACAGACCCTGGGGCACCACGTCCGGCACCCGGACACCTTCGGGCAGGATCTTGCGGTATTCCCCGTCCACCAGGGCATAGCCGATCCAGAACCGGGAGCGGAACAGCACGCCGTCCTTGTAGGGGGCCCACACATGGGTCATGGCGGCGGGACAGCCGCCCTCTCCGATGGCGCAGACCAAAGACTGGCAGTGTTCGGTGCCGATGGCGGCGGTATCGTAGCCGAAATCGGCGGGGCTCTTGAAGCACAGCTTCAGGAAATCGGGGCCGGGGCCCACGTCCTCCATGATGTAGTGGTTAACGCCCCAGGTTTTCTGGTGCATGGGCACTGCGGGGTCACAGACGTAATCGCACCAGTCGGCCCGGGCGAAATAGTGGTCCTCGGGGTCCCAGATCTTATAGCGCAGGTCGCTGCCCACACTGTGCCAGGGGAACCACCAGTCCAGCATTTCCCCCGTCACCCCGGGCATATAGGTCTCGTTGCAGACAAAGGCGGTGCCGTCCTCGGCCACGCCGTAACCCAGACGGCAGTAGTCTCCGTCCTCGGCCCGCAAAAAGAGGTTGCGCCGGTCAAAGGGAACAGCGGAGATCTTGCTGGCTCCCCCTGCCAGCACCGCCAGCTTTTCCGCCGGCACCTGGGCCAGGGGCTGGGTGAAGTACTTGTAGTAGGGCAGGGCCATTTCTTCCCGGCTCACTCCCACTTTTTTGCTCATACAGCTCGCTCCTTTCAGCGGGAGCGGTATCTGGCCCAGAGAGCCAGCAGCCGATCCCGGACAATGTTAGGGTCAGGGTTTGGGCTTTGTTGCTCATGACCCGCCCCCGTTATTCGCAGTCGGCGATGTACTGGGCAATGGCCTCGCCGGCCATACGGCCGGAGTTGACGGCAAAGCCCATGGAGTTGCCGGGCAACGTGAAGTTGTAGCTGTCGCCGTAGAGGGTGTTGGCGTCAGAACCGGCGCTGTACAGGCCCTCGATGGGCAGATGATCCTTGTTGAGCACCTCGCAGTACTTGTTCACCCGCACGCCGCCCACAGTGCCGTAGGCGCCCAGGTAGTATTTGCCCACCAGGTACTTGCCCTTGCCGGTGATGGGATGGAGGTATTTCTGGGGTTTGTGGAACTGGCTGTCCACGCCGCAGCGGCACATGGCGTTGTAGTCGTCGATGGTCTGCTGGAGCTTTTCGGGGTCAATGCCCAGCTTTTCGGCCAGCTCGGGGATGGTCTCGGCCTCAAAATAGCCCTGGTAGCCCTGCTCCACCGCCAGCTTGGCCTGGCCGTCGAAGTTCAGGAAAGCCTCGGCGGGATGCACGATGTCCACGATGTCGGGGCCGTTGAGCTTATACTGCTTGAGGATGCCCTCGTCCATGATGCAGTAGCCGTAGTTGCCGGGCTGCAGGGCGATGGCGTTGCCGGCGTAGGTGGTGTTGCCCAGATCGCCCTCGTTCATGAAGCGGTCGCCCAGCTGGTTGATCATCAGGTTGGGCTGGCGCAGCACGGCGTCCAGCAAAAACCAGTTGAGGTTGTCGGGCAGCTGGTAGATGGCCTCGATGTTCTGGCCGAACTTCTCGGCTCCCACTTCCCACATCATGTTCAGGCCGTCGCCGGTGATGCCGGGGATGCAGAAGGGGAAGTAATCCTTGCCGATGTGCAGGCCGAATTCCTTTTCGATCATCTCGGGGTTGTTGCCGAAGCCGCCGGCGGCCACCAGCACCGCTTTGCCCCGCACCTCGATGCCGTTGCCGTCCTTGTCCACAGCCACCGCGCCGCAGACCTTGCCGTCTTCCAGAATCAGCCGGGTGGCGGGGGTCTCCAGCAGGATCTCACAGCCCAGTTCCCGGGCACGCTCGGTCATCACCTTCACCATAGTGCTGGCGGCGCGGGGGCCGATGACGCCGTTTTCCGGCTTGACGATGTGCCAGGTGGCCTCGGATTCCTTGAAGTAGCGGAAGGCGCCGGCAAATTCCACGCCCATCTCCTGCAGCCATTCGATGGTATCGGCGCTCTTGTGGAAATAGGTCTGCACCAGGTCCTCGTCCACCCGGTAGTGGGTGTACTCCATGTGCATCTGCAGCGCCTTTTCCACGCTGATGTTGTTGAAGGCAGCCCGCTGGATCTTGGTGTCGATGCCCAGGGGGCCCATGCCCATGTTGGCAGCGCCGCCGGTGGCGCTGGATTTTTCCAGAATCACGGATTTCAGGCCCTGCTCGCCCACGGTGACGGCAGCAGCCAGACCGGCAGGACCGCCGGCCACGATGACAACATCGGTCTCAATGGTTTTCATGATCTTCACCTCAACAGCTTTGGGCTGCACGGCCTGGGGAGCCGGCGCAGCGGTTTGGACGGGCTCGGTCTTGCCAAAAGCGGCATATACCCGCTTGCGTTTGGCGGGACGGCGGACGGGCTGGCTCTCCTGGCCCTCCTGGACAGCGGGAGCAGCCCCATTCACCGGGATGGGGGCGGCGGGCAGCTTGGGCAGCCGGCCCGACGTGCGCTTGACAGCGCCGCTGGCGCACACCTCCAGGCACTTGCCGCAGCGGGTGCAGTCGAAGCCATCGATGACGGCCACCAGACCCTTGCCGCCCTCGATGCAGCCCGCGGGGCAGGCTTCCACACAGGCGCCGCTGCCCTGGCAGAGTTTGGGGTCCACATAGAACTGGGTCAGGGCCAGGCAGGCGCCGGCGGGACATTCCCGGCGGCGGACATGGGCCTGGACCTCGCCTTCAAAGGCATCCAGGGCGGTGAGAACCGGCAGAGCGGCCTCCTGGCCCAAGGTGCAGTTGCAGGAAAGGGTCATGGCGCTGCCGATCTCTTTGGCCAGTTCCAGATCGGCGGCCTTGGCCCGGCCGGTGGACACTTCTTCCAGCAGGCAATTCAGCTGGTACAGGCCTTCCCGGCAGAAGGTGCATTTGCCGCAGCTTTTCTGCCGCAGCACGGCCAGCTGGTTCTGGGCCTGCTGCACCGGGCAATGGGCCGAAGTGAGGCGGCGGAGCACGCCGGAGCATCCGGCCACCTGGCCCACCGTTTTGTCGGCCAGCTGCTCGGCGCTGTACAGCCGGTTGCCGGCCGCAGCGCCCTTGCACTCTCCCAGCAGTTCCAGGACAGGACGATCAGCGGGCTCCTCCCGCAGTTCCTCCCCGTCCACCGACACCAGCACCCCGGGTTCGCTGCCCAGCAGGCGGTCGGCCAGGGCGGCCAGTTCGTTCAGAGCCAGCAATTTGGCTCCCTTGTAGGCCATCTTGTTTACCAGGGCGGCCTGGGTCACGGTGAGGGGCAGATCCACAATGCCGGCGTCGGCCAGCAGAGTCTGGGGGTCCATCTCCTCCCGCACCACCAGCACCGCGTCGGCGGCGCCGGTGAGCAGAGCGGCAATTTTCAGTCCCGCCACCACCCCGGCGGGGTTGGCGTGGACCAGCACCTGTTTGCGGCTTTCGGTGTCGGCGTTGTAAAGAGCGCCCACCACCCGGGGGGCGGATTCCCAGACGCCGAATACAGCTTCCAGGGCCTTTTTATCCATTCCGCGCAGGCGGTTGAGGGCTTCGGTGTTGTTTTGCAGCAGGCTCATTGGGCGGCTCCCTCCTTATCCTGTTGGATATAATCGCTCCAGATGCGGTGACCGGTGATCTGGAACCGCAGGTCGCACTGCAGGCAGCGGGCGGCCTCGCCGCAGACGGCGCTGTCGCACAGGCCGGTGCTGATGGGGGCAAAGCTGTGCTCCCGCTCGGCCGCGGCGCAGAACTGCTCGGCGGCCCGGGGCAGAGAAGCAAAGCCCTCCATCTTGCCGATGCGGCCATCCGGCACCTCCACCGGGGCCAGCACCTCGCTGATATCTCCGTCGCCGCCCAGGGCCTTGTCCATCTCACTGGCAGCCTGACGGCCGGCGGCGATGGCCTGGATCACGGTGCGGGTGCCGTAGACGGCGTCGCCGCAGGCGTAGATGCCCTCCACGCTGGTGCGCAGGCTGCCGGGCTGCACCGCAATGCTGTTGCCCCGGCCCAGTTCCAGACCGGCTTCGGGGGTGATGTCGGTGCGCTGGCCGGTGGCGAAGATCACCGTGTCGGCCTCGATGACATACTCGGAATTTTCCTCTTTTTCGATGATGGCGCGCCGGTTTTCGTCAAAGGTGAAGGATTTCACCCGTCCGAACCGCACACCCTGGGCGTGGTCGGCGCCCACAATGGCTTCGAAGGTGTGGGCGGGATGGATCTGGATGCCCTCCTCCTGGGCCTGGATGATCTCCTCCTCGTCGGCCAGCATCTTGTCCCGGGCTTCCAGGCAGGCCAGATGGACCTCCTCGGCACCCAGACGGCGGGCGGTGCGGGCGCAGTCAAAGGCCACGTTGCCGCCGCCCAGCACGATGACCCGACGGCCCATGCCGGTGGGCTTTTCCATGGCGGCGTCCCGCAAAAAATCGCTGTTGGCCAAAACCCCGGGCAGCTCGCTGCCCTCTATGGGCAGCCGGACACCCTTGTGGGTGCCCAGAGCCAGCAGCACCGCATCATACTCCTTGGCAAGACCCACAAAATCGGTGACCCGGCAGCCGGTCTCCACCTGCACCCCGGCGTCCTGGAGATACCCGGCCTCCTTGGCCACGATCTCCCGGGGCAGCCGGTAGCTGGGGATGCCGTAGGCCATCTGGCCGCCCAGAGTGGGATAGGCTTCCTTGAGGGTGACGCTGTGGCCCTGCTTGGCCAGGTAATAGGCGGCGGTCATGCCGGCAGGGCCGCCCCCCACCACACATACCCGCTTGCCGGTGGCGGGCAGGTGCTTGCTGTTCTGCTTCCAGAGGGCGTCGCTGCCGTGCTCGGCGGCGTACCGCTTGATGTTGCGGATGGACACCGCTTCGTTCACCTGACCCCGGCGGCATTCGCTCTCACAGGGATGGGCGCAGACCCGGCCCAGGCACTCGGGGAAGGGCAGCTTTTCGTGCACCACGGCCAGAGCCTCGGCGTATTTGCCCTCCTTGACGAACCGCACATACCGGGGCACGTCGGTGTGGGCGGGACAGGTGGCCTGGCAGGGGATCAGGGCGTCCCGCTTTTCCACCGGGCTGAACTGGATGATATCCCGGATGGTGCCGGTGGGGCAGACCTCGGCGCAGGCGCCGCAGAACCGACAGTCGCTGTCGGTGAGCAGCTTGTCCTGGAGGGTGCCCACATAGGTTTCCAGTTCCTTTTTATTGTATTGCAGCACCCCCACGCCCCGCAGGTCACCACAGGCCCGCACGCAGCGGCCGCAGAGAACACAGCGGTTCATATCGTGGATGAGCAGGGGGTTTTTGTCGTTCTGGGCAAAGCCCTTCACCCGGGTGTGCATCCGGGTGGCCGAAACGCCCATGTACTGGATCAGGGTCTGCAGTTCGCACCGGCCGTATTTGGGGCAGGTGGAGCAGTCCTCGGGATGGGCCGCCAGCAGCAGCTCCATAGCCAGCTTGCGCAGGGGGGCGATGCGGGGGCTGTCGGTGATGACCTTCATGCCTTCCCGCACCGTCAGCTTGCAGGCGGGCTGTACGCCATCTTCCCCTTCCACCTCCACGATGCACAACCGGCAGGAACCGATGTCCGGCAGGTCGGGATGGTGGCAGAGGTGAGGAATGTAGATGCCGTTCTGCAAAGCGGCTTCCAGCAGATTCATGCCGGATTCCACCTGCAGGGGTTTGCCGTCGATCTCTATGGCAACGCGCATGGGATAAGCTCCCTCCTTTTAGAATCTTTCTCCTTTTCCTTTTGCAGCAAAATCCGTGTTTGTGCGGGGCGCTCTCTTGTGATACAATAAGAGATGCAAGCCCTTTGCTATTATTTTAACAATGTTTTTGGGGCCTGCCTATCACCAAGATTTTGGATTTTGCTGCTTATCTAACACTGGGTGCGCGTTTGTTGTTTATCGTGAAAAAGAAGGAGGGAAGGCCTGTGCAGACAACCGATCTGCGGGTTGTGAAAACCCTGAAACAGATCGACCAGGCTTTGCTGGAAAGCCTGGCCGACACCCCCTTTGAGAAGATCACGGTGGATCAGCTGTGCCGGGCGGCGCTGATCAACCGCTCTACCTTTTATAAATACTACACCAGCAAATTTGACCTCATGGACCGCTATCTCCAGCGGGCGCTGGACGGCTTCCGCCGCCAGGTGGATGTGGCCTTTGTCAACGCCACCCCCGACACGGTGCACAGCCTGGTATACCAGAAAAACTTTGAGACCACCCTGCAGTTTCTCCACAAACACAAGGACGAATATCTGCTTTTGTGGTCCATTCCCCGGGAGCAGAATGTATTCAGCCAGATGGTGGACATTGTATACGAAGCCATTCTGGAAAAGCTGCCCGCCTCCCCTGCCGGCCCCAGCCCCTACGCCGACCTCTATGCCCGGCTGTTTGCCTCGGACATGATGACGCTGGTGCGCTGGTGGTTCCGCTACGAGGGGCAGATCAGCGCCAAAGATGTGCAGAACCTCATGACTAAAAACATGAAGCAGGGCATGTTCCGCACCTTCCGGGAACAGCTGCGCCAGCAGAACCCGCCCACCTGACAAAAAAACCGGGCTCCGAAACCGATCGGAGTCCGGTTTTTTATTTGTTATATGCAGAATGGCGGTTTACAGGCCGTCGGCCATGGCCTGGACCCGCAAACAGAGCTCGGCCGCGTGGAAAGCGTGGGCCTGGGTCATGGCGGTTTCGGTGCGGTCCAGGCAGTCCCGGATCAGACGATAAAAGAAGGGGCAGCCCACCTGGCCGGTGGCGTCAAAGCGGAATTCCCCCTTTTGGTTGACCCAGTAGACGGCGTTTTCCCCCGGCCTGCCCGAAGCGATATCCACATACTTGCGCAGTTCGATATACCCTTCGGTGCCCAGAATAAAGGTGCGGCCATCTCCCCAATTGGACAGCCCGTCCGGGGTGAACCAGTCCACCCGAAAATAGCCGGTAGCCCCACTGGGAGCGGTGACGGCGCAGTCCCCGAAATCCTCAAATTCCGGGTGCTCCGGGTGAGCATAGTTGGCCTTGCGGGCCATGGTGATATCGGCCTGCTCCGAGCCGGTAAAATAGAGGAACTGTTCCAGCTGGTGGCTGCCGATGTCGCAGAGGATGCCCCCCACATATTTCTTTTGGTAAAACCAATCGGGGCGGCCGCCGCCCAGCCGATGAGGGCCGAAGCCGTCCATATGGATCACCCGCCCGATCTCTCCCCGCCGGACCAGCAGATCCGCCAAAGTGGCGGCCTCGCTGTGCAGCCGCTCGGAATAATAGACCATATATTTGCGGTTGGTCCGGCGCACCGCCTCCCGGGCCTGTTCCAGCTGGGCCAAAGTGGTCATGGGGGCCTTGTCCACAAAATAGTCCTTGCCCGCCTCCATCACCCGCAGTCCCAGTTCACAGCGGCGGCTGGGCACCGCAGCGCTGGCCACCAGCCGCACCTGGGGGTCCTCCAGCAGCTGTTCCAGGCTGTCTGCCGCCCGGCCCTGGGGGAAAGCCTTAAGAAATTCCGTCACCTTCTGGGAGTCCTCGTCCCACACACTCCCCAGGGTGGCCCCGGCCTCCAGCAGGCCCCGGGTCATGCCGTAGATGTGGCCGTGGGCCAGGCCCGCCACCGAAAAAACAAACTCACCGGGACCGGCGGCCAGGCCCGGTTTCGGGGGAAGATGCAGCTCTGTCATAATAATTCCTCCTGGGCCGCCAAAGCGGCCGCTTTTCATAAAAGCCCATAAACCACATCCAGCCGCCGCCCGGCAAAAGCCGGGGAGCGGCTGGATGTGTCAGCGCAGCAAAAGGGCCAGCACGCCGCCCTGCACGCTGCGGGCGATAAAGGCCATATACCGGCCGGTCTTGGTGTCGTACCAGTCCGAGAAGGGCACGCGGGAATCGCTCTCCCGCAGCATCCGGGCCACCGGGGCCAGCAGAGCTGTGCGGGTGGCGGGATCATCGGCCATGGCCGCCACCCAGCAGATCCAGTCGGACTTGGTGTAATCCGCCCGGGAATCCAAAGGCAAACCATACCGGTTGATCCGGGGCAGATAGCTGGCCAGCTCGGCGTCGTAGAACTCTCGGGGCAGCAGACCCAGGTCCAGCACCTTGTCCCACAGCAGATTGTATTTCATGCTCCAGCCCTGACCATCCAAGGTCAGGGGAGTGTTGCCCTTGTCCCCCATCTTTTCCAGCAGCCGGGCGGCCATGGTCCGGGCTTTGTCCATATACTCCGGCTGATCGGTGAGGCGGGCGTAGCAGGCTACGCCCACCACCGCTTTGGCCGCCAGGTTCACATTGTGGGCCAGGTGGCCGGCGAAATCATCGGTGCACAGCTGCTCGCCGGGGTCCTCGCCGTACTGGGTGAGGTACCGCACCCACTTGTCCAGCAGGGGGCGGTACTGGTCGGCCAGGGCAGCGTTGGCCCCAAAGGCCCGGGCAGCCTGGAGCATAATCAGCATATTGCCGCACTCCTCCACCGGCATCTGGTACCGGGGATCGTACACCTGGCTGCCGGCGGGATAGAGGTAGTAGGGCGGGTAGCACTCCCCGGGTCCCACATGCTTGAGGGCGGCGTATACCTGGCCGGTGGCCAAGGGGTAACGGCCCACGTCGTGGGGGGCGAAATCATCGGTCCACACCGGCATGGAGGCAAATTCCAGCACCGGGCGGCAGAGGGCATTGACCAGCTCGGGGCAGAAGCGCAGGAAAAGCGGGATGGATGGATAGCTCACGTCCACGGTGCCGATGCAGCCGTTGGAATCGTTCTCCTTGGAGAGATAGGCCATCTCCCCCTTGGGGGTGGCGATGAGCTTATGGGCCGCCAGGGTCTGCCGCCAGGCGGCGTTGACCAGCTGGACGTACTCCTCGCCCCCGGCGGCCAGAGCCTGCTGCTCCAGCTGTTCATCCAGAGCGGCGCAGCGGTCCAGAATCCGGTCAAAATGCTGCCAGGCGAATCGGATGGCGTCGGTGATCTGCCGACCGTCCCGGCGGTACCAGGCCTTGCACAGGTCGCCGAAATAGTTGATGGAGGCGATATCGTCGTAGGCGATCACCGCCCGCACCGGCTGGCCATGGGCGGGCAGAGAGCAGACCGCCTGCACCCCATCCCCCACCGCTTCGCTTTTGCCGTCGGCGGACAGATACAGATAGCCCCAGTCGATGGTGACATGGTCGCCGGAATGGCACAGGGGTTTCTGCACCTTCTGGCCGCACAAGGCCAGATCCCGGCCGTCCAGGCAGAGGGTCTCGCCGGCCATGGCGGGGCGGATCTCCCCGTCGTAGCACAGCCGGTCGGAGAGATGCAGCTGCACCTGCACCTGGTGCTGGGCGCCGTCGGTGGAAACCGCCGAGAAGGTCACCAGCGTCACCGGCATGCTCAGCAGGTCAAGGTCATCGGGCAGAGCGGGGGTAACGAACCGGGTCTCCAGCCGCACACCGCCGAATTCGCTGACAAATCGGGTCTGGGTGGCGCTGACGGTGAGCTCGGAAAGGGTGGCTTCAGGCTGAGGGCCGGCACCCAAAAAGCGGCAGGCTACCCCGTCCACTACCAGCACGCCCCGCACCGGCTTGGCGGGGCCGCTCCAGTGGCAGCTGTCGGTCTGGGTGAGGGTATCGGCGGGCATCCAGACCGAAAAATAGGGGTCGGACGCAATGAGGGGAATGGCGGGAAGTCGATGAATCTGCGGCATACAAAACGCCTCCTTTTGACAATAGTGTACTGCGGATGGATCAGCCCTTCAAGCCCTGAATGCTGATTCCCTCCACCAAGTTTTTCTGGAAGAAGAAGAAAAGGGTGAGCACCGGCACCAAGGACAGCGCCGACATGGCAAAGGTGGCGCCGTAGTCGGCCTGGGAGCTGTCGTTGAACATCTTCAAAGCGTAGGCCACGGTGTACATGGCGGGTTTGTTCAGGTAGAGCAGCGCTCCCATAAAGTCCTCCCAGCTGGCCATGAAGGTGAGCACGCCCACCGTGACCAGCGAGGGCACGATCATGGGCAGAATGATGCGGCTGAACACCCCGTACCAGCTGCAGCCGTCGATCTTGGCGGCCTCGTCCATATCCCGGGGAATGCCCCGGATAAACTGCATGATGAGGAAGATATTGAAACCGCTGGCGAAAAAGGAGGGCACGATCATGGGCAGGAAGGTACCCACCCAGCCCATTTTATTGAACAGCACAAACCGGGGAATCATCATCACCTGGCCGGGCAGCATCATGGTGACCACCATGGCCACAAACCAGAAGTTGCGGCCTTTGAACCGCACCCGGGCCAGACCGAAGGCCACCAGGGCCGAGGAGAGCACCATACCCGCCGAGGAGAGCAGGGCCACAAACAGGGAGTTTTTGAAAAAGGTGCCGAAGGTGTATTCGCCGAAGCCCTTCCAGCCCACGATGTAGTGCTCCAAAGTGAAGTTTTGGGGCCAGAGGGAGGTGGCGGTGGAGAAGATATCGCCGTTGGGCTTGAAGGAGGAGGCAACCAGCCACAGAACGGGATACAGCATCATAAAGCTGACCAGCAGCATCAATGCGTGGTAGATGAAGGTGCTGACCCGGCGGCGGGCGGTGACGCTGTGGGTGACATTTTGGATGGTCATATTATTTCCCCTCCGATTCATAGTAGACCCAGGCGCTGGAGGACCGGAAGATCAGGGCGGTAAAGAAGGCGATCACCAGCAGCATGAACCATGCCATGGCGCTGCCGTAGCCCATCTTGAACTGGTCAAAGGCCTTGTTGTACAGGTGCACGCCGTAGTACAAAGTGGTGTTCAGGGGGCGGCCCTGGGTGATGAGGTAGCTGGAGTTGAAGGCCTGGAAGGCGCCGATCACCTGGTTGATGAGATTGAAGAATATAATGGGGGTGAGCATGGGCAGCGTGATGGCGAAAAAGCGCCGCACCGGGCCCGCGCCGTCCACAATGGCGGCCTCGTGGTAGCTGTAGGGGATATTCTTGATGGCGGCCAAAAAGATCAGCATGGAGCTGCCGAACTGCCACACGCCCAGAGCGATAAGGGTGCCCAGGGCGGTTTTGGGGTCGCCCAGCCAGGCGGTGTCGTCGGGCAGGCCCAGCACACCGAGGATCTGGTTGATCACGCCGTTGGGCGAGAACAGCTGCTTCCACAGCAGGGCGATGGCCACGCTGCCGCCCATGAGGGAGGGAATGTAAAAGGCCGAGCGGTAAAAACCGGTAAGCCGGGTGGCTTTGGCCAGAATCAGGGCCACCAGCAGGGACACCGCCAGCTTGATGGGCACCTGGATGAAGGCGAATTTAAAGGTGACCTTGAAGGAGGTCCAGAACAAGGGGTCCTCGAAGAACATTTCCTTGTAGTTGTCCAGGCCGATCCACTTGGCCGGAGAGAGGACGTTGTATTCGGTGAAGGAGAGGTACAGAGAGGTTAAAAACGGGATAAGGGTGAATACCAGCAGACCAATGATAAAGGGCAGTATGAACACATAGCCCGCCACATTGTCCCGATTGAGCACCGAGGCAAGTCTGCGCCCGGGGCCGGCTTTCTTTTTCATGGCGATGGCTCCTTTCAGCAAAACCGAGGTCTTACAAAATTCGCGCCGAAGGATTTCCCCTCGGCGCGATGGAATGGATCGGGGTATCTGTGCCGGCCCCGGCCGCCCGGAGAAAGCGGGCAGCGCGGCCGGTTTTCAGAAAAGCGGAAGGTTTATTCCGCAGCGGCGCCCTCGGCCAGGATCTGGTTGGCTTCGTCCATAAACTGCTGGGCAGCAGCCTGCAGATCGGTAATTTCTCCGTAACGTACCTGCTCGGAATACTGATTCATCAGCTCGTCAACTTCATTACCAACCGCCGGATCGGGGTTCATGATCGGGGAAGTCTTGTCGGGCTGGCTGACGTAGTCGATGAAATCCACCGCTTCCTGGCTCACTTCATCCAGGTTAGGAGCTACATATTCCCGCATCTCGGAAGAGATGGGAACGGCGCGCTCGATGCCCACGATGTCGTAGCATTCGGTGTTGTTGGTGAAGAAGTTGATGAACCGCACGGCGGCGTCCTTCACCTCGCTGTCGGCGCCCACGCACCAGTACATGGCAGGCTTCAGGTAAGAGTTCGGGGTGGTAGCATCCTCCATGGTGGGAATCATCACCATGCTGATGTCCTTGCCGGTGGCATCCCGGTAGGCCTGCAGCTCGTTGGAGTTCTGCTGGCGGCTCCAAGCCTCGACGACCATGGAGTCAAAAGCAGTGGTGCTGGTGCCCTCACCGGGTTTGAGGCCCCAGCCCTCTTCCTGTGCTTTCAGGGCCAGCTCCCACATATCCACAATGTACTGGGGATCATCAAAGCCCAGTCCGTTGCCTTCGTCATTGAAGAAGTTCATGCCATAGTTGCGAAGATAGAAGTTCAAATTGGCACTCGTGCAGCCGGTGATGAAGGTGTCCCGCAGGCCGGTGGCTTCATACACAGCCTTGGCGACGTCCATGTACTGCGTCAGTGTGGGGTTCATAGGCAGCTCCAACCCCAGCTCATCCACAAGGTCCTTGCGGTAGAGCATAACCGGAGCATTGGTGCCGGTGGAGATGGCGTAGACCTTGCCGTTGACGGTGCCGGAATCCAGGATGTTCTGCTCCACGTTGCTCATGTCCAGGCTGCCGTCGGCGATGTAGCTGTCCAGCTCGGCCAGCACGCCGTTGTTGGCATACTGGGACAGGTAGGCGTAGTCCATCTGGAACACGTCGGGGGTCTGGCCGCCGGCCACCTGGGCGGGCAGCTTGGTCCAGTAGCCGTCCCAGTCGGAATAGTCCATGACCACGTCGATGTCGGGATTCAGCTCCTCAAACTTTTCCAGCATCGCGGTGGTCTGCTCGTGACGGGTCTGGGAGCCCCACCAGAGCACGTTCAGGGTGGTTTTGCCTTCGGCGTTCTGGGCGCCGGAGGAATTGCCGCCGGCAGCGGAATCGGTGGATGCACCGCCGCATCCGGCCAGAGAGCCGGCCAGGATCATGCCGGCGCACAGGGTAGCGAAAACTCTTTTCTTCACAGGGTTGCACCTCCAAGTGATTTTGTTGCCCTTATTATAAGCAAATATTGCATAAAACTACATCCACATTTCCTATGTTTTTGTACACTTTTCCGATATGGCCGATTTTTTGCCCGCCAAGAAGCAAAAAGCCGAAGCCGGCGGAATACCCGCACCCGGCTCCGGCCTCGCCGCGGCAGCCAGGATTCAGAACTCCTCCTGCAGCTGGCGGCGGTAGTCTTTGGGGGTAGTGCCTGTGTATTTGCGGAACACCTGGCTGAAATAGTGGGGGTTCTTGCCCAGCCCCACCCGCTCGGCAATCTCATAGCTGTGCAGCGAGGCGTCGCTGCGCATCAGCAGCTTGGCGTGCTCCATCCGGGTGGCCAGCAGATAGCTGCTGAACTTCTGCCCCACCGTCCGGGTGAACTCCCGGCCGATATAGTCGGCGTTCATGTAGACCACCCGATCGGCGATGTATTGCAGAGAGAGGGATTCCTCGGCGTAGTGGGCCGCCACATAGGCGATCATCTGCCGGACAAAATCGCCCCCCTGTCCGCTTTCCCGGCGCAGACGGCTGAGAGTATGCACAATGAGCCCTTCCAGGGCATCCTGGGAATGGAGAGCGTCGGCGATGACGTTTACTCCCCACTCGGCCTGACCGCTGCTCATACTCTCGGTGACCAGAGAGATCAACGTCTCCTGGAGCAGACTGGGGTCCTCCACCGTTTTCACCAGCTCGTGGACCTGCTTTTCCAGCAGCGGGGCATCGTCGGCGTCCTTCTGCAAGGTGCGGAACCGGTCCACCAGCGCCTTCACCCGCTTTCGCCGCTCCCCGTACAGATACAACACCTGCTGGTTCTGCCGGTCCAGCGCCTGGCAGGCCCGCTGCAGGGCGCTTTCCAGCTCCTGCTGGGAGCAGGGTTTGAGCAGATACTCGATCACCCCGTATTTCACCGCCTGCTGGGCGTACTGAAAGGTGTCGTAGCCGGAGAGAATCACCGTCTGCAGCATGGGATGGAGCGCCACGGCCCGGCCCACCAAATCCAGGCCGCTCATGCCGGGCAGCCGGATATCGGTGAGCAGAATGTCCGGCATATCGTCCATCATGCTGTCCAAAGCCGCGATGGCATTGCTGCAGGAGGCGGTCAGCGTCAGGCCCAGCTTGTCCCAGTCGATCATCTGCTCCAGACCCTGGCGGATGATGGGTTCGTCGTCTACCAACAGTAATTTGTACATATTCTCCTCTTTTCCGCGTTTTTCCTGGGGTGTTTTACAGTCGTTTCTCGGGCAGGTGGACAATGATCCGGGTCCAGCCATCCTGGCATTTCACCTGCAGGTCGTACCGGTCGGAAAAAGCATACTGCACCCGCTTGTGGATATTGCGCATGCCGATGCCCAGGCCCTCGGGCTGCACCTCGCCGGATTCCAGCTTGGCCAGGATATCCTCGTCCATGCCGGGGCCGTTGTCCTCCACCGACACCTCCACCCCTTCATCCGAAGCTTTGCCCCGGATGCGGATGATACAGGTGTCCAGCATCTCCTCCGCCGCGTGGTGCACCGCATTTTCCACCAGGGGCTGGATGGTCATGGAGGGAATGGCGCAGTCCAGAATGGCCGGGTCCATCTGATACTCCACCTGCAGCCGCTCGCCGTAGCGGATCAGCTGGATGCGCAGGTATTCCCGGGTCACCTGCAAGTCCTCGGCAATAGTCACCACGTCCCGGCTCTCGTTGAGGGAAGCCCGCAGCATCTTGCCCAAGGCGTCGGTCATCTCGGCAATGCGCTTGTCCGGGGCGCTCTGGGCCAGGCAGTAGATGGATTCCAGGGTATTGTACAAAAAGTGGGGGCGCACCTGGGCCCGCAGCTGCTGCATCCGGGTCTCCTGCAAAAGGCGCTGCTGCTCTTCCTTTTCCCGGGTCATATGGTCCCAGGCCCGGGTCATCCGGTCGAAATGGCGGTGCAGCTGGCCGATCTCATCCTGGCGGGTGCTGTATGGGCTGTCGGTCCAAAACACCGGCCGGCCCCGCCGGGCAAAATCATCGAATTTGTTCAAAAGGATCTGCAGATGCCGCAGAATGCTGTTCATCAGCAAAGCGCTCACGAATACTGCCAGGATCGCTGCCGCCAGAATCACCGCCATGGTGATGCTGGTAGCAGCGGATATGGTGGAGGCAATGCGGCTGTAATCCACCGTGGTGACGTATTTCATGCCGTTGGGTGCGGTGTAGCGCACACAGAGCACCTCTTCGCCCTCCAGCTTCATGTAGTTGTATCCGTCCTCCCCGGCAGGCAAAGAGCGCACGGCGTCGTTGGTGGCGTACAGGCAGACATCCCCGCTGTACACCGCACAGGAGAGGGGCGAACCCATCTGGGTCATGCCCCGGCGGTATTTTTCCACCAGGGCCGGAAAATCCACCTCGATGAGCATGGTGCCCAAAGTGTTCAGACGCAGACTGTCCATCTCCCGGATCTCCCGCAGCAGAATCAGCTGTGGCTGTTCGCCGTCCTGGGTCAGCCAGACCAGATTTCCCAGACGCCCCGAAGCATACTCCACCAGCTCGGGCGTGAGCCGATCGGAACTGACCGAAGAGCCGAAAAACTGGCTGTATGTGCGGCCGCCGGAGGTTTTCAGCTGAAAGCACACCGCATCGGAAAACCACAGGCTGAAATAGGCCACCCGGCTGCCCACCTCGTTCTGTGCGTCCACCCAGGCCACCGTGCCCGGGGACGCCGTTTCCATAATCGACAGATTTTTCTGCAGGGCGTTGTCGGTGAGGATGCGATAACTGATGGCCTCAAAATTCTGCAAGTCACTCTGGATCTGATCGGCAAACAACGTGATCATCTGGGAACTGCTCTGGTACAGCCGCTCGTCATAGGCCTTCATGGGAATGCGCAGGGTAGTCATGGCTGTGGCGCTCACCAGCGCAATGGCCAGCAGCAGAATCAGCTGCACCTTTGTCCGCACCCTCAAATTCCGCCATATTTCGGTCAATTTGCACATACATTTCTCCCCGTTGATTTCCACAGTATCTTTCCGCACATTTCCCGTTATTTATATAAATAAGTAAAACCAGCCCGAAAATCAATTCATTTATCCGATGCAAATGTATGTTTTTTCGGTTTAATTTGCAATTCTTAGTATAAAAAACGAAGCAAATCGGATTTTTAGAAAAATTCTCCGAATT
>DXDW01000113.1 GCA_019115305.1 Candidatus Anaerofilum excrementigallinarum
TGTATTTTCTTTTTCATTTTTCGACGCAAACCCGCCGGCAGCCCCCGCAAAAAGCCCCGTCGGCGTTGCCCCTGCAAAAAAATGCAGTATAATAGAAGTACGCCGCATCATCCAGAAAGGAGTCCATGGAAATGCCAGACCTGATGCTGCAAATCGAATCGGCATATGATAAACTCACCCCCGCCGCCCGCAAGGTGGCGGACTATCTGCGCAGTCACTGCGACGAGGCGCAGTATCTTTCCATCACCGAGCTTGCCCAGGCCTGCGAGGTGGCCGAGGCCACGGTGTTCCGCTTCTGCCGCGCCCTGGGTTTTTCCGGCTACAACGACCTCAAGCTGGCTCTGGCCCGGCACAGTCTGCTGTCGGCGGCCAATCCCTACCAGGCATACAGCGAAACCAGCAAGGAGGACACGGTGGAGGCCATGTGCCGCCAGCTGTACAATACCAATATTGAAGCCCTCACCCAGACCCTGAATCTGCTGGATGAAAAAACGCTCTGCCGGGCGGTGGACATTTTTGTCAAAGCCGGCCGGGTGATGTGCTTTGGCTACGGCGGCAGCATGCCGGTGGCCCAAAAGGCCTGGACCCGTTTTCTCACGGTGTCCCCCAAGTTTTTCACCATCCAGGATACCCATATGCAGATCATGGCCTCCAGCCTGCTGGACAAGGACGACGCCCTGCTGATGGTGTCCTATTCCGGCTCGCCGGAGGAGACCGAATCGGTGCTGCAGCCCGCCCGCCAGCGGGGGGCCAAGGTGGTGCTGATCACCCACGACCCCCACTCCCCCGCCGCCCGGCTGTCCGACGCGGTGCTGCTCTGCGGCGGCAACGAAAAGCCCCTGCGGGCCGGCAGCATTGCGGCCCATATGGCCATGCTGTTTGTGGTGGACATGCTGGTGAACGAATTCTGCCGGCGGGATATGGAGACCACCATGCAGAATAAGGACAGGGTAACCCAGGCGCTGTCCAGCCGCCACCAATAAAACAGGCAGGCGCATCTTTTTTCATCGCCCAGCCACACTATATAAATACCCCTTCACACAGAAAAGGAGGCTTTGCCCATGTGTACCAGCATTGCCCATTGCAGCGGCGGCTACTTTGGCCGTACTTTGGATCTGCCCACCCCCTTTGGCCAGCAGGTGATCGTCACACCCCGGCGGTTTTGTTTTCCCTTTCATCTGCGCCCCAGCCTGGAAAGCCATTTTGCCATGATCGGCATGGCCGCCGGCGTCCGGGAGTATCCCCTCTACGCCGAAGCCATGAACGAAAAAGGGCTGTATATGGCGGGGCTGAACTTCCCCGACAACGCCTTTTATCCCGGCGAACCCTTTGCACCCGGCGCCGTGGCCCCCTATGAGCTGATTCCCCTGGTTCTGGGCAGCTGCGAGACCCTGGCCCAGGCCCGGCAGCTGCTGGAAACCCTGCCCCTGGCGGCCATCCCCTTTGCACCGGGGTATCCCCTGGCGCCGCTCCACTGGCAGGTGGCCGACAGCACCGGCGCCTTTGTGATGGAACACACCCGGGACGGCATCCATATCTATGACGATCCGGCGGGAGTGCTCACCAACAACCCGCCCTTCCCCTTCCAGATGACCAACCTGGCCGGTTACCAGAATCTCACCAGCCAGCCGGTGGAAAACCGCCTGATCCCCGGCCTGCCCCTGGAGGTATACGGCCAGGGCATGGGAGCCATGGGACTGCCGGGGGATGTGTCCCCCATGTCCCGGTTCGTGCGAGCGGCCTTTTTGAAAAATAACGCCCTGTGGGGAGAAGAAGAACTGGAAAACGTGACCCAGTTCTTCCACATCCTGGACGGGGTGAGCATGGTGAAGGGCAGCGTCATCACCCCCGAAGGGGAACCGGACCTGACCCTGTACGCCTGCTGCTGCAGCGCCCGAACCCAGAGCTACTATTACAAGACCTACACCAACAACCAGATCTGCGCTGTCTGCATGGCCAGCTGCCACCTGGACGGCAGTGAGCTGTCCATTTATCCCCTGCAGACCACGCAGCAAATTCTGTGGCAGACAGAACCGCCGAAAAAAATTTAAAAAACCTATTGACAAACGGCTATTCTCTGGATATAATATTAGACGTCGCCGCAAGGAGACATCCGGGTGTAGCGCAGTTTGGTAGCGCGCTTGAATGGGGTTCAAGAGGCCGTGAGTTCGACTCTCGCCACTCGGACCAAAGCCATCAGTCGTTTGACTGGTGGCTTTTTTGTTATTGCACCGTGGTTTTTCACTGATTTTGCTGCACTGGGCTGTTCTTTTTCTCCCCTTGTTTCAGCGCCGAAGCGCCCCTGATTGCCACACCGTAATGAATCTCATAATGAATATCCACAGAAAAGCAAATTCTCTTTTATACGGCAGCATCCTTTTCAGCCCATTGCAGCACTTTTCGGACCGGCCGCCGGTCCTCCGCAGCCGGCAGTGATGCAGTTTTGATGCAAAGAGGATGCATTCTTATTGGTATCAGGGAAAAGGCGTGTTCTCGCCCTGCCCGTCATCAGAAAGGAGGGGGCTTGCATGTGCCCTTTGGATATTTTGATTGTGGAGGATGAAGTCGCCATCTCTCATCTGCTGGAAACCAGCCTGCGGCAGGCTGGCTACCGCTGTACCTGTGTCTTTGACGGCGGCGCCTGCGCCGATATTCTGGAAAAGCAGCGGTTCGACCTGGTTTTGCTGGATGTGATGCTGCCTGTCGCCGACGGCTTCGAGCTGCTCCC
>DXDW01000114.1 GCA_019115305.1 Candidatus Anaerofilum excrementigallinarum
AAACCGTCTCGTGATAGAGGGCCTGAAACTCTTCTGTGTAGTCGTTGACACGGGGAGTATCGCTGTGAAAAACAGGGTTGCAGTCTGCCCCGTATTCCGAGATAGCCAGGGGCATATTCGGATTGACCCGATGGAACTCATCCAGAAAAGCTGCATGATCTGCCATCTGGCCGTAATACCATCCATAGTAGATGTTGTACGCCGTGACATCGGTCACCCGGTTTAATGCGCTGCCGCATTCCACTGCGTTCAGGTTGGCGCTGGCTGTCAGGCGGTAAGGGTCCAGGCGGTGAGTAAGTTCGTTCAGCTTCTGTATCCCCTGCGCCATATAGGGTTTGTCTCCAAAAATAGCAATTTCATTTTGCAGCCCCCAGAAGCAAATTGAGGGATGATGCAGATTTTGCAGAATCAGTTCCGTCAGTTGTGCAGCCGCATTTTCCAGTAATTGCTCGTTCCGTGTCATTTTGAGCAGCGGAATCTCCGCCCAGACGACCAGGCCCATCCCATCGCACAGCTCGTACACCCGCTGCGGATGGGGATAGTGGGACAGCCGTACTGCGTTTGCCCCCATCTCTGCGATCAGGTCCAGGTCGGTGCGCCAGTTCTCTTCCCCCGCAGCTGAAAATACCCCTTCGGTGTCCTGGTGCTTGGCAACACCGCGCAGCTTGAGATGTTTGCCGTTGAGAAAAAAGCCTTTGTCCGGGTCTACCGCATAGGAGCGGAATCCCACGGTCTGGCTGACCATATCCAGTGTTTCATTGCCACGAATCAACGCAGCCTGTACGCGGTAGAGTGCAGGGTCCTGCCGTCCATTCCACCATCGGGGCTCATGCAAAGTCAGCCGGGCAGTACCGACAGGGGCAGCCGTCTGGCAAAGCGCCACCTCTCCATCCGGATCGTATAGAGTATAGCGCACCTGAACATCGGCGGGTAAAGCATCTCCATGGGGAACTTCCGCCAGCAGAATACCATTTGCGCCATCTGCCAGGGTTCGCAGCAGCACGCCGGCCGTACCATAATGGCACACTGGGAAATGAATGCTGCCGGTACGGATCAATTCCACCTTGCGGTGGATTCCTCCAAAGCAGGCAAAATCCCCCGACAAAGGGCTCACGGTCTCCCCTGCCTCATTATTTACCAGTACACTCAACAGGTTTTCTCCATCTGCTGCCAGCGCATCGGTAAGCTCAACGGCAAAAATGGTGTAGCCGCCCTCATGGTGCGCAATTTCCCGCCCGTTCAGGTAGATTCTGCAGCATTTGTCTACACCGTGAAAACGCAAAAATACCTTTTCACCCGCTGCCTGCAAGTAAAATTGCTTCTGGTAGATCCCATCGCCGCGATAATAGTCTTCATCGGCGTACCAGGTATGGGGCAATGTGATGGCCTCGCCCTCGATAGGCTGTGCCGGGTCAGGTAAAATATCAGGGCACTTGCAAAAGCGCCAATCTTCGTTCCAGGCAACGGTTATTCTCATAACATGACTCCCTTCTGTTCTTCCGGAGCAGGTACATTCCCCATTTTCACTTCCCGATCCAGACACAATGCCTGCCCGGCATTGCCTGCCGCTTCCCACACCGGCAGGCCGGGGCCATTGGGATCACCGGTACGGGCAAAATTGCAGAGAAAACGCACCATTGTGTCGGACAGCCTGCGGTCGGCCTCCTGCCAGGGCCGCCAGCCGTGGTCCAGGGTTCCAAACCAGTACCACAGGTCGGCGCTGTGCCAGGCTCCCTTGTCGTCGCCAGGCAGAGGATGGCTGAAGTACCAGGCCCAGGAGGGCCGGGACCGCTCCATGGCCCAGACCAGGGCGTCCTGGGCCAGACCGGGCACGATGTCCTCGCTGTTGGCGCCGCACATACAGGGGATGTCAAGCCAGCCCCCCTCCAGGGCACCGGGGGTGCCGGGAGCGGGAAAGGCCGCTTCGTCAAAGCCGGGTGAGATATAATTGATCACATCCTGGAAGCCCAATTTTTCAAAAAGCACCCCCAGACTGCCCAGGATCTTTTCCGGGGCAAGGGCCCGCAGCTCGGCCAGACTGGGATTTCCCAGCGTCTCGCGCCAGGCGCTCCATACCTTATAGCGGGCGGTTGTGTCAGGCATATTCTGGAACAGATGGGAGCGGGCGCCGCTGCCGCTGGAAAGCACAGCCCGCTGCACCAAGCCCCGGCAGGCTGGACTGCCGGCCAGCATCTGCACGCTGCGGGCTCCGGCGCTCTGGCCCATGATGGTGATGTTGTCGGGGTCGCCGCCGAAAGCGGCAATGTTGGCATGGACCCAGCGCAAAGCGGCCAGCTGGTCGTACAGCTGATAGTTGCCGGCGTGGCCGGCCTCGGCGGCCAGTTCCGGCAAAGTCACCGCTCCGAAAATCCCCAGCCGGTAGTTCAGGGTAACAGCAATCACGCCTTGCGTCGGCCAGACCGGTGCATCAAACACCTTGTCCCAACCCGAACCGCCCATAAAGGCGCCGCCGTGGATGTATACGATCACTGGTGCGCCGCAGGCGTTGTCGGGAGCGTAGATGTTGAGGTACTGACAGTCCTCGGCGTAGGTGTAGGGCAGCCCTTCCCGGAATTCATGGTCGTAGAAGGAGGGCTTGCCGTCCTTGGTGCGGGGCCCCAGAGCCGCCATCTGCATGGCGTTGGGGCCGAAGTGGGAGGCATCGTACACCCCGTCCCACCCGGTGGTCACCACGGGATACTGCCAGCGGCCGGCAGAGGCATACCGGATGCCCCGGAAGGCCGATACCCCGGGCTGGGCGGCTGTGCCCCGGATGGGGCCGCAGGGTGTCTGGCAAAAATGATTCTGGATCATAGACATTCTCCTTTGCATGGGGGAAAAGGCCGGCACGCCAAAACATGCCGGCCCGGGTGGTTATTCGTACAGGAAGCAGGCCACCGCCTGTCCGTTGCCCCGATCCCGCAGCGGGGGCACCTCGGCCCGGCAGCGGTCGGTGGCGTACTGGCAGCGCTCGCAGAAGGGGCATCCCTTGGGCCGCTCCAGCACGCTGGGCACCTCGCCCAGCAGCTTGATGCGTTCCCGGCCGGCCTCCACCTTGGGGTCGGAGATGGGAACGGCGGACAGCAGCGCCTTGGTATAGGGGTGCAGCGGGTTTTCGTATAGGGTCTCGGCATTGGCGGTCTCCATCACCCGGCCCAGGTACATGACCATCACCCGGTCGCTGATGTGCTTGACCACCGACAGGTCATGGGCAATGAACAGGTAGGTCACATGGAGCTTGGCCTGGAGTTCCTCCAGCAGGTTGATGACCTGAGCCTGCACCGACACGTCCAGGGCGGACACCGGCTCGTCGCAGATGATGACGTCGGGGTTGGAGGCCAGGGCCCGGGCAATGCCCAGGCGCTGCCGCTGGCCCCCCGAAAACTCCCGGGGAACCCGGGTACGGTAGGCAGGGTTCAGACCCACCAGCCGGAACAGCTCGTCAATGCGGGCGTCGTACTCCTCCTTGGTGCGGACAAGATGGTTGATGCGCAAAGGCTCGCCCACAATGGACTCGGCCGTCTGGCGGGGGTCCAAAGAGGAGAAGGGGTCCTGGAAGATCATGGTAATCTTGGAGCGGATGGGCTTGAGCTCCCGTTCCTTCATATGGGCGATGTCGGTACCCTTGTAGAGGATCTTGCCCTCGGCGGGATTCAGCGCCCGCATGATGCATTTTGCCAAAGTGCTCTTGCCGCAGCCGGACTCACCCACAATGCCCAGGGTCTCCCCGGTGTGCACCGTGAAGCTCACGTCCTGCACCGCGTGCACTTCGCCCACCTTGCGCTTCATCATGCCCCGGTAGAGGGGGAAGCTCATGCGCAGGTGGTCCACCTCCAGGCAGACCTCCTCCGACAGAGTCTTTTTAGCGGCGGCCTGGCGGGTATCCCCCATGGCCCGGCGCTTTTCGGCAATCTGCTCCCGGGTGAGGTAGCAACGCACATAGTGGCCCTCCTCCGGTTCCTGGCGCAGGGGCGCCATCTTGCCCTTGCAGCGCTCCTCCCGGAAGGGGCAGCGGTCGTAGAATTTGCAGTAGGGGGGCATTTCCGCCGGGTTGGGGGGCATGCCCTCGATGGGGACCAGCTTGCGGTCCTTGGGCTCGTCCAGCCGGGGAACCGCAGCCAGCAGCCCGCAGGTGTAGGGGTGAGAGGGCTTTTCAAACAGGGTGAATTTGTCGCCGGACTCCACAATGTTGCCGCCGTACATCACATAGATGCGGTCGGCGTACCGGGCCACCAGGCCCAGATTGTGGGTGACAATGATCACCGAGACATTCTCCTCCTTGGCCAGGCTCTGGATCAGCTCCAGGATCTGGGCCTGGGTGGTCACGTCCAGGGCGGTGGTGGCCTCGTCGGCGATGAGCACCTCGGGCTTGGCCGCCAGCACCATAGCGATCATAATGCGCTGGCGCATACCGCCGGAAAATTCCGAAGGATACTGGTTGAACCGGATCTCGGGGTTGGCGATGCCCACCTTTTCCATCATGGCGATGGCCTGCCGTTTGGCTTCCGCCTTGTCCACATGGAGATGGGTCATAATGTTTTCCGAGATCTGGTAGCCCACAGTGAGGATGGGGTTGAGGCTGGTCATGGGCTCCTGGAAAATCATGCCGATCTTGCCGCCCCGGACCTGGCGGGCCTGGTCGGAGTTGGGGCCGTAGGCCAAAGTGTTGCCCTCGATGCCATCCACATACACCTCACCGCTCACCTTGCCCGGGGGCAGAATCAGCTGCAGGATGCTCATGGAGGTCACCGACTTGCCGCTGCCCGATTCCCCCACCAGGCCCACGATCTCGCCCCGGCGCAGCTCGATGGAAACGCCGTCCACCGCTTTGGTGCGGGTGCCCTTGTCAAAGGGAAAGGTGGTGACGATGTTTTTTGCTTGGATCAGAAGTTCTTTGTTTTCCATCATTTGCCTCCTTATGCGCCGCGCAGCGAGGGGTCCATGGCGTCGCGGATGCCGTCACCCAAAAGGTTCAGGCTGATGATCAGCAGCGCCAGGCAGATGCAGGGGGCCAGCACATACAGGGGAGCGGTCATAAGGTAGGGCCGCGCCTCGTTGATGATGGAGCCCCAGGATGCTGTGGGAATCTTGATGCCGATGCCCAGAAAGCTCAGGCCGCTTTCCATCATGATGGAGGTGCCCACGCTCTGGCTGGTCATAACGATGATGGGGGAGATGCTGTTGGGCAGCACATGCTTGACCATGATCTTCAGTTTGTTTTCCCCCGAGAGTTTGGCGGCCAGAATGTAATCGCTGCTCATCACCGACAAAGAGGAAGCGCGCATCATGCGCAGCATACCGGGAATGGTGGTGATGCAAAGGATCACCGCCATGTTCAGCATGCCGCCTCCCATCAGAGAGAGCAGCGCCATGGAAAGGGCGGTGCCGGGAATGGCCATGAAGGTGTCGCAGCCGGCGATCATCAGCTTATCCACCACGCCGCCGTAAAAGCTGGCGATCATGCCCAGCAGACAGCCGATGACGGCCGCCATCAAGGTGGCGATGACGCCGGTGAGGATGGATACCCGGGTACCGAACACGATGCGGGAGAACAGGTCCCGCCCGTAGGCATCGGTGCCCAGCCAGTGATCGGCGCTCATGCCGGAAAATTTGTTCAGGATATCCACCTCATTGGGGTCATAGGGAGCGATGAGCGGGGCGAAGATGGCAACCAGAAGGAAAAAGCCGGTGCCCACAACGCCGAGAATGACGATGCGTCGGCTGAACATGGTGTGGAAAAAGCGGCGCAGGTCGCGTTTGCGCTGCTGGCGCAGCAGCTGCTTGCGGTCCTGTTCCACCGGGGCCAGGGTTTGTGCAGACATAGTGTATCCCCCTTTCTCAGCTCAGGCTGATGCGCGGATCGACCACGACATACAGGAAATCGGTAAACAGATAGGCCAGCGAGATGATCACCGCCGACAGCATCACGCATGCCTGCAGCACCGGCATATCCACGTTGTTCACCGACTCCACCATCAGGCTGCCGATGCCGGGAATGGCAAAAACATTTTCCACAAAAACTGTCATGCCCATCATCATGGACAGCCGGGAGCCGATCATGGTGATGATGGGAACCAGACCGTTGCGCAGCACATGCTTATAAATAATGAAGCCTTCCTTCAGTCCCTTGGACCGCGCAGTGCGCACATAGTCCTGCCGGATAGCCTCCAGCATGCTGGAGCGGGTCTGCCGGCAGACACTGGCGATACCGCCGATGGACAGACAGATCAGGGGCATGATGATCTGCTGGATATGTTCGCCGAAATCCACCCAGGGGAAGGTGAATCCGCTGGAGGGCAGCAGCCGCAGCCGGATACAGAATACCCACAAAAGCACAATGGCGATAACGAAGGAGGGAATGGAACTGGTGACGTTGGCCAGCATGGTCAGCAGGTTGTCCTGCCATTTGCCGCGCTTGACGGCGGTGATGATTCCCAGCAGAATGCCGATGGGGAAGGAAATCAGGGTGGAAACGAAGCAGAGATACATGGTCACGCCCAGCTTTTCACCGATGATCTTCAGCACATCGTCGTGGTAACGGTAGGAGGTGCCGAAATCGCCGTGGAGTACATCCGCGGCCCAGTTGAGATAGCGCACCAGAATAGGCTTGTCCAGCCCCATCTCCACATAGCGCATATCGTATTCTTCCTGGGTGATGTCGGTGCCGTAGAGCGAGTAGACCGGATCTTTTGGCATGAGGGAAACGAGGAGGAAGGTGAGGATCGAGACGATGACGACGATGATCAGCGTCGATCCCAGCCGCTTGAACATATATTTGGCCATAGGCGGATCACTCCTTGCATGGTATCGTTTTGAGCTAAAATTCGAACAATTTTGCGAAAAAAAGCCGCAAAAAGCCCGCCGCAGCGCGCAATGCGCCGCGCCGGGCTTTTTTCAACAGATAGCGGACAGAATCCTCAGACCGATCAGCTGCGATTGGTCCAAAGCTCCATGGGATCGTATTTGCTGCCGCAGAAGGCGTCTTCCGACATTCCCAGCCAATCCTGATAGAAGAAGCTGGCGGTGGTGTTATACATGGGCCAGATCCAGCTGCCGGTGTGGACGTAGTAATCCACATAGGCCTGCAGCGCCGCGTCTTCTTCCTCTACAGTGGTAGCCGAGGGTACAGCCTGCCACAGCGAGATGATCTGGTCATCCCAGGTGGAGGAGGCGCCATAGGTGGCGGTGGGGTTGATATGCTTGGTGAAGCGGTCGGACTGGGGGCTGTTGGGGAAGTACAGGCATGTAATGGCGATACCGGTCTTGGTAGCCTTGGCGCCGATGTAGTCCGACTGCACCAGAGAATAGTCTACAAATTCGCAGTCAGCGGTGATGCCCAGTTCTGCCAGTCCGGCCTGCAGCATGGTGGCGGCGCTGGCAAATGGCTGGGAGGTGTAGATGGTGGTGCTGAAGCCGTCGGGATAGCCCGCCTCTGCCAGCATCTCCTTGGCCAGCTCGGGGTCGTAGCTGCTCTTTTCCAGAGATTCGTCGTAATAGGTCATGCCGGTCATACCAATAGCGTCGGTGTGGTAGCCCAAAGAGCCGCCCAGACCCACAGCCATGGTCTGCCAGTCGATGCCATGCTCAAAGATGGCCTGCCGTACCTGCTGGTTGTAGAGAGGGTCATTTTCGTCAACCGAGAGGGGGATGGCCAGGTACTGACCGTCGGCACCGCCGGTTTTGGGCATGAAGGGGGTGTACCCGGCGGCAACCAGCTGGTCATAAACGGTGGGGTCGCTGGTGGTCATGCGGTCGATCTCGCCATTCAGGAAAGCCGCCAGCATGGTGGTGGCATCGGACATATACAGGAATTCGATGCGGTCGGGGCCGGGAGTCTCGCTGCCCCAGTAATTTTCGTTGCGCTCATAGACCAGCGACACATCCGGCGTGAAGGAGGTCAACACATAAGGACCGGAACCCATCATATTATTCAGCATCCAGTCCAGGCCCTTTTCGTTGTAGGCGTCCTCGGAATAGATGTACTCGCCCAGAATCCACTGTTCATAGTTCAGGGAGAAGGAATCCCAGGTGACGGTGACCGTGTAGTCATCCACTTTTTCCACACTCACCGGGCTACCGATGGTGCCGTCGGTGCCATATTCGGCGCGGGTAGCCAGGCTGAATACCACGTCATCGGCATTGAGGGGGGTGCCGTCGCTGAAGGTGGCATTTTCTACCAGGTGAAGCGTCAGGGTATAGGCTTCGTCGTCCCGCTCCCAGCTTTCGGCCAAACAGGGGTCCCAGCTCTGATCCTCTCTCTGCCATGCCAGAGGCTGGTAGCAGGGCCAGCCATAGCCGGCCAGACTTCCCTGTTTATAGGGGCTGAAGAATTCGCCCAGTACATCGGAAGTACCAAAGTAGAGGGTGCCTCCCTCCACTCGTTCCCCTGTACTGGTCTGGGCGCCGTCGGTGCTGCCGCTGGAGGACCCGCCCGTACTGTTTGCAGAGGAGGAATTGCTGCCGCCGCAGGCTGTCAGCAGCAGCATGGCAGCCAGACCGGCGGCCAATCCCTTAGCCAGCATTTGTCTTTTTTTCATGTTTCTCTCTCCTTTTATGGTAATTTCAAAGGCCTTCTCACACGCCACTGCTTCACAAGCGGTGGTCGCTTTTTCTGGCTCCAGTAAACCACGCCGCCGTTAATTTCGCAAGAATCAATCTTTTTATTTCCATTCAATTTTTTACATAAATCAAAAACCAACACACCGCATACAAGCCAATGTCTTTTGCAATCACGGTATTTTCCGTTTCGTCAAAACATCGCAAACCCGCAAAATAATGGCACCTCTCCCTCCATGGCGGGCGAGGTGAGTAAGCGGTTTGCAGCCCCATCGGGTTCTGCCATCCGCACATAGGTATCCACAGCTGCTGAGGCAAGGACACCGAATTGCTGCCCTATGCCACATACAATGGATCATTTTCACACAGCACCTTCTATTCCTTGGTCCTCTCTTTTGTAAAAATTCGATTTTTCGTTGTTTTTATATTTTTCCTATCCTTGTTGTTCA
>DXDW01000115.1 GCA_019115305.1 Candidatus Anaerofilum excrementigallinarum
CCGCGTGTCGGCAAAAGCCATCCCCACGGCCCGGTTGTTTTTCCAGTCAGAGCTTTCCCCTTACAGATCCGAGAAAAGATCCTCCTGGTATACTCCCGCCTGGATCAGCGCCCGGAAGCTCTCCACTACCACCGGTTTGTCCTCTTTATAGGTCACTCCAAACCATTTGTCGCCGGTTTCCAGCACCTTCACCGACACGCGGCCCTGTTTCAGCAGCTGGTCGATGTAGATGGGCAGCAGATACTCGCTCTTGTTCAGCTGTTCCGCCGGGGTGTTCTGGAAAAACTCCACAAAGCCCTGCTCCAGCAGGTCGATAAAGGCCGGGGTCAGGCCCCACATATTCATGGAGACCAAAGAATCGGCGTCCACCGGCTTTCCTTCCACTTCGGCGCCCTGGGGCGTCTTTACAATATTGGAAGTTTCCACCACGTCGGTGAGGCAGCCGCTTTCATCCATGCGGCAGATGCCACGGGTGACGCCGCCGTTTTCTGAAAGGGTGTTTTTCAGCACAAAGCCCGCCATGCACAGGGCGTTGGGGTTCCCGCCGGCATTTTTCACCAAAAAGCTGTGCAGCTTGCAGAAGGCCTCCTTGCCGTAGTAGTCGTCGGCGTTGATGACCACAAAGGGCTCCTTCACGATTCCCTTGCAGGCCAACACCGCCTGGCCGGTACCCCAGGGCTTGGTGCGGCCCTCAGGGATCTGTACCCCTGCAGGCAGCGCATCCATCTCCTGGTAGGCATAGGCGATCTCCACTCCCAGCCGACGGCAGGTTTCCTCCATGCGCAGGCCGATGGCCTGGCGGAAGGCTTCCTCGATGTCCCGGCGAATGATGAATACGATCTTTTCAAAACCGGCCTGGATCGCGTCGTGGATGGAATAATCCATGATGATCTCATTGTGCAGGCCTACCGGTTCCAGCTGCTTGATGCCGCCCCCAAACCGGGAGCCGATGCCCGCAGCCATAATCACAAGTGCGGTTTTCATTTTCATTTCCTCCAAATTCCGCCGCGGCCCCATTTTATGCCGGTTTCCGGCCGGCATTTCTCCCAAAGGGCCGCAGATATCTACAAGTATACCGCAACCGGCCTTTTGCAGCAACAATTACTGCAAATTTTTTCCACTTTTTAACCATTGACATTCCACTTTGTTCTCAGAAGCAAAGGTTCGACCTTGGTTTTCCCGGCGGTTCGCTGTACTTGCCAGCCGCAAAATGCTACAATAGCAGCAAAGGAGGAATACTTCTATGGATTTTTGGGGACATCTGCGCACCATCAACCACCACAAACTGCTGGTGATGCGCCATTGCTTCCGGGTGGGACTGTATCGCCAGGGGCTCACCCACGATCTTTCCAAATACGCGCCGGTGGAGTTTTTCAACGGCGTGCGGTATTTTCAGGGCACCCGCAGCCCCAACGACGCCGAGCGCCAGGCCAAGGGATACAGCGCCGCCTGGCTGCACCACAAGGGCCGCAACAAGCACCATATGGAATACTGGATTGATTACAACAGCCAGTGCGGCGGAAAAATGGCCGGCATCGAGATGCCGGTGCGGTATGTGGCCGAAATGTTCTGCGACCGGGTGGCCGCCAGTAAAACCTATCTCAAGGACGCCTACACCGATGTCTCCCCCTGGGAATACTACGATGCCAACAAAAGCCACTATCTTCTCCATCCCAACACCCGGACGTTGCTGGAACAGCTGCTGCAGCTTCTTCGGGACCAGGGCGAGCAGGCCGCCTTTACCTATATCCGGCGCCAGCTCCTTGGCAAAAAATAAGGAGGCCCGCCCATGGAATTTACCACGTCCCGGCTTCGGATTCGGTCTTTTGCCCGAGAGGATGAAGAAGCGCTCCACCGTCTGTTGTCCGATCCCGCAGTGATGCGCTGGATGGAGCCGCCCTATTCCCCCGCCCAGACCCGGGCCTTTTTGCTCCGTGCGGGGCTGTGTCAGCCGCCATTGGTCTATGCGGCGGAATCTTTATCTACAAATTGTATAATTGGATATGTAATTTATCACCCGTATATACAGCCCTCTGATTACGAAATTGGCTGGGCGCTGGCGCCCTGCCATTGGGGAAAAGGGCTGGCCACCGAGCTCACCGCCGCTCTGCTGGACCAGGCCCGCCGCCAAGGAGCGCGCCGGGCAGTGCTGGAATGTGTGCCTCAAAACACCGCGGTGCAGCGCATTGCCGCCCGCTTTGGATTCACCTTTCAGGGAATCGAGGAGGGGCTGGAGCAATACAGCTTGCCTTTATAGGACATTTCCACAACTTTTGCAATACATCTCCCCCGCGGCGCAAAGGCGGCCGCTTTATTTTATGCTATAATAGAGGTGTATATTTAGTTTAGACTCTTAACTTTCTGATTGGAAAGCGAAATAGGAAAGGAGACTGTTTATGGCACAAGCTTCCAACAACGAGCGCGAGCTTGCTTCGGCGCCTATCGGGAAACTGATGGTCCGCCTGGCCCTTCCGGCTGTACTGGCCCAGTTTATCAATGTTTTGTACAATGTGGTGGACCGCATCTACATTGGTCACATCCCCGGCACCGGGGCGCTGGCCCTCACCGGTGTGGGCGTTACCATGCCCATCATCCTTCTCATCTCCGCCTTTGCGGCCTTTGCAGGCATGGGCGGCGCACCTCTGGCCAGCATCCAGCTGGGTGCCGGCAACCGGGAGCGGGCCGAGCGCATCCTCAGCAACAGCTTTTCCATGCTGCTGATCCTCAGCGTGGTGCTCACCATTTTCTTCCGGGCATTCAGCCGTCCGCTGCTGTATGCCTTCGGCGCATCGGACAACATCATCGACTACGGCCTGAGCTACATCAATCTGTATGTGCTGGGCACCGTGTTTGTGCAGCTGGCTCTGGGCCTCAACACCTTTATCTCCGCCCAGGGACACGCCACCACCGCCATGCTCAGCGTGCTTATCGGCGCGGTGACCAACATCGTGCTGGACCCCATCCTGATCTTCGTCTTTAACATGGGCGTTCCGGGCGCCGCCGTTGCCACGGTGATCAGCCAGGCATGCAGCGCCGCTTGGGCTCTGCGCTTTTTGACCAGCAAAAAAAGCAGCATCCGCATCCGACTGTCCTACATGAAGCTGCAGCCCAAAATCGCCCTGAGCATTCTGGGTCTGGGCGTTGCTCCCTTTATCATGCAGAGCACCGAAAGCCTGGTCACCATCACCCTCAACTCCGGCCTGCAGACCTACGGCGGCGACCTGTATGTGGGCAGCATGACCGTTATGCAGAGCGTGATGCAGTCCATTATGATGCCCATGCAGGGTATCTCCCAGGGCGTGCAGCCCATCCTCAGCTACAACTACGGCGCCGGCAACTACCAGCGTGTGCGGGATACCTTTAAGCTGCTGTTCAAGGTGACGGTGGCCCTGACGGTGATCTGCTGCCTGGTGGTGGTGCTGTTCCCCGGCATGTTCGGCCGCATCTTCACCTCCGACGCCGAGCTCATCGCCCTGGTCAGCCGGGTAATGCCCATCTTCTTCGCCGGCATCTGGATGTTTGGCTGTCAGCTGTCCTGCCAGTGCCTGTTCATGGGTCTGGGCCAGGCCAAGATCAGCCTGTTCCTGGCGCTGCTGCGAAAGGTGATCCTGCTGGTTCCTCTGGCTATTCTGCTGCCCATGGCAACCGGCAGTGTAATCAGCATTTTTGTGGCCGAGCCCATCGCCGATATCGCGGCCAGCGCCACTTCCCTGCTGCTGTTCTTCCTCAACTACAAGCGGCTGCTGCCGGTAACCGAACAGGAAAAACAGATGGCCGCTGCCCGGGCCGCCAAAAAGAAATAATTCGCCGGGCCTTTCCCCTTCTGCCGCGCAAAAACGCCGGTCTTTTCATTTGGAAAGACCGGCGTTTTTTTGTCCCAGCAGGGGCTTTTACATGATGATGATTCCCTCTTTGTCGGGGGTTTTGGGCAGAGCGATCATAATATCGATGATGGCCATGGCGCCGGGGATACCGGTCCAGAACAGGGCCACCGACAGCACCGCGGTGAAATACTGCTTGGCATAAAAGCGATGCCCGCCGCACCAGCCGGTGAGCAGCGCCAGCCACAAATACTTTTTCCGCACCACCGGGTGAGGGGCTTCTTTTTTCTCCATCACCCAGTCCACCGCCCGTCGGAACCAGCTTTTTTCTTCCTCGATGTTGTATTTTTCCTTCAGGTTGGCCAGCTCTTCCTCCAGCTTGAACAGTTC
>DXDW01000116.1 GCA_019115305.1 Candidatus Anaerofilum excrementigallinarum
CTCCTTGATGGTGCCCAGGTTGGCCACCGCTTTATCCTCCATATAGCTCTTCAGGTAATCCAGACTGGTGGAGGCGCTGCCCACCACCCGGCCGCCCAGGCCCAGTGCATCCAGAATGTCCAGGCTGGCCATATCCAGCACTGCGATTCGCTGAGGATCGTAGGGAACCGTCAGGTCCACGGTTTCCTTGCTGCCATTCAGGCTCCGGATGGTTATTTCCTGCTGTGCGGCAGAGGAGGAATCGGATGCGGCCGCCTCACTTTCGCTTTTGGGGGACGCCATTGCGGCCAGATCTGCCGCGATGCCTCCGCAGGCGGTCATGGAAAGGGTCAGCAAGCCGGCCAGCGCCAGGGAAAGATATTTTTTCATGGGAAATTTCTCCTTTGATGTACGATATATTTGAAATGTGCGTCAGTAATAGATGGACAGCGGCCTGCCCTTCACGGTCTGGACCTCAAACTCCACTCCGTAGATGTCGGACAGATTCTCCTTGGTGATCACCTCGTGCACCGGGCCGAACTTGGCGATGCCGCCGTCCTTAAAGGCGCAGATGTAATCGGAATAGAAGGCCGCGTAGTTGATCTCGTGCAGCACCAGAATCACGGTTTTGCCCAGCTCATCGCACAGGCGGCGCACCGTCTTCATCAGATTGGTGGCGTGGTAGATGTCCAGATTGTTGGTGGGCTCGTCCAGCAGAATGTACTCGGTGTCCTGGGCGATGACCATGGCGATCAGCGCCCGCTGCCGCTGCCCGCCGGAGAGCTCATCCAGAAACCGGTCCTGGAATTCCTCCAGCTCCATATAGGCAATGGCCCGGTCGATGATCTCTGTGTCCTCGGCGGTGAGCCGGCTGCCGGAATAAGGGAAGCGGCCGAAGGCCACCAGCTCCCGCACCGTAAGCTTCATCTGAATGTTGTTGGACTGGGTGAGAATGGCCAGTCGCCGGGCCAGCTCCCGGCTCTTCCAATGGCCGATGTGAGTGCCGTCCAGCTCCACCAGGCCCTCGTCCTGGGCAATGAGCCGGGAGATCATACTCATCACGGTGGACTTGCCCGCCCCGTTGGGGCCGATCAGTGAGGTCACCTTGCCCTTCGGAATGGAAAAGCTCACCCCGTTCACCACAGTCCTGCCCTGATAACGCTTGGTCAATCCTTGAATCTTCATGGTCACACCTTCTTTCTTGCCAAAAGCAGATAGAGGAAATAAAGTCCACCGCCCACCGTGATGAATACGCTCACCGGCACGGCGTAGGAATACACATGCTCCACAATGAGCTGGCCGCCCACCAGCACCGCCATGCCGAACAAGGCGGAACCGGCGATCAGCTGGGTGTGCCGGTAGGTGCGCAGCAGCTGGCGGGAGAGGTTAGCGATGATCAGCCCCAGAAAGGAGATGGGGCCCACCATGGCGGTGGCCACCGCGATGCAGAGGGCAACCCCCAGCAGCAGGCGGCGGATGCAGCGGTCGTAGTCCACGCCCAGGTTGATGGCCTGGTCCTTGCCCAGAGTCAGCACATCCAGCAGGGCCAGCTCCCGCCGCAGGGCAAAGGCCACCCCTGCCAGCAGCAGCACCGAGAACAGCAGAATCTCGGAGTTGATGTTGCTGAAGCTGGCCACCAGGGTGCTCAGCAGGCTGTCGTACTCGTTGGGGTCCATCACCCGGGTGAGGGTGGTCTGGATGCTGCCGAAAAAGGAGGTGAGCACCGTGCCCACCAACAGCACATACAGCACGTTGTGGCGGGTCATGCGGAAGATCCAGCTATACAGCACTGTGGCTGCAATGCCCATCAGCACCACGTCCACCCCGAAGGCCAGATTCGCGTTGGTGGCGACCACACTGGCTGATCCCAGAAAGAACACCACCGCGGTGTGGATGAGGGTGTACAGCGCGTTCATGCCCAGCAGACAGGGGGTGACGATGGTGTTGTTGATCACCGACTGGAACACAATGGACGCCCCACCGATGGACACCGCCGTGACCGCCATGGCCGCCAGCTTGGGGGCGCGGATCTTCATGGAGTAGGCGAACAGACGGGCGTTGGCCGGGTCGGTATTGACCAGCAGATAGCCCGCGGCACACGCCAGCGCCAGCGCCGCCAGAATCAGCAGCTTACGCCGGTTGGACCGGATGGCAGCAGTATTCATGCTTCGCAGTCTCCTTCCTTTGCCGGCACGGGGCAGCAGCTCTGCGCCGGAGCCGTGAGCCGGATGGACTTGCGGCCGTTGCGCAGCCGGTAAAACAGCAGGCCGATAAACAGCACACTGCCCAGAATGCCCACGATCAGCTCAATGGGCAGCTCATAGGGCGCGATCACCACCCGGCCGATCATGTCACACACCAGCACAAAGATGGCACCGAACAGGGCGGTATCCGCCAGAGTGCCGCGGATCTTGTCACCCTTGAACAGGGCCACCAGATTGGGCACGATCAAACCGATATAGGAGATGGAGCCCACGACCACCACCACGCTGGCGGTGATCATGGCCGAGATGCTCAAGCCCATAAACAGCACCAGATTGTAGGGCACGCCCAGGTTTTTGGAAAAATCCCGGCCCAGGCCCACAATGTTGAAGTGGTTGGCGAACACAAAGGCCAGCACGATCAGCGGAGCGGTGAGCCATACGATCTCGTACCGGCCCTTGATGACCAG
>DXDW01000117.1 GCA_019115305.1 Candidatus Anaerofilum excrementigallinarum
TTCCAAAGTTGTTTTTGTGTAGAGGACAAGTTCAATTTTTTATTAAAACCAGGCAAAAATCTTTCCAGCAAACAGATTGGCGGTGCTGTTACAGCGCGGTCATTCTGCACAGAAAGATACATCCGCCAGCATAGCCACACCCACCGCCCTCGCTCTTCACAAAAGCGCAAGTTTCATCTTTTCATCCGGCCGCCCGCCGCAGTATAATACAGGTATCGACGGCCCGGCGCCGGTTTTGCATTTTCCGGCCTGTGGAGAACTTTTCCGGGGCGGCAGCCTCCATAGACCCCACCAAAGCAGCGAGGTGCAACCAATGAATCTGCATTCCATCCATCATATTGCCATTATTGTTTCCGATATCCAGGCGGCCAAGGACTTTTATGTGGACAAGCTCGGCTTTGAGATCCTGCGGGAAAACTACCGGGCGGAGCGGGAGGACTGGAAACTGGACCTGAAGCTGAACGAAACCACCGAGCTGGAGATATTCGCCGTGAAAAAACCGCCCCGGCGGATCACCCATCCCGAGGCCTGCGGTCTGCGGCATCTCGCCTTCCGGATGGACAGCGTGGAGGAAACGGTGAAGGAACTGGAAGCACTGGGCATCCCCTGCGAGCCGATCCGGACCGACACCTATACCCATGCAAAAATGACCTTTTTCGCCGACCCGGACGGTCTGCCCATCGAAATCCACGAATAAACAAAAAGGTCCGCGACAGCCAAAAGTTGCCGCGGACCTTTTTATGCAATTGTCTGCCTTTGTGGGAGCGGTTCAGAAGGCCATGCGGGCCCAGCCTTCCCCCTGTATGGGTTCCAGACCCAGCATCTGCCGGCCAAGCTGGACATAGTAGCGGTAATTTTCTATGGTCACCCCGTTGGGAATCCGGTGGTCGATGCCGAAAATCGTGCCGCCGCCCAGCATCTCCGGCACCATTTTGCGTTCCAGTTCAGCCCGGATGGCCTCCTTGTCCTTGCGCAGAGCGAATTTATCAATGCCGCCCTTTACGCACAGCCGGCTTCCGTATTTGTGCCGCACCTGGACAATGTCCATCCCCGCCGCCGGCTCAAAGGGATGCATGCAGTTGATGCCGGCCTCCAGCAGGTCGTCCAGAATGGGGTTCACATTGCCGTCGCTGTCCAAAGAAAACAGCTTTGCACCGTAGTTTTTGGCGCATTCCCACACCTTCTGGTAGTAGGGCAGCATAAACTGCCGCACCTGGGCCGGTCCGAACAGCGGGCCGGATTTGCCCGCCATGTCCTCATGGACAAAAACACAGTCGATGGGCACGATCTCCCCCACCCGCTGGATCACCTGCAGGCAGGTTTCGGTGATGGTGCCCAGAATGTCCTCCAGCAGCTCGGGCTCTTCATAGCAGGCGATGCACAGCTCTTCCTCTCCCATCAGCACCCGGGGCTCGTCAAAGCCGCCCGGGATTTCCAGAACCGTCAGATATCCCTTGTCCCGCAGCTCTTTCTGCTGGCGCAGCCGCTCCATATCCAGCCGCTGGGGTGAAAAAGTATACCAGTGCCGCGCTTTTTCCCAATCCTCCGCGTCCTTGATGGGGTATTCCATGGGCAGAGGAATGGTGGCGCTCTGCTTGCACAGCTTGGTTTTGCAGCCGAACTGGTCCAGGAAGAGGGTATATTCCGGGGTATCCTCCAGCACCACCGGCTGTATGCCGGTATCCGCCATGCAGTTGGCGGCCAGATTGGTTCGCAGCACATAGTCCCAGTCGAAGGCGGTCATGGCGATCTCCTTGGCGCTTGCTCCCTGCCTGCGCCATTCCTCCTCCAGCTGCTTGAGGGGTCCAAACAATTCGCAGAACATCTCCCGGCCTGTGTCCTCAAACAGGCTGTGAGCAATGTATCGTTCCCGGTTCCAGATCATGTCGATCGGCTCCCTTCGTTTTTTCTTCAGTATAGCATCCCAACGGCGGGATTCCATGCACAGAAGGTTGCTGCCTGGACAATATTCCGGTATAATTTATTTAACCTTTCAAAAAAGAGGAGGCAGAAAAATGCAGGAAAGCTTTGCACTCAAGCTGGATTATCTGGTGTTCCGGGTCACCTGGGCTGGATGGAATATCGGCCCGCGCACCATTTCCAACTACGAACTTGTCTTTGTCACGGCAGGCCAGGGAAAAATCGCCTGGGAAGAGAGCGCCGTCACCGCCAAGCCCGGGGACCTGATCTGTTTTTACCCCGGCGTGCGCCATCAGCTGTGGGTGGACGCAGACCCCTGCATGGAGTTTTACGGCCTGCATTTCACCCCTGCTCCCGGCTTTGCCCTGCCTGCTCTGCCCCGGCTGCTTTCTCTGCCCTCTCCCCATCTGCTGCAGCCTTTGTTCCAGCAGCTGCTGGAGGATTACCGCAATCCGCCCTATCTGGCCGCCTGGAAACAGGACATCCTCTTGCAGCAGATCCTCTACCAGGCCGCCCTCCAGCTGCGGCAGTCCGACTCCCCCGCCGAGACAGTGCGCATCCGCCGGGTGATTCAGCTGATCCGCCAGGACCCCGGCCGCACCTTCACTCTGGACCAGCTGACGGAAGCGGCCCATCTGAAAAAGACAGCCTTTCTCGAGGCTTTCCGGCGGGTGACCGGCACCACCCCGGGGCGGTATATGATGCAGTTCCGGCTGGAACAGGCCCGGGATATGCTGCTGAACACCGATTTTTCGGTGAGCGAGATCGCCGCCCGCTGCGGATTTTCCGATCCTTTTTATTTCAGCCGCTGCTTTTCCCGGCAGTTTTCTTTGCCCCCCAGCCGCTACCGCAGCCAGCGCCTCTGACCAGAGCCGGATACAGCAATCCCCCGGCGGGCCGCAATGCCCTGCCGGGGGATATTTTTATTCTTCTGTATGGGTCACCTGCTGGCGATATTTCAGCGGTGTGACGCCCACGATCCGGCGGAACACCTTGGTGAAATAGCTCTGGTCGTCAAAGCCCACCGCCTCGGCGATATCGGTCACCCGCAGATCCTTGTGATGCAAAAGGCTCTTTGCCTTGCCGATGCGCACCTGGATGAGATAGTCGTTGAAGGTGGTGCCGGTCTCTTTTTTAAAGATGCGGCTCAGATACGCCGGAGAGAGATACACCATCTCGGCCAGCTGGTCCAACGTGATCTTTTCATAATAATGGGTCTCGATGTACTGCATGCACAGGTGGATGGCCTGGGCGTGGCGGACGTCGGAATACCGGAAAATGCTGTCCATCAGGCTGTTCACCGTCTCGCTCAGGGACAGGCACATCTCCTCGATGCCCCCCGCGGCCTCGATCTCCATCCGGCTTTGGTGGCACAGCCGCAAAGTGGACTCGGCGTCGGCCCCGGCGTCTATGGCGGCCCGGCCGGTGAGCACCAGCAGCTCGCAGATACGGGACTTCACCTGTTCCAGCTGCTGCCCCGACACAAACAGGATGTGCCCCAGCAGCTCGTTGAGCAGATGCTGGGCCTCGGCCTTGTCCGACTGGTGGATACTTTTGAGGAAAGCTTTTTCCGCCGCCATGGGATAGGGCGGGGGCATGGATTCCTGCTTGAGGTGCAGGATATAGCTGGAGATCTGCCCCTGTATGGCGTCGGAGGACTGGGTTTCCAGCAGGCGGTTGGAGGCCGACACCTTATTCATGAACCCCACCGCCATAAACAGCAAGGTGGACAGCTGGTTCACCCGGTTGGGGGTGGCCACCGGCACCTGCTCCAGCTCGGCGATCACCGCCTGGCGCAGCTCGGGGGAAAGGGCGGTGAGCTCGCAGTCGATGTAGTCCTCCCGCTCCACCATCAGGAAAGGTCCGGCGGTGATGCGGGCGCAGCTGTTCACCTCCCCCAGGATGGGGGACACAAAGCAGGTCAGCCCCATGGGGCAGTAGTAGATGTATTTTCCGCCGAAGCGCTCGGCCTCGGCCATGCTGTAATTCTGGGCGCGGATGCACTGGCTCTGGGGCCGGCCCACCATATGGCACAGCCGGCAGCTGGCGCAGCCGTAGCCGTATTCCGCCAGCAGACCACCGCTTTTGTGGGACACGATACAGCCCAGTCCCGTTGCCCCCGCAAAGGCGGCGGCGCATTCCTTGGCCAGGGTAAGGTCAAAATCCTCGTTCTTCATCCTTCTGCCCCCTGTTTTTGGAATTGATTGTTCACCCGGACAAAATAATACCAAAATGGCCAAACAAATACAAGCCATTTTGATTTGGATATGCTATTCTGACAACAGAAACAACTGCGGGAACACGCACCCCGCAGACAAAGAGAAAAGGAGAAGGCATCATGAGCATACTGACCGACATTTCCGAAAACCTGCAGAAAGGCAAAGCCAAAATCGTAAAGGGACTGGTCCAGGAGGCCATTGACCAGGGCATTCCCGTACAGCAGATCCTGGACGAGGGCCTGCTGGCCGGCATGAACGTCATCGGCGAAAAATTCAAGAACAACGAAGTTTTCGTTCCCGAAGTTCTGGTAGCCGCCCGCGCCATGAACATGGGCGCAGCCCTGCTGAAGCCCCTGATGGCCGACGCCGGCGTAGAAGCCGTGGGCAAGGTGTGCATCGGCACCGTAAAGGGCGACCTGCACGACATCGGCAAGAACCTGGTTAAGATGATGATGGAAGGCAAGGGCCTGGAGGTCGTGGACCTGGGCACCGACGTAGCCCCCGAAACCTATGTACAGACCGCCATCGACCAGGGCTGCCAGATCATCTGCTGCTCCGCTCTGCTCACCACCACCATGGGCGTGATGGAAGAGGTTGTCAAGCAGGCCGAATCCGCCGGCATCCGTGACAAGGTGAAGATCATGATCGGCGGCGCTCCTGTCACCCAGACCTTCTGCGAGCAGATCGGCGCCGACTGCTACACCCCCGACGCCGCCACCGCCGCCGACGCAGCGGTATCCCTGTGCAAAACCGCCTGATCTGCCCCGGTTTTCCTAACAACTAAAAACAAAAAAGGCCCGCTCCCACCGACGCCTGTGCGAAAGATGTACGGTGCGGAACAAAGCCCTTTGTATAAAATCGAGTATATTCCTTTTCGGCGGTGCTGTCAAGCCGACCGCACCGCCATCCTATTATATAGATAAGAGAAAGGTGTTTTGAGCCATGACTCCCAAAGAGCTTATTTTTGCCACCCTGCGCCACGAAGCCACTCCCCGGGCACCCTGGGTGCCCTTTGCCGGTGTCCACTCCGGTATCCTCACCGGCGCCGACGCCGCCCAGGTGCTCACCGACGAGGACACTTTGGTCAAGGCCCTGCTGGAAGTAAACCGCCTGTACAAGCCCGACGGCCAGCCGGTGGTATTTGACCTGCAGCTGGAGGCCGAGATCCTGGGCTGCGATCTGGTATGGTCCAAGGACGGCCCGCCCAGCGTGTCCAGCCATCCCCTGGCCGACACCATGACCGTGCCCTGCCTGTGCACTCTGCCCACCGCCGACCAGGGCCGTCTGCCCCTGGTGCTGAACGCCATGCGCCGGATGAAGAAGGAAGTGGGCGAAACCACCGCCCTCTACGGCCTGATCTGCGGCCCCTTCACCCTGGCTTCTCATCTGCGGGGCAACGATCTGTTCATGGATATGTACGACGACGAGGACTATGTGGCCCAGCTGCTCCACTACTGCACCGAGTGCGGCAAGCGGATGGCCGACCTGTTCATCGAGGCCGGCATGGACGTCATCGCCGTGGTGGACCCCCTGGTCTCCCAGATCTCCAGCAGCCATTTTGAGGACTTTCTCTCCGAGCCCTACACCGACCTGTTCAGCCATATCCGGGAAAAGGGCGTATTCTCCTCCTTCTTTGTCTGCGGCGACGCCACCCGCAACATCGAGGTAATGTGCCAGACCGGCCCCGACTCCATCTCGGTGGACGAAAACGTGGACATCATCGCGGCCAAGGCCGTCACCGACAAATACAATGTGGCCATCGGCGGCAATATTCCCCTCACCTCCATCATGCTCCACGGCACCCAGCAGGACAACATGAAATATGTGGTGGACCTGCTGGCCAAGCTGCCCGAATACCGCAACTTCATCGTGGCCCCCGGCTGTGATATGCCTTACGCCGTGCCGGTGGAAAATGCCATCGGTGCCGCCCAGGCCGTGCTGGAGACCGAAAGCGTGCGCAAGATGGTGGAAAACTACGTCTCTGCCACCTTCGACATCGACGTCCAGCTGCCCGACTACGAGCATCTGGAGAAACCCCTGGTGGAGGTCTGCACTTTGGACAGCACCTCCTGCGCCGCCTGCACCTACATGATGGGCGCCGCCTGCGTGGCCAAGGAGCAGTTTGGTGACGCCATCGACATGGTGGAGTACAAATTCACCGAAAAGGAAAACATCGCCCGGTTCCAGAAGATGGGTGTCAAGAGCCTGCCCAGCATCTACATCAACGGCCAGCTCAAGTTTGCCTCCATCATCCCCAGCAAGGAAGAGCTGGAGCAGGCCATCCGGGACGTGCTGTAAAACCAGGCAAAAGGCCGGGCTTTTGGCCCGGCGGAAAGGGATACCCTGTATGGAGCTTTATCTCATCACCGGCTTTCTCGGAGCGGGCAAAACCACCTTCCTGCGTGAATTTTCCCGGCAGTTTCCCGGCAAACGGCTGTGGCTGATCATCAACGAATTCGGCAAAGCCGGGGTGGACGGCGCCCTGCTGCAGCAGCTGGACGCGGTGCTGTCCGAGATCACCAACGGCTCCATCTTCTGCGCTTGCCGACTGGATAAGTTTGAGGAGGAACTGGCCCGGGCTGCGGCCCAGAAGCCGGATGTGATTCTGGTGGAGGCCTCGGGTCTCGCCGACCCCACCAGCGTACAGACAGTGCTGGGCCAGCCCGCCTTTTCCGCCATTCACTACCGGGGCAGTGTCTGTCTGGTGGACACGCCCCGGCTGGAAAAGGTGCTGCACACCGCCCGGGTCTGCCCCCGGCAGCTGATGGTGAGCAGCCTGGTGCTGCTGAACAAGACCGACCTGGCCACCCCCGAACAGCTCCGCCAGGCCGAGAGCGAAGTGCTGGCCCGCAACCCCGCCGCTGTGGTGCACCCCACCCGGTTCGGCGCCTTCCAGCCCGCCTGGCTGGAGGACATCCGCCCTCTGGGGGGCGAGGAAGAGGTGGCCCGGCCCGACATCCGGCTGCAAAAGCAGCTGCTGGAGCTGGACCCCGCCATGACGGTGGAACAGCTCTCCCATCTGCTGCGGATGATTGCCGAGGACACCTGGCGCATCAAAGGAGTAGCGGTACTGGAGGGCCGCCGGCTTCTGGTGGACTGTGTGGGACCCACGGTAAAGGTCTCCGACACCGACGTGCAAAACCAGCGGGAAAACCGGCTGGTGCTGCTGGCCGGCCCCGGTATGCCCCTGCGCAAAGCGGTAAAGCAGGCCATTGCCTGGTATCCCACCCTGGTAAAAGAGGTTTTGGAATGATACAGACTATTCTTGAAAAACTGGCTTCCGGCCGGCGGCCGGAACAAGCCGATCTCTGCGCTTTGCTGGAAGTGCCGGTGGGCAGCGCGGACTATTATGCCCTGCTGGCCGCGGCCAACGGCTATTCCCGGGCTGCTTTTGAAAGCCGGGGCATGATTTTTGCCCAGATCGGCCTGGATATCCAGCCCTGCCGCATCAACTGCCGCTTCTGCAGTCTGGCTGCCGACTATGTGAAGGACAAAACGGTTCTGATCCGTCCTTTGGAGGATGTAAAAGCCCAGGCCGCCCAGCTGGCAAAGGCCGGTATTGAGGATCTGTTTTTGATGACCACCGCCGAATTTTCTCCGGAACTGTTTCTGGAATACGGGCGCGCTGTGCGGCAGGTGCTGCCCGCCGGTATGCGGATGGTGGCCAACACCGGGGATTTTGGTCCCGACTACGCCGCCGCCCTGAAAGAAGCAGGCTTTACCGGCGTGTATCACATCCACCGGCTGCGGGAGGGTGTGGACACCGGCGCCACCCCTGTCGCCCGCATCCGCACCATGGACGCGGTGAAGCAGGCCGGGCTGGAGCTCTACTACTGCGTAGAGCCCATCGGGCCCGAGCATTCCAACGAAGAATTGGCCCAGGAAATGCTGCGCCCCCTGGACTACCCCGTGGGGGTGATGGCGGTGATGAAGCGCACTGCCGTGCCCGGCACGCCTCTGGCGCCTCTGGGTGAGATCTCGGCGGCACGGCTGGCCCAGATCTGCGCCGTGGCCACTTTGGCGGTGCATCCGGCCCGGGCCATGTGCGTACACGAGCCCGACGAGCTGTGCCTCATGGCCGGCGCCAACCAGCTGTATGCCGAATGCGGTGCCAACCCCCGGGACACCGTGGCCGAAACCAGCACCGGCCGGGGCTTTTCGGTAGAAAGAGTCCGGGACATGCTGCGAAAAACCGAATGGAGCTGACACTGGAAATGGAAAAGGAAAAAATGATCCAAACCCTGCTGGACTGGGGCGCCTATCGCGCCGCCGTGGTGGAGGTGCGGGATATCCAGTTTGAACCGGAATTCCGCAAAATGTGCGAATCCAACGCCTGCGGCATGTACGGCCGCAGCTGGATGTGCCCGCCCCATGTGGGGCCGGTGGATCAGCTGATCGCCCAGGCCCAAAAATATCCCCTGGCCCTGGTCTACCAGACGGTGGGCGAGCTGGAGGACAGCTACGATTTCGAGGGCATGATGGAGGCCGGCGCCCGAATGAACGACCTCACCCAGAAGGTGCGCAAGGAGCTGGCCGACTGTTTCGGCCCCGACGCGCTGCATCTGGGAGCCGGGGGCTGCCGGGTCTGTCCGGTCTGCGCCAAGCGGGAGGACAAACCCTGCCGTTTCCCCGAAAAGGCTCTCTCCTCGCTGGAGGCCTACGGCATCAATGTTTCCAAGCTGGCCGAGCTGGCCGGCATGAAGTACATCAACGGACAGAATACCGTCACCTATTTCGGCGCGGTGTTCTTTGGCCGGTGATTGAAAGGAGAAGGCTATGGCAACGGCAATGGTCAACGGTATTTCCCGGCCGGTTTCGCCGGGAACTTTGCTCAGCCAGCTGCTGGCCCCTGACGCCCAGCTGGAGACCCCCTGCGGCGGCCGGGGCCGCTGCGGCAAATGCCGGGTAATCGCCCGGGGAGAGCTGAGCGAACCCTCCGAGGAAGAAAAACGCTGTCTTTCCGAGGAGGAACTGGCCCGTGGTCTGCGGCTGGCCTGCTGCACCCGGGCCTTGGGAGATTGCGAAATCTCCACCACCGCCGCTGCCAAGGCCCATGTGCTGGCCGACGGCGACGGCCTGGAGCCGGTGCATCCCCTGTTTTCCCGGTACGGTGCGGCGGTGGACATCGGCACCACCACCCTGGCCGCCTGCCTGTACGGAGCCGACGGCTCTCTGCTGGCCCGGGCCGGCTGCATGAATCCCCAGGCACCCTGGGGAGCCGACGTGATCTCCCGCATCAGTGCGGCGCTGGAGGGCCAGGGCCCCGCTTTGGCCCAGAGCGTGCGGGGCGGCATCAATGGTCTGCTGGCGGAAATGGCCGCCCAGGCCGGGATTTCTGTCCACCAGCTGGACGGCCTTGTGATCACCGGCAACACAGCCATGCTCTATCTGCTCACCGAGACCGACCCGGAATGCCTCTCCCATGCTCCCTTTGCGGCCACCGATCTCTTTGGCCGCCGCCTTGCAGGGCGGAATCTGGGGCTGGATTGTCCCGATGCTGTTGTTTACCTGCCCCCCTGCTTTGCCGCCTTTGTAGGGGCCGACACCTCCACCGCCCTGCTGGCCAGCGGCATCACCCGGCAGCCGGGCATCCGTCTGCTGGCCGATATCGGCACCAACGGCGAGATCGCTCTGTGGGATTCGGGGCGGCTGCTCTGCTGTTCCACGGCGGCAGGTCCCGCCTTTGAAGGGGCCGGTCTTTCCATGGGAATGCCCGGCCGGGACGGCGCAGTGGACCGGGTGCGGCTGCAAAACGGCGCACTGCAGGCCCATGTGCTGGGAGACGGCAAGCCGGTGGGCATCTGCGGCAGCGGGGGGGTGGACGCCCTGGCTTGTCTGCTGGAAACCGGCCAGCTGGACGAGACCGGCCTGTTGGACCCCGCCCCTGCCGTCATCTGCGGCCCGGTATCCCTGACCCAAAAGGATGTGCGGGCCATTCAACTGGCCAAAAGCGCCGTAGCCGCCGGGATGGAAACGCTGGTGCAGACCGCCCACCGCAGCTTTGAGCAGCTGGAAGAGCTGGCGGTGGCCGGAGGCTTCGGCAGCTATCTGGATGTGGAAAGCGCCGGGCGCATCGGCCTGCTGCCTGCACAGCTCACCGACCGGGTGCGGGTATTGGGCAACGCGGCCCTTCGCGGAGCGGCCATGCTGCTGCTGGACCAGTCTTTGGCCGGCCTGTGCGAGGAGCTGACAAGGCAGGCCGAGGTGGTTGACCTCTCCTGCGACCCTGTATTTATGCAGGCTTACACCGACTGCATGTTTTTTGAATAAGCAAAAGGCCCCAAGAGGGATCGGCGGTTTGCCGGCATTCCCCTTGGGGCCTTTTTTATTTTGTTATATCCCGGCGAGCAGCAGCGCCCCGGGTTACCTGGCGCACCTATCAGTCCAAGCCGCGGGCCTGCATCTCCATGGGCAGCACCAGATAGTCGCCCAGCTCCAGCGGAGCCTGAAACTGCACCGGCACCGCCCGGGAAAACAGCGGGCCGTCCGCCACAAAGGTGTGGTACTCGCCATTTTCGCCGCACACATCCACGCCGGCGGCCTGCAGATCCTCCAGCGTCTCTTCGGCGAGCAGCCGCCCCAGAAAATCTTCGGACAGCCGGGTGCGGTCTATCACGGTGATCCGCGGGCGGAAACCCGCCCGTATCCCCTCCCGGGTGAGGGCCAGCCGGTCCTCCTGCCACAGGGGGAAACAGGCCTCCAGGCCCGCCGCAGCACAGCGCTGGCTGCCCCATTCCAGATGGCCCTGGATGTCGATATCCCCAAATACACAGGCCTGGGCCCCCTGTTCCTTTTCCCGGCGCAGCGCCTCCTCAAAGGCCCGGCCATACCCCTCGCCGGTGGTGCAGATCCGGTGTACCGGCACGCCCATGGCCGCCGCCACCTCTTCCAGCACTTCGGTGGGGATGCCGTGAAACCAGCTGCGCTGGCGGTCGGTGTTGTAGGTGATCAGCAAAAACTGCAGCACCATGCCGCTCTGCACCGCCCGATAAATGGCCAGCAGACTGTCTTTGCCTTCGCTGTAAGAGGCGGTAAAACGCATTCCCGGATAAAGTTTTTGCATTTTGTTTCTCCTATTGGTTCCAGGAGCAGGGCGTATCCATCCGCCGGCCCATTGTGTGGGCTATCCTGCCCCTCGGCTGCCGACGCGCTGCGCCCGGCAGCACAAGGCTGTTTTTGATTTTATACGGTGTAGTTCCTGCTTTCGTAGGGGACCTCGTCCACTCCCGCGGCCTGGTTGAGGCAGAGGGCAAGATAGAAGAAGTAGCCCGAAAGGAGGTTGGCCAGGTCTACCAGCAGCGGCGGCACCTGGTTGCCCCGGTGCATCCAGCGGTAGAGCATCCGCACTGCCTGTTTGCCCTGCACCCGCAGCAGATGGGCCTGACAGGCCGCCGGGCAGCCTTGAGTCAGCACAAACAGCTGACAGCGGCCGTCGCTTTGCCCCTTCAGCCGCAATGCCGCCTGTACCAAACGGTCCTTTTCCTCTTCGGTCACAGTCAGCCGGGTGCGCAAAGTGGGGTTCATGTGGTAGATCAATTCGCAGAGCCACAGCAATTCGGCCTTCAAAGCCGGATCATCCACTGTGGCGGCCAGCAGCCCGGTGCGGCCGGCCATCTCGTCGGTGAGAAGTTCAAAATCGCAGCGCAGATCTTCGTCCGCGTCGCAGAGGAAAGGATAAGCCTCGTAGGGGCTCCGGTACAGTTCCATGGCGTTTCACTCCCATTTTTTCAAGCAGCGGCGCATATAGCCGGCCACATCCATCTGGTAGACCCGGCTCAGCGCCTCCAAATCAAAATCGTCGGCGGGATAAATTCCCCGCACCTCTCCCTTTTCCAGCAGCAGCACCCGGTCGGCAAATTCCAGGGCCAAATTGATGTCGTGAAGCACTCCCACCACACAGCGGTCACCGGCAGAGCTCCAACGGCGCAGTTCAGCCACCAGCTCCACCTGGTATTTCAGATCCAGATGATTGGTGGGCTCGTCCAGCAGGATGATCCGGGGCGACTGGGCAAAGGTGCGGGCCAGAAACACCCGCTGCAGCTGCCCGCCCGAAAGCTGGGTGATAGGCCGGTCGGCCAAAGGCAGCAGCCCGGTGCGTTCCAGGCAATCCAGCACGATCTCCCGGTCCTGCCGGTCAGCGCCCTGCAGCGCTCCGGGGCCGCGATGGGCATAGCGTCCCAACATCACTGTTTCGTAGACGGTATAGGAAAAATATACGCTGGTCAGCTGGCTCATCATGGCCACATTCCGGGCGATCTGCCGCCGTTTCATCCCCCGCAGATCCTGCCCCGCAATGGTGATGCTGCCCTGCCAGGGCAAAAGTCCCGCCAGCGCCCGCAGCAACGTGGTTTTTCCGCAGCCGTTGGGTCCCATGATGCACAGATGCTCCCCCGGCTTCACCGAAAAGGAAACATCCCGCACCACCGGCTCGCCGCCGTAACCGCAGCATATATGTTCTGCCTGCAGCATCTCTCAGCGCCTCCTTCTTCCCACAAAATAGATGTAAACAAAGAAGGGCGTGCCCAAAAAGGCGGTGATGGACCCAATGGGGATCTCCCGGGGAGCGGTGAGGGTGCGGGAAGCCAGATCGCACAGTACCATGAAGCAGCCTCCGAACAGGGCCGAAGCCGGCAGCACCCGCCGATGGGAGGAACCGAAAAACCGCCGCACCACATGGGGCGCGATGAGGTCCACAAAGCCGATGATGCCTACAAAGGCGGTGGTGGCTCCCACCAGCACTGCCACCAGGCCGATCAGCAGCCATTTGGCACGGCGCACATCCACACCCAGCAGCTGGGCCTGCTCCTCGCCAAAGGTCATGGCGTCCAGCTCGGCGGAAAAGCGCATAAAAAACAGGCAGCAAATCACCGTTATCGGCGCCAGCACCAGCACTTGGGACCACTCCTTCATGGAAAAGCTCCCCAGAGTCCACAGGTTGATGCGCTGGGCATAGGCGGGAGACAGAGTGGACAAAAAACTCATGATTGCGTTGAGAAACAGGGATACCACCATACCGGTGAGCACAATGGTGGTGCTGGACAGGTCCCGGTCCATGCGGGCCGAAAATCCAATCACCGCCACCACCGTGAGCAGGCCGAACACCAGACTCACCAAAGGCATGAAAAAGATGCCCAGTGCTCCCCCGGACAGCCCCAACACCATCACCAGGGCCGCGCCGGTGCCCGCGCCCGCCGAAATGCCCAGCCCGAAGGGAGAGGCCAGCGGGTTGCGCAGCACCGACTGCATCACGGTGCCGCCCATGGACAGGGCTGCGCCGGCCAGAAAAGCCATGAGCACCCGGGGCAGCCGCATGTTGGTCACCATGCTGACGGTGATCTCATCCAACCCCTCTGGAGCGGTCATACCAAAAAAGTGCACACCCAGGCTGGCCAGCACATCGGCCGGGGGCACAAACACGCTGCCTACCCCCACCCCCAGCAAAACAGAAAGCACGGCCAGCAGCAGCAGTGCCGGCCATGCAAATTTTTTCCAGCTCATCCTTCGTAATACTCAGGATAAACGGCCTTGGCCATCTGATCCAGCGCTTTGACCACATTCTGGTTGGGCAGCGAGGAAGCCATGTTGTCCACATAATATACCTGCTGGTTCTTCACCGCCGACAAAGCATCCCAGCCGCTGCGGCCCATGATCTCCCCCACCGGGTCCTCGATGTAGTTGACGTTGGTGAGGATCACATCGGGATCGGCCGCCATGATGGTTTCAGGCTCCACACGCAGCCAGCCGGTTTCCTCGCCCAGTATATTCTCGGCGCCGATGATCTCGATCATCTCGTCCAGGAACACCCCGCCGCCGAAGCTGTACATATCGGGGGCGGCGCTGATCTCAAAGTAGACCGTCTTTTTGTCGGTGATAGTCTCGCCGATGGCGGCAATGCGGTCGATTTCGGCCTGCATCTGCTCCACCATGGCCTCGCCCTCCTGCTCCCTGCCCACAGCGGCAGCCACAAAGGCCAGGTCGTCCTGAATGTCGGCAATGCTGTCGCTGGAAGGCACGCAGAGCACGCAGACTCCCTGCTCGATCAGCTGCTCATAGGGAGAGGAGTTGTCGTAAAGGGTCATATTGGAGACAAACAGCACATCGGGCTGCAGGGCGCTGAGCTGCTCCATATCGGGCTGCATCAGGTCAAAGGCCGGCAGATCCTCCGCCACCCCCTCCAGCCCTTGGCTGTTGGTGTCTACGGCCACCAGCTGCTCGCCGCAGCCCAGAGCCACCAGGGTTTCGGTGATGGAAGGGGCCAGGGAGACAATGGTGTCGATCTGGTCGGGAATTTCCACCGTCGCGCCGCTGGGATCGGTGGTGGGCTTGGCTGCGCCGGCCGCTTCGGAAGCCGCACTGCTCTGCTGAGAGGCAAACTGGGAAGCCGGCTGAGACGCCGAACCGGAAGAAGCGCTGCCGCAGCCCGCAGACGCAAAAGCAAGGCAGACAGCCAGCACAAAGGCGAGATTCTTTTTCATGACAAATTCCTCCATCGTTTGTTTTTGCATCAAAAAACGCCCTTCCTCACCAGAAAGGGCGTCACCCAGGCACAAGCCTGTGCATGGCCCAATCCATCCATCGTGAATTGTTCCACAGCAGACACAGCGATCCGACTCAGCGCGCACTGGACGCGCATCACGGTGGCGGGACCGTGCGGGATTTTCACCCGACTTCTCTGTAACCGTCTGCCTATTTGATAAAATCCTATGCAAATAGGAAAGGAGCTTTTTATGCTGCTCTCATTATAAAAGCAATGGGATACCGCTGTATAGAAGGAATTTGATCATTTTTGGTATTTTTTTGTTTTTAATTTTTTTGTCAAAAACTTCCTTTTTACTGGTCGTCCTGCCCATTTGGGGATATTTTCAAAGGCCCGCGCCCCACCGGATAGCCACCAGCAGCGCCGCCGTGATCGCCAGAATCACCAGCGCCGTCAAAGACACAAACAGGATATTCTGCCGTTTCATTTCCACTCCCCCTTTCTGTGCAGCAGGCGAAGCAGATACCCGTGGACCGCCGCCGTGCTCTGTATCATCTGAAACAGCGCCAGAAACCACACAAAGCCCCACACGCTGTTGTAAAAGGGAATGTGCAGCTGCTTCTGGTAGAGATAGGTACTGAGAAAAAACACCAGGCAGACCGCCAGGGTCGTCAGGGTAAGGCAGCCCGCCAGATAGAAATACCCCAGCGCCGCCAACAGCAGCCCCGGAACAAAGCCGAACAAAAAGGCCAGGTCCAGCCAGATCACCGACAGGTTCACCAAGGAAAAATGCCGGGAATAGATGCTGGCCTGCTGCCAGGGGCGGACCGTGGAAAGGCCCTCCAGCATCCCCACGGCCCAGCGCTTGCGCTGGTTGTACAGGCCGGAGATGGTTTCCGGGACAGTGGTATACCCCACCGCAGCGGCCTGGTATTCCGAGCCGAACCCCTTTTCCAGGAGCTGATAGGTCAGCACAATGTCCTCCCCCAGCACATCCTTCCATCCCCCCACCTGCCGCACCGCCGCGGTATCGTAGGCGCTGAACGCCCCCTGGGCCACCAAAGCGGAGCGATAACTGCCCTGAAACCGCTTCACCGCCGCAATGCTCAGCAGATAATCGTAGTTCTGCATGGCGGCGGCCAGAGAGGCCCGGGGATTTTTTACAAAGCGGTGCAAATAAAAAAAGCCCGCCGCAGGCGGGCGGGATACCCCTGTGACGGGACATAAAAAGGGGGATGCCGCTTTCCACGACATCCCTCCGGGCATACAAGTTATCGGCGGATATGCCAGGCCTAAACAGCACAAGGCCCTCCGACCGAGCAAACAGTCTGTTTCAATTCTGTTCTATGGTGATACTCCAGCCGTTTTGGTATTCCTTGCCCGGCGCCAGCTGGATCAGATCGCTTTTGCACCACAGATCCTCCACCACGTCCTGGCGGCTGGGCAGAGAGGTCCAGGGCTCGATGCAGACAAAAGGCGCATCGCTGCCGGTGGTGTGCCAGATGCCCAGATACGGCATATCGGGGTAGCGCAAAGTGATGAACGGACCATTTTCCGCCCGCAGGGTGACGGCCCGGGCCATGTTTTTCAGGGTGATGGCGTCGTCGTCGAACAGCCGGTGGTGCAGCCGCAGAATGCGGTCCTGCTCCAGGGGGAAATCCTCCTCCCGTCCCGACAGATACACCTGGGAGGTGGTGAGGACCCGGGCGGGCAGACAGGGGCTTTCAAATTCCAGCCAATAGTCGGAGAACTCCCGGCCCGGCTCCATGGGCAGACGGAATCCCGGATGTCCCCCGATGCCGAAGGGCATCACCCGGCTGTCCCGATTGCGAACAGTGTAGCAGATGGACAGGGTGTTTTGGCACAGCTGATACTCCACTTCCAGCGAAAAATGGAAGGGATAGATGGCCAAAGTTTCAGGGCTGCTCTCCAGTGCCAGCACCAGCCGGTCCTGCTCCTGCCGGATCAGCCGGAAGGTCTGGGCGGCCGCAAAGCCATGGATGGGCATGGAATAGGTCTGCTCCCCCAGGCGGTAGCTGTCTTTGGTCAGGCGGCCCACAAAAGGAAACAGCAAAGGCGAGTGGTCGGGCCAGTATTTTTCGTCGCCCTCCCAGAGAAAGGGATGGCCCTCCGCGCTGTCCAGCCGCAGCAGCTGAGCGCCGCGGCTGTCCACTGCCAAAGACAGACAGCCGTTGTTCAGTTCATACACCATGGCCCATCACTTCGCCTTGGGGTACTCGTTGCAGAGCAGCCGGTAGGGGGGCTCGTCCTCCTCGATGGTGGGGAAGCGGCCCACAGGGGGATTGAACCGGTTGTCGGTGTTGTCATCGTTGCACTGGCTCACCTCGCCCAGCAGCACCGGGCCGGTGCCCTCCTCCACCGAAAAGTCGTGGTAGAGGTACTGCTGCACATGGATGCTCTCGCCGGGAGTGAGGCGGATCTGGGTGCCGGCGGGCACGGTGTAGGTGCGGCCATCGGTGTGCACCGTCACATCGCTTTCGTAGTCGATCTCCTCGTTGGGCAGGCTGTTGTAAACCCGGATCAGCACATTGCCGCCGCCCCGGTTGATGATGTCCTCGGTCTTGTACCAGTGGAAGTGGTTGGGGGCGTACTGGCCCTCCTTGAGGTAGAGCAGCTTTTCGGCATAGACCTTGGGGTATTTGTCGGCCATGGCCCGGTTACCGTTGCGGATGGTGATGAGGGAAAAGCCGAATTTGTCAAAATTGCCCATGCCGTAGTCGGTGATGTCCCAGCCCAGCATGCAGTCCCGCACCTCGTCGTATTCGTGGCCCAGGGTCTGCCACTGCTCGGGGGTGAAATGACAGAAGGGGGGCAGATAGCAGCAGTGCTTCTGGCACATGGCCTCCAGCTCCCGCAGCGCCTTGTTGATCTCAGAACGCTTCATACTAATACACTCCTTTTGCCCGGCCAATGCCGGCGCATCATACTGGTTATAGTATCCCCCTTTCCGGCCCGGAAGGCAATCGATAATCTTTTGAAAAAATATTGTAATATTGCGGTGAGCGTGGTAGGATTCTGAAAGAGAGGTGAAGCCGGATGCAGTGCGTATACTGGGGAGATACCATCCCCGGCGAGTTTGAGGAGCAGCGGGAGTTCTCCCCCGAAATGCCCTATACCATACATATCAAGACATTTCCCGCCGAGGAGATGGTGCCGCTGCACTATGCCAAAACGGTGGAGGTTCTGCTCTGCGACGGGCTGCGGGGGGAGGTGCTGGTGGAGGGCCGCCGCTTTGCCCTAAGCGGAAAGCAGGTATTTGTGGCGCCGCCCCATGCCCTGCATTCCACCCGGGTGCAGCCCTGCGGCGGAAAGATGCTTGTTTTCAAGGTACACCCCAACTATATGCGGCGGTATATGGACCTGGAAAACTATCTGGAAGTCTGCGGCTGCGGCATGGAGCGGCTGGCCGCCTTATGCCCTGATACCGGGGAAATATTCGCCGTGATCCACAAGCTGATGGACCTGGACGGCGACCTGGGCCGCTGCCTGCCTTTGGTGATGGAGGCGTTCCGCATTCTGGCCCAGCACCCGGCCCCGCCCCTACAAAGCCTCCGCGGCAGCGACCGGCCCCAGACGGGGGGCTTGCAGCAGGCGGTGCGCTGGACCGAGGAAAACTATTCCCGGCACGTCACCCTGGACGAGGTGGCCCGGGTGGCCGGATACAGCAAATATTATTTTTGCAGCCTGTTCCGGCAGGCCACCGGCATGAGCTATA
>DXDW01000118.1 GCA_019115305.1 Candidatus Anaerofilum excrementigallinarum
CCGCATGAGCCGCTTTGAGGAATACAGCCTGTACCGGGAGAACGAAGGCTTTCTGTCCAGCCGTCAGCTGATCACCTTTACCGACCTGGACGGACGGCTGCTGGCCCTGAAACCGGACGTCACTTTGAGCATCGCCAAAAACGCCCGGCCGGCTGCCGGGGAATGCGCCCGCTACTACTATTCCGAAAGCGTCTTCCGTCCCAGCCTGGAAAGCCGTGCCTTCCGGGAAATCAGCCAGATGGGTCTGGAATGCATCGGACAGGTGCAGGAAAAGGATATGGTGCAGGCACTGGAACTGGCTGCCCAGAGTCTGGCCGCACTGGAGCAAAAAGCCGTGCTGGTGCTGGGACATATGGGATTTGTGGCCGGTCTGCTGGATGCCGCCGGATTTGCTCCCGGTGACCGGGGCCCGGTGCTGGAATGTCTGCGGGATAAGCGGGCCCATCAGCTGGACAGCCTTTGCAGTCCCGACCAGGCCCGGCTGCTGCGGCAGCTGCTGGCGCTGAACGGCAGCCCCGACCAGGTACTGCCCGCCCTGGAGGCCATGGTGCAAAACCAGGCCATGGCGGAGGCCGCCGCCGAACTGACTGCCTTGTGCCGCCAGCTGCAGCTTCCCGCCCTGGTATCTCTTACTCTGGATCTGTCTCTGGTGCAGGAGATCGACTACTACAACGGTCTGGTGTTCCGGGGCTACCGGGCGGGTCTGCCGGCCCCGGTGCTTCAGGGTGGACGATACGATCCCCTGGCAAGCCGTTTTTCCCCGGGTGCCCGGGCCGTTGGCTTTGCCCTCTATCTGGACCAGCTGGAGCGGGGCAGTGCCAGCCAATCGTCGGCCCAGTCCATGCTGAGCATCGCCCTGCCCAAAGGACGGCTGGGCGAAAAGGTATACGCTCTGCTGCAGCAATGCGGTTTTGGCTGTGAGGAGGATTTCTCCAAAACCCGCAAGCTGATCATGGAAAACGCCCAAGCAGGAGTGCGGTTTTTCTGGGTAAAACCCAGCGACGTACCTATTTATGTAGAGCACGGGGCGGCAGATATCGGCATCGTGGGTAAGGATACTTTGGATGAAAGCGGCGCCGATGTCTACGAATTGCTGGACACCGGGCTGGGCCGCTGCGATATGTGCGTGGCAGGTTTTCCCGGTTTTGAAGAGGACACCGGCAGCGTGCTGCGGGTAGCTACCAAGTTCCCCCAGATCGCCAAAAGCCACTATGCCGCCCGGGGCCGGGATATCGACATCATCAAGCTCAACGGGTCCATCGAGCTGGCGCCGCTGGTGGGGCTGGCCGACGTGATCGTGGACATTGTGGAGACAGGCACCACCCTGCGGGAAAACGGTCTGGCGGTGCTGGAGCGTTTTTTGCCCATCAGCGCCCGGCTCATCGCCAACAAGGCAGCCTATCAATTCAAAGGGCAGCGCATCGACCAGCTGCTGCAAAAGCTTAACGAGGTGAACAAACCATGATTAAATTGTATGAATTTGACGCTTTGCAGCCGGAAAAATTTCTCAACCGGGATCTGCGTGCCGAGCGGGACGTGGAAGCCGCCGTGGACGAGATCATGGCCCGGGTACGGCAGGAAGGGGACGCAGCGCTGCTGGAATACGCTGAAAAGTTCGACAAAGCCCGGCTGGACAGCCTGGAGGTAACCGAGGCCGAGCTGGAGGTCGCCATGAAGCAGGTATCCCCGGATTTTGTGGAGACGCTGCGCCAGGCTGCCGAAAATATCCGCGCCTTCCACAGCCGCCAGATCCGGCAGGATTTTGTCATCAACGACCGTCCCGGCATCGTATTGGGACAGAAATTCACCCCCATTGAAAAAGCCGGCGTCTATGTACCCGGCGGCACCGCCAGCTACCCCAGCACGGTGCTGATGGACGTCATACCCGCCAAGCTTGCCGGAGTCAAGGAGATTGTTATGGTCACCCCGCCCGCCGCCGACGGCAGTGTGGCGCCGGCCATCCTGGCGGCCGCCAAGGTGGCAGGGGTCACCCGTATCTTCAAAACCGGCGGCGCCCAGGCTGTGGCGGCCCTGGCCTACGGCACCCAGAGCGTACCCAAGGTGGACAAGATCGTGGGCCCCGGCAATATCTATGTGGCCACCGCCAAGCGCAAGGTGTACGGCATTGTGGATATCGATATGATCGCTGGTCCCAGTGAGATTCTGGTGCTGGCCGACGGCAGCTGCAACCCCGCCTGGGTGGCGGCGGATATGCTCAGCCAGGCCGAGCACGACAAGCTGGCCACAGCGGTGCTGGTCACCGACAGCCGCTCCCTGGCCCTGGCGGTGCAGGCCGAGCTGGAGCGGCAGATCCCGCTTCTGCCCCGGCAGGCTATCGCCCGTACCAGCATCGACGACAACGGCAAAATCATCGTCACCGACGATCTGGACAAGGCGGTGGAAGCCGCCAATCTCATCGCCCCCGAGCACCTGGAACTGTGTGTGGACGACCCCTTTGCTCTGCTGGGCAAGGTCAAAAACGCCGGCAGCATCTTCATGGGCAAAAACGCCCCCGAAGCGTTGGGAGATTATTTCGCGGGCCCCAACCACACTCTGCCCACCAGCGGCACCGCCCGCTTTTCCAGCCCCTTGTCGGTGGATGACTTCGTGAAAAAATCCAGCTTTTTGTACTATACCCGGGACGCTCTGCGCAATGTAAAGGACCGCGTGGCCGATTTTGCCATGCAGGAAGGCCTGCAGGCCCACGCCCGCAGCGTCACCGTTCGTTTTGAGGAGGAAGACCAATGAGCCGCTATTTCACTGCCGATCTGGCCGGACTGGACCCCTATACCCCGGGCGAACAGCCCCAGGGCGAGATCCGCATGAAACTGAACACCAACGAAAATCCCTTTCCGCCCAGTCCCCGGGTGGCCCAGGCCATCACCCGGGAGCAGATCGACAGTCTGCGGCTCTACGAGGACCCCGACAGCGCCCTGCTGCGTCAGGCAGCCGCCAAACGGTATGGCCTGGCACCGGAGCAGATCGTGGCGGGCAACGGCAGCGACGAGATTCTGATGCTGGCCATCCGGGCTTTCTGCGGCGAAGGGAAGGGGCTTGCCTTTCCCAATATCACCTACGGTTTTTATAAGGTATGGGCGGCGCTGTTCGGCATCGACGCCAAGGAGATCCCCCTGGCGGAGGATTTCTCCATCCGCCCCGCCGATTACGCCCATCTGGGGCGCACCATGGTCATCGCCAATCCCAACGCCCCTTCCGGGCTGGTGCTGACCCCGGCCCAGATCGAGGAAATCCTTCGGGCTAATCCCGACGATGTGCTGATTCTGGACGAGGCCTATGTGGATTTCGGCTCCGAAAGCTGCTTGCCTCTGCTGGACAAATACGACAACCTGCTGGTAGTACATACCTTCAGCAAAAGCCGCAGCCTGGCCGGCGGCCGGCTGGGATTCGGTTTTGGCTGTCCTGCCCTCATCGAGGATTTGAACCGGGTGCGGTACAGCATGAACCCCTACAACGTCAATCTTCTCACCCAGCTGGCCGGCATCGCCAGCCTGGAGGACGAGGACTATTTCCGGGCCTGTGTGGACCAGGTGTGCGATATCCGGGACAAAACCGCCGCCGCCCTGCGGCAGCTGGGCTTTATTGTCACCGATTCCCGCACCAACTTCCTGTTTGTGCGCACCGACAAAATGCCCGGCGCACGGCTCTTTGACCGGCTGCGCCAGCAGGGTATCGTGGTGCGGCGCTGGAACGATCCTCTCATCGCTGACTGGCTGCGCATCAGCATCGGCACCCGGGAGCAGATGGAACAGCTGGTGGAGATCATCCGCGGTATTCTGGAGGAATGAAGTATGAGGAACGCGACGATACAGCGCACCACCACCGAAACCGACATTTCTCTTTCGCTGGAACTGGACGGCACCGGCCGGTATGACATCCAGACCGGCTGCGGTTTTCTGGACCACATGCTGCAGCTGTTTGCCCGCCACGGCCGGTTTGATCTGACCATACGCTGCAAAGGGGACACCTGGGTGGACTACCACCACACAGTGGAAGACGTGGGCATCTGCCTGGGTCAGGCATTCCGCCAGGCGCTGGGGGAGATGCGGGGCATTGCCCGCTACGGCAACTTCTTGCTTCCCATGGACGAGAGCCTGGTGCTCTGCGCGGTGGATCTCTCGGGCCGGGCGGCTCTGGGCTGGGGCATGGAACTGCCGGCGGCCAAGGTAGGAGATTTCGACACCGAACTGTGCAAGGAGTTCTGGCTGGCCTTTGTGCGCAGCTGTCTTTGCTCGCTGCACGCCAAACAGCTGGCAGGGGAGAACACCCATCATCTCATCGAGGCCGCCTTCAAAGGGCTGGCCCGGGCACTGGCCCAGGCGGTTGCTATCCAGCCGGGCCAGGAAGAGGAGATTCCCAGCACAAAAGGGCTGCTGTAAGCGCCATACCGCGAAAGGGGGAAATTCAGCGTGATCGCCATTGTTGACTACGGCGTGGGCAATCTGTTCAGCCTCAGCGCCAGTCTGGCTCATCTGGGACTGGACAGCACGGTGACCGCAGACCCGGAGAAAATCCGTTCCGCGGATCAGATTATTCTGCCGGGGGTAGGGGCCTTCGGGGACGCCATGGACAAGCTGACCAGCACCGGGCTGGTGCCGCTTCTCAAGGAGCAGGCGCAGCAAAAGCCGCTGCTGGGCATCTGTCTGGGCATGCAGCTGTTGTTTGAGCAGAGCAGCGAATACGGCACCCACCAGGGGCTGGGGCTGATCCCCGGCAAGGTGGAGCCGCTGCTGCCCCAAGTAGAGCCGCTGGGGCTCAAGGTTCCTCACATGGGCTGGAACCAGCTGCAGATCCAGCGTCCGGACCCGTTTTTGAAGTATTTCCGAAACGGGGAATATGTTTACTATGTCCACAGCTTTTACGCCACCGGCTGCCAGGACTATCTGCTGGCCCAAAGCCCCTACGGGGTACAGGTGCCGGGGCTTGTGAAAAACGGCAAGGTATACGGTGCCCAGTTCCACCCGGAAAAAAGCGGTGACGCCGGGCTGCGGCTGCTGCGGGCCTTTGGCGAGCTGGTTTAAAAACCGCCGGATGATAAAAGGAGGAAAACAGATATGGAGATTTTTCCCGCTATTGATCTGCGCGGCGGCCAGGCAGTGCGGCTGTTTCAGGGCAACTACGACCAGATGACCGTCTATTCTTCCGACCCGCTGGCTGTGGCCCGGGGCTTTGCCCAGGCAGGCGCCAAAAACCTGCATGTGGTAGACCTGGACGGCGCCCGCCAGGGGGAGCCGGTGAACCTGGAAGTGATCGGCCGGCTGATCCGGGAGAGCGGCCTGCAGGTACAGGTAGGGGGCGGCATCCGCACTGAGGAGCGCATCCGAACCTATCTGGAACTGGGGGCCGCCCGGGTGATTCTGGGCACCGTGGCCGTGGAAAACTTTGATTTCACCGCCCGCATGGCGGCGGCCTATCCCGGTCGCATAGCCGTGGGCATAGACATGAAGGACGGCATGGCCGCCACCCGGGGCTGGGAGCAGGTGAGCAGCCAGTCGGGGTTGGAACTGTGCGAAAAATTTCTGGCCGCCGGGGTGGATACGGTGATCTGCACAGACATCAGCCGGGACGGCGCCCAAAAGGGCACCAATCTGGAACTCTACCGCCGGCTCTGCGCCCTGCCGGGGCTGCGGGTGGTAGCCAGCGGCGGCGTGGGAAGCCTGGAAGAACTGGCTCAGCTGCGGCAGATGGGTGCCTGGGGCGCGATTCTGGGTAAAGCCCTCTACACCGGGCAGCTGGAACTGGCCGCCGTGATGAAACAGGAGGAAGGGCTATGATCACCAAACGCATCATCCCCTGCCTGGACGTGCGGGACAGCCGGTTGGTAAAGGGAACCAACTTCCAGGGGCTGCGGGATATGGCAGACCCGGTGGAAATGGCCCGTTTTTACAACGAGGCGGGAGCCGACGAGCTGGTGTTTTACGATATCACCGCCAGCGCCGAGGGCCGCAAACTCTTCACCGATATTCTCGAGCGGGTAGCCCGGGAAATTTTCATTCCCCTCACAGTAGGGGGCGGCATCAACACCCTGGAGGATTTCGACCGGGTACTGAAATGCGGCGCCGACAAGGTGAGCGTAAACTCGGGGGCCATCCGCTGTCCCGACCTCATCGACCAGGCCGCCCGGCGCTATGGCGACCAGTGCGTGGTGCTGTCCATGGATATCAAGCGGGTGGACGGCCAGTTCCGTCTCTTTGCCAAGGGCGGCCGGGAGGATACCGGCATCGACGCTCTGGAATGGGCACGCCAGGGCGTGGAGCGGGGCGCCGGGGAACTGGTGGTCAACTCCATCGACACCGACGGCGTCAAAGAGGGTTTTGACCTGGAACTGCTGGATGCGGTGGCCCAGGTGGCCCGGGTACCGATTATTGCCAGCGGCGGCGCCGGAAAACCGGAGGATTTTGCTCGGCTGTTTGCCCGCCCCGGCATGGATGCCGGACTGGCGGCCAGCATCTTCCACACCCGCACGGTGGAAATTGGCTCACTGAAAGAATATCTGCGCGGCTGCGGCGTGGAAGTACGCCTGTAATCGCAGGAAAGGAAGAAATATTATGGAACTGAAATTTGACGCCCAGGGCCTGATCCCCGCCATTGTCCAGGATCATTACAGCAAACAGGTGCTCACTTTGGCCTACATGAACGCCGAAAGCCTGGCCCTCACCATCGCCGAGGGCCGCACCGTATTTTACAGCCGCAGCCGTCAGGAGATCTGGCGCAAAGGGGAGACCAGCGGCAATGTGCAGCGGGTGGTTTCCATCACCGCCGACTGCGATGCCGACGCTCTGGTGGTGGAAGTGGTCAAGGACGGCCCCGCCTGCCACACCGGCCAGGAAAGCTGCTTTTTCCAGCCGGTCTATCTCAGTGAGGAATTGCGGCCTTTCAGCTACGAGGCTCTCTATCAGCTGATCCGCGGCCGCAAGACCAATCCCAAGGAGGGCAGCTACACCACCTATCTGTTCGAAAAGGGTCTGGACAAGATCCTGAAAAAGGTAGGGGAGGAGTCCACCGAGGTGATCATCGGCGGCGCCAAGCAGGACAAAGAGGAGACTCTCTACGAGATCGCCGACCTGGCATACCATGTAATGGTGCTGATGGTACAGCTGGGCATCACCACCGAGGACGTCACCCGGGAGCTGGAAAAGCGCCATGTGGTGGACCACAAGGTCAAGCAGGAGCGGATGCAGTAAAAGACTTCCGCAAACAAAAAATCCCCGAAGCGGGCCGCCGGAAAAGGCGGTTTGCTCCGGGGATTTTTGTTGAAAGAAAAGGGTCAGCCCAGCAGCTGTTTCAGCAGCAGAGCCTTGTCCAGGCGGCCGTCGATCTTGATCTTGTGCAAAGTAAAGGCCATGATGGGGTCCATCTTGCCGCTCATGAGTTTGGTGAGGGTGTCGGCCGAGCAGGTGATGGCGGCGTCCCGATCGTGGTAGTCGTAGGGCTCAATGGAAAGCCGGCCGTTTTTGATCTCCACGTAGAAAACGCCTGCTTCCTCGCCGGTGATGTTGAACTGGAAGGCCAGATCCTCCGAAATGCCGCTGATATCTGCCTGGGACATTTTGGCTTTGGCCTGGGCAAAAAACTCCGCAAAGGTCATGGGAAATCCGCTCCTTTTCCAATGAAAATCCAACCGCTTTGCCGCGGCCTGTTCTATACAATCATCATAGCATGGCGGCGGTGCAAAATCAATCGCCTTTGGTCAGCCAGTTTCGCAGCAGTTCCATGGCCAGCTGCACCTGGTCGGGGGCGGCAAAGGCGGACAGGCGGAAATAGCCCTCGCCGTTTTTGCCGAAGCCCTCGCCGGGGGTACCCACCACGCCGGTGGCGTCCAGCAACTTGTCGAAAAACTCCCAGCTTCCCATGCCGCCGGGGCACTCCATCCACACATAGGGGGAATTTTTGCCGCCGCAGTACCAGATACCAAGCTGGTCTAAAGTACGGGCCATGCAGGCGGCGTTGCTCTGGTACAAAGCGATATTTTCCCGGCAGGCCGCCAGCCCCTCGGGAGAGAATACCGCCTCGGCGGCCCGCTGGATGGGATAGGCCACCCCGTTCATCTTGGTGCTCTGGCGGCGCAGCCACATATCGTGCAGACTGTGGCCCTCCCGCACCAGTGCCCGGGGCACCACGGTATAGCCGCAGCGCATGCCGGTAAAGCCGGCAGTCTTGCTCAGGCTGCAGATCTCAATGGCACATTTTTCCGCTCCGGGAATGGTGTAGATGCTGCGGGGCAGGTCTTCCTGGATAAAAGCCTCGTAGGCGGCGTCGTAGAGAATCACCGCGTCCTGCTCCAGGGCATAGTCCACCCACTGCTGCAGCTGCTGGCGGGTATAGGCTGCGCCGGTGGGGTTGGCCGGAGAGCACAGGTAGATGATGCCTGCCTTCTGGGAGGAGTCGGGCAGGGGAAGGAACTGGTTTTCCCGCACAGCGTCCAAATATTCCACCCGGCGTCCCACCATGAGGTTGCTGTCCCGGTAGACGGGATAGACCGGGTCAGTGATAAGGGCAGGACAGTCCAGGGAGAATAGTTCGGGGAGATTGGCCAGGTCGCTTTTGGCGCCGTCGCTGATGAAAATATCCTCGGCGTCCACCTCAGCGCCCAGGGATCTATAATAGTTCTGGATGGCCTGCCGCAGGAAGGGATATCCCTGCTCGGGGCCGTAACCGTGAAAAGAGACAGCCTCTCCCTGGTCCCGGCTGGCCTTTTCCAGCGCCTGGATCACCGGCGCACACAGGGGACGGGTGACGTCACCGATGCCCATGCGGATGATTTTCTGGTCGGGGCGGGCGGCGGCGTGCTTGGCCACCCGGTGGGCGATCTCGCTGAAAAGATAGCTTTGGGGGATCTGGCTGAAATACGGATTGATCTGGCTCATGGTATCGTTCCTTTCCGGGCAGCAAAAGGGAAACCGTCCGGCAAAAAACAAAAGGCATCCCTATCGCCTTTTGCCAAGCCGATACGGACGCCTTTGTCCCACTCAATATTCTTCAATACGGTATAGAATAGCACGGCGGCCGGGTAATTGTCAACCGCCGACACAGCGTTTACTCGGAGCCGCGCCGGGGTTCAAAGAAAACGGAGCAAAGAAAAAATAACCGTTTCTTTTAAATTTTATGCAATTGCGACGAAAAAACAACAAGATATCTCCTTCACTTTCTTGCAATGAAGTGCGAATGTGTGTATAATAGTTTGCAATTACACAGTTTGCCCATGGCCGACTGGATTGCAAAGGAGCTGCTTGCCAATGCTGCGTTACATCCTCAAACGCCTGGGGCGAAGCCTGGTCACCCTGTTTTTCATCGTGACCATCATCTTCGCTCTGCTGCGGCTGATGCCGGAGGAAGGCTACATAAAAAACTACGACAAGCTTTCCCCCGCCCAAATCGAATCTACTTTGGTAAATCTGGGCCTGCGGGACCCGCTGCATGTGCAGCTGGGGAAATTCTATCAGCAGCTGCTCCATCTGGACCTGGGCGTTTCCCATCGCTACCAGGAAAACGTGTCCATCAACAAGATCATCGCCTATAAGGCTCCCATCTCCATCAAGCTGGGCCTGCTGAGTATGGCGGTGGCTCTGGTAGTGGGCGTTCCCATGGGCATCCTCATGGCCCGCAGCACCCGCACACGCTGGAAACTGTGGGACAAGTTCGGCACTTTGTTCATCGTATTTGTACAGGCGGTGCCCTCGGCGGTATATTATCTGCTGATCCAGATCTACGGCACCAAGCTGTTCGGCGTGCCCATGCTGTTTGACGCCTCCAACTGGCGCTGCTGGGTACTGCCGGTGCTCAGCCTGGCTCTGGGCAATATTGCCTACTACGCCATGTGGCTGCGCCGGTACATGGTGGACGAGAGCAACAAGGATTATGTGAAGCTGGCCCGGGCCAAAGGCGTGAGCAGCTCCAACATCATGAAAAACCACATCCTGCGCAACGCCATTGTTCCCATGGTGCAGTATCTGCCCGGCTCGCTGCTGTTCACCATGTGCGGCTCCATCTATGTGGAAAGCCTGTATTCCATTCCCGGCATGGGCGGTTTGCTGGTGGACGTGATCAAACGTCAGGACAACACCATGGTGCAGGCACTGGTGCTGATCTTTGCCGTGATCGGCATTCTGGGCCTGCTGCTGGGAGACATCCTCATGGCGATCGTCGATCCCCGTATCAGCTTTACCAAAAAGGAGGGCTCCCGCTGATGGCTTACCGCACACAAAAAGAAAAACAGCTGGCCGATTCGCTCACCCAGGAAACCCAGCGTCAGGCCACAGCCCAGACAATGGCCGAAGAAGAACTTTTCTCCTTTGCGGAATATGACCCCGGCAAAGCGGAAAAGACCGGCTACTCCGACTATTCCTACTGGAAAAGCACCTTCGCGGTGTTTCTGCGCAACAAAACCGCTGTGTTTTTGCTCTGCCTGATGGCAGCTCTGCTGCTGTTTACCTTTATCCAGCCCTATCTGCCCGGCCAGCGCCCGGCCACTCTGATCAACAACGATCCCGTCACCGGCATGCAGATGGCCAACCGCCCGCCTGACAGCGAATTCTGGTTCGGTACCAACTCCATCGGTCAGGATCTGTGGAGCATGGTCTGGAGCGGCACCCGCACCAGCCTGTTCATCGGCTTTGCGGTGGCCTGCGTGGAGGCCGTGGCGGGCATTCTGGTAGGCACCCTCTGGGGCTATGTGCGCAAGCTGGACGTGGTGTTCACCGAGCTGTACAACATCATCGACAACATTCCCCAGACCATCGTGCTGATCCTGCTGTCCTATATCCTGCGCCCCGGCATCGGCACCTTGATCTTCGCCATGTGCATCACCGGCTGGGCCCAGATGGCCCGGTTTATCCGCAACCAGGTCATCATCATCCGGGACCGGGACTACAACCTGGCCTCCCGCTGCCTGGGCACCCCTACCAAGCGGATCGTACTGCGCAACCTGCTGCCCTATCTGGTCAGCATCATCATGCTGCGGATGGCGCTGGCCATTCCCTCCGCCATCGGCAACGAGGTATTCATCACCTATATCGGTCTGGGCCTGCCGGTGGACACCCCCAGCCTGGGCAACCTGATCAACACCGGCCGCCAGCTGGTGACCAGCGGTATGGAATACCAGCTGATGTTCCCCACCATTGTTCTGAGCATCATTACCATCAGCTTTTACATCATCGGCAACGCCTTCGCCGACGCTGCCGATCCCAAGAACCATGTGTTCTGATACCGGAAAGGAGAGAATATCCATGGAAAACAGCCCGATCCTTTCGGTAAAGGAGCTGAACGTCAAATTCTCCCTGCGGGGCAAGCAGCTCCATGCCATCCGTGACGTAAGCCTGGACCTGTACAAAGGCGAGAGCCTGGCCATTGTAGGGGAGAGCGGCAGCGGCAAAAGCGTGCTGTGCAAAACCTTTATGGGCCTTCTGGACAGCAACGGTTCCATCACCGGCGGCAGCATTGTGTTTGAAGGCCAGGACCTCACCCATTTCACCACCGAAAAGCAGTGGCTGAGCATCCGGGGCAAGAAGATCGCCATGGTAATGCAGGACCCCATGACCAGCCTGAACCCCCTGAAAACCATCGGCGCCCAGATCACCGAGGCCATCACTTTGCACCAGGGGCTGCGGGGCGAACAGGCCCGCAAAGCCGCGGTGGAGATTCTGCAGGACGTGGGTATCACCGAGCCGGAACGCCGGTACAAGCAGTATCCCCATGAGTTTTCCGGCGGTATGCGCCAGCGGGTGGTCATCGCCATCGCCGTGGCCTGCCGGCCCCAGGTGCTGATCTGCGACGAGCCCACCACGGCCCTGGATGTGACCATCCAGGCCCAGATTCTTCATCTGATCCGCCAGCTCAAGGAAAAATACCAGCTCACCACCATCTACATCACCCATGACCTGGGCGTGGTGGCCAATGTGGCCGACCGCATCGCCGTGATGTATGCCGGCGATATTGTGGAGATCGGCACCTGCGACGAGGTGTTTTACGATCCCCGCCATCCCTACACCTGGGCGCTGCTCTCCAGTCTGCCCCAGCTGGGTGTAAAAGGGGAGAACCTCTATTCCATCCAGGGCACCCCGCCCAATCTCTTTGCCGAGATCAAGGGGGATGCCTTCGCGCCCCGCAACCCTCGGGCGCTGAAAATCGATTTTGTCCAGCGGCCGCCCTACTTTGACGTGAGCCCCACCCACCGGGCCCGCACCTGGCTGCTGGACCCCCGGGCTCCCAAAGTGGAGCCCCCCGAAAACATCCGCAAGCTGCGGGAAGGGAGGATCACCCGATGAACGAAGCCAAAACTCCGCTGCTGCAGGTGCGGGATCTCACCGTTACCTTTGGCAGCGGCCGGCATAAATTCACCGCCGTCAACAAGGTGAGCTTTGACATCCAGAAAGGGGAGACCTTCGGTCTGGTGGGCGAATCCGGCAGCGGCAAAACCACCATCGGCCGGGCCATTATCCGGGTAAATCCCGTCAGCGGCGGCGAGATCCTCTACAACGGCCAGCGCATCAGCGGCAAAGTCAGCCGGGAGCTGGACCGCCAGGTGACCCGCAAACTGCAGATGATTTTCCAAGACCCCATGTCCAGCCTCAACGAGCGGGCCAAGGTGGATTACATCGTCAGTGAGGGCCTGTACAATCTGGGACTGCATCTCAGCGAGGAGGAGCGCCGCCAGAAGGTGGAAAAAGCCCTGGAGGAAGTGGGCCTTCTGCCCGAATTTGCCAGCCGGTTCCCCCACGAATTTTCCGGCGGCCAGCGCCAGCGCATCGGCATTGCCCGTGCCCTGATCATGGAGCCGGACTTCATCGTGGCCGACGAGCCCATCTCGGCGCTGGATGTGTCCATCCGCGCCCAGGTGCTCAACCTCATGAGCCAGCTGCAGGCGCAGCGTGGACTTACCTATCTGTTTATCAGCCACGATCTGTCGGTGATGCGCTTTATCTGCGACCGCATCGCGGTGATTCATCTGGGACGGCTGGTGGAGCTGGCCAGCACCGAACAGCTGTTTGCCCACCCGCTTCATCCCTACACCCAGGCGCTGCTTTCGGCCATTCCCATGCCCGATCCCCGCAGCGAGCGGAACAAGCAGCTGAAAATCTACGATCCCTCGGTGCACGACTATGACAAGGAAGCCCCCCAGTGGTGCGAGGTGGAGCCCGGACATTTTGTTCTGGCCAACAGCCGCGAACTGGAAGGCTATACCGCCCAGCTGCAGGGAGGTGGCGTCCAGTGATCAACAAACCTCTGCCTCTGTTTCCCGGCGCCCGGGTAGCGCTGGTAGCCCCCTCCGGCCCGCTGCCGGAAGGCCGGCTGATGCCCGCTCTGGACAGCGTGCGGGCCCTAGACCTGGAACCCGTGGTATATCCCAGCTGTGAAAAGCAGCACGGCTATTTTGCCGGCGGTGACGAGCAGCGGGCCCGGGACATCAACGATGCCTTTGCCGACGATTCCGTCCAGGGCATCCTCTGCATGCGGGGCGGCTACGGCGCCCAGCGGCTCATGGACCGTCTGGACTGGAAGCTCATCGCCGAGCATCCCAAGGTGTTCTGTGGATACAGCGACATCACGGCGCTGCACATCCAGCTGAACCAGCGCTGCGGCATGGTCACCTGGCACACCCCCATGCCCAGCACCGAATGGTACGAGGGACTGGACGAATTTACCACCGCCAGCCTGCGCCGGGCGCTGTTTTCCGGCGCTCTGGGCCCGGTATACAACCCCCCGGGCCAGGAGATGCTCACTTTGGCAAAAGGCACCGCTACCGGCCAGCTGACCGGCGGCAATCTTTCCCTGGTGGCCGCTACTCTGGGCACCCCCTGGGAGATCGACACCCGCCACAAGATCCTCTTCCTGGAAGACGTGGACGAGGAGCCTTACCGCATCGACCGGATGTTGCTGCAGCTGAAGCAGGCCGGCAAGCTGGCCGACTGCGCCGGCATCCTGCTGGGGCAGTTCACCAACTGCCAGGCCAAACACCCTGACCGCAGCCTGCTTTTGTCGGACGTGTTCCGGGAACTGCTGCTGAGCGAGGGCAAACCGGTGCTGATGAATATTGTCTGCGGCCACTGCATGCCCACCCTCAGCCTGCCTTTGGGTCTGAATATGCTCATGGACGCCACTGCCGGCGCCCTGACGATTCTGGAATAAAGTCTGTCTTTCCCGCCTTTGGCGCAAAAAGGAGAAATCTATGCTCGCCACCGTTTGCGCGGCCATCGCGCCGCTGTATGCCAACCCTGAAAAAGGAACCTTGATCGACGAAGTCCTGTTCGGCATGACCGTCACTGTGGACCAAAAGCAAAACGGCTTTTGCCATGTCGTTACCCACTACCGGTACGAGGGCTGGATGCCCGCCGAATGTCTCTGCTTTGAAAACGCTGAACAGTGGCAGCAGGAGGCTGAACTGACCGTGATCGCCCCTTTTGCTGACCTTCTGTCCCAGCCCAAGGTCCAGGGCGTTTGCCTGGCCAGTGTGCCCCGTGGCGGCTTTGTGGTTCCCGCAGGCCAGCCGGAAAAAGGCTGGCAGCCGGTATCTCTGCCCGACGGCCAAACCGGCTGGCTGGCCGAAAGCTACCTGCAGCGCCGCCGCACCAGCGCCGATCTGTCCGATCCCGCCCGGCTGCGCCAGGTCCTCTGCGACACCGCCAAAAGCTATCTGGGCGCCCAGTACCGCTGGGGCGGCAAAACGCCTCTGGGCATCGACTGTTCGGGTCTGGTTTCCATGGCCTATATGCTCAACGGCATTATCATCTACCGGGATGCCAAGCTGATGGATGGTTTTGATCTGCACGCCATTCCGGTGTCCGAGGTTCGCCCCGCCGATCTGCTCTTTTTCCCGGGCCATGTGGCCATGTACCTGGGCCAGGGGCTGTTTATTCACTCCACCGGTCACCAGGGCACCGAGGGCTGCTGCATCGCCAGCTTCTCCCCGGAGGACAAACGCTACCGGGAGGATCTGGCCCGGTCGGTCCAGGCGGCAGGCAGCATTTTCTGATTTTTCTTTGCGTTCTCGTATACACAAACCGCTTCGCCGGGGTTTGCCGCGCCGCAGCGCGGCAGATAGCCGGCGAAGCTTTTTACTTATAGGGGAGGAAATGCCATGCGCACCCTGTTTTTTAACGGCAACATCCACACCATGAACCCGGACCAGCCTCTGGTCCAGGCGTTTCTGGAGGAGGACGGATTTCTGCGGGAAATAGGCGGCAGTGAACTGTGCCGCCTGCCCCACGACCGGCAGCTGGATCTGGCGGGGCAGACGGTGCTGCCCGGCATGGGGGACACCCACCTGCATCTGCTGCACCTGGGGCAGAAATTGGGCGGCATCGACGTCACCGGGGCCGGCAGCATGGAAGAGATTGCCCACAAGGTGCGGGAATTCATCGCCTGCCGGCATCCCGCTGCCGGCCAGTGGCTGGACGCCCAGGGCTTTAATCAGGATCTGTTTGCCCATCGGCGCATTCCTCACCGGCAGCAGCTGGACGAGATCACCAGCGAATACCCTTTGGTTCTCACCCGCATCTGCGGCCATTTGGCGGTCTGCAATACCTTGGCGCTGGAAACCTTAGGCATCACCGCCCAGACGCCCCAGCCCCCGCTGGGAGAATTTGAAATTGGAGAGGACGGCCGCCCCAACGGTGTTTTCAAGGAATACGCCATTGAGCTGCTGCAGCAAAACCGCCCGGCCCCCAGTCTGGAGCAGGTAAAGCACTGGCTGCTTCTGGCCATGGAGCACGCCGCCAGCCGGGGACTCACCTTTGTGTGCAGCGAGGATTTTGAAACCATCCCCGACTGCGATTACCAAATGGTGATGCAGGCCTACCACCAGCTGCAAAACGAAGGCAAAATGCCTCTGCGGGTGGTACAGCAATGCATTCTGCCCACCATGGACAAGCTGAATACCTTTTTGCGCCAGGGTTACCGCTCGGGCCAGGGCAACGACTGGTACCGCCTGGGACCGCTGAAACTGCTGTCTGACGGCTCTCTGGGCGCCCGCACCGCTTTGCTGCGGCAGGAATACCAGGACCAGCCGGGGGAGAAGGGGATAGGGATTTACTCCGCCCAGCAGCTCACCGAACTGGTCTGCACCGCCTATCGGGCGGGAATGCCGGTAGCCGTCCACGCCATCGGAGACGGTGCCATCCAGCGGGTACTGGACGCCATCCAGACCGCCATGGAGCAGCCTGGTCCCGCGCCCCGGCAGCCCCACGGCATCATCCACTGCCAAATCACCGACGCTGCTCTGCTGGACCGCATCTGCCGCATGGGGGTACAGGTCTACGCCCAGCCGGTCTTTCTGGAATACGACCTTCATATGGCCGAAAGCCGGGTAGGCCGCCAGCTGGCATCCACCAGTTATGCCTGGCGCACTCTGCTGGAAAGCGGAGCAAAGATCGCCGGCGGCAGCGACTGCCCGGTAGAACCCTTGGACCCGCTGCTGGGCATCTACTGCGCCGCCTCCCGGATGGATTTTTCCGGCCAGCCCGAAGGGGGCTGGAACCCTGCCCAGCGGCTCACCACACAGCAGGCGGTGGAGCTGTTCACCACCCGGGCGGCCCAGGCTGCAGGGCTGGCTGACTGCGGCAGTCTGCGGCCGGGAGCCTGCGCCGACTTCGCCGTATTGTCGGAGGACCCCTTTACCACTCCTGTCTCCCAGCTGAATAAAATCCGTGTCCGTCAGACCTGGTGCGGCGGACAGCGGCGATATTAAAATCGTTTCCAATGAAAGTGCAATCGTTTTATATGCAGCAAAATCCCTGAATTTGTATGAAATTTGTGCAAAACATTGAATTTTGTTCATTTGTTATTGAAAAATTCTGTACACAAGGTACTTGCTGGACCGATTCAAGTGTGATATACTTTCCCCTAATAAAGCAGATGAAATCCATGCATCTGTAAAAAATCCGTTGGGAAAGGGGCAGGAGGAAGCCCCGCCCGGGGGTAAAATGGAGGGAAAGTGTATGAAAAAGACGGTTTCTTTGGTCATGGCGCTGTGTGCCTGTGCGGGAATGCTGGCCGGCTGTTCCGGCAGCCAGTCCAGTTCGGCCGCTGCCGCCGGCAGCGGAGCGGCGGAAGGGGAGCAGACCTACAAGGTAGGCGTACTGCAGCTGGTACAGCACAATGCCCTGGACGCCGCCACCCAGGGTTTCAAGGACAAGCTGGAGGCATCGGATCTCAACGTGGACATTGTTGTGGAAAATGCCTCGGGTGAGCAGGCGACCTGTACCACTATCGCCAACAAGTTCATCAACGACAAAAAGGATCTGATCCTGGCAGTAGCTACTCCCGCGGCCCAGGCTGTCGCCCAGGCCACCCAGGATATTCCCATTCTGGTCACTGCCGTCACCGATCCGGCTGCTTCCCATCTGGTTGCCTCCAATGAGGCCCCCGGCGGCAATGTATCCGGCACCTCGGACATGAACCAATACATGGACAAACAGCTGGAGCTCATCGATATTCTGGTACCCGACGCCGAGACTGTGGGCATCATGTACTGCAGCGGCGAGGACAACTCCATTATCCAGGCCGAACAGGCCCAGGGGATTCTGGAGGACATGGGCTATGAGGTGAAGGTGTACACCGCCGCCGACACCAACGAGATCCAGTCGGTCACCCAGATGGCCTGCGGCGAGGTGGATGCCATCTACATCCCCACCGACAATACCTTCGCTTCGGCCATGCCCACCGTTTCCATGGTCACCACTCCCGCCAAGATTCCTGTGATCTGCGGTGAAGAAAACATGACCATGGCCGGCGGTCTGGCCACCTACAGCGTCGACTACTACCGTCTGGGCGAAATGGCCGCCGAACAGGCCATCTCCATCCTCACCGGAGAAGC
>DXDW01000119.1 GCA_019115305.1 Candidatus Anaerofilum excrementigallinarum
CTCCTTCACAGAATGATATCATCGGTACTCGAAAGCAATAAACTCCCGTTGTGCCAAAAGAGGCTTATCTATATATAAAGCCTTTTTGGCGGGGTAAACGTTAATTACTTCTTGGCACCGGCCTTGGGACGCTTGGCACCGTACTTGGAGCGGGCCTGGTTACGGTTGGCAACACCCTGGGTGTCCAGAGTACCACGGATGATGTGGTAACGAACACCGGGCAGGTCCCTAACACGGCCGCCGCGGATCAGTACGACACTATGCTCCTGCAGGTTGTGGCCGATACCGGGAATGTAAGAGGTTACCTCGATACCATTCGTGAGCTTTACACGGGCTATCTTACGCAGAGCAGAGTTGGGCTTCTTGGGGGTCATGGTACGAACGGCAGTACAAACGCCACGCTTCTGGGGGCTGTTCATATCGTCGTAGCTCTTCTTCAGGGAGTTGTAGCTCTTGAGCAGAGCGGGAGCAGTGCTCTTCTTCTCCACGACCTCACGGCCTTTGCGTACGAGCTGGTTGAATGTGGGCATGATCTTCCTCCTTTCTTGGTTGGTAGATGGTCGCACCATTGGCGCAACACTGATATTGTACACGTAATTTTCGTGGATGTCAACAGCAAATCGCGGAAAAATTCGGAATTATTTCCAAACATACCGCCAAGGGCCGTCAGTTGATCCCCGCTTTGAAATTTTTGCCCCCTCCGGTTCGTTTTATACTTCGGAAAACACAAAAATTTTTCAAAGAGTCCACACAAAATTTGCTTTGCCCCCGCCGTGCCATCCGCTATAATATAAATAGGAAAGGCAGGCAGCGGTGCGCTGTCTGCCGGACAGCCGCCCTTTTGAGGGGCGCGACTGGGAAAGGAGTGATTCCAATGGACTCGTCTTTTATGGAGGACCGGCAGCTGATGCGCACCCAGCTGAATCTGCTGCTTCAGACCACCCGTCTCTGGGACAGCCAGGACTATGTGCAGCACGGCGACACCAGCTGCTATCTGCACAGCATCGCCGTGGCCTGGTACAGCCTGCGGCTGGCCCGCCGGCTGCAGATCCCGGTACACGCCGAGGAGCTGGTGCGGGGTGCGCTGCTTCACGACTATTTTCTCTATGACTGGCACCGGAAGGATTCGCCCCGGCTCCACGGGCTGCGGCATCCCTTCATCGCCCTGAAAAACGCCAGCCGCTGCTGCCAGCTGACCTGGCGGGAAAGGCAGATCATCCAGCGGCACATGTTCCCTCTGGTCCCGCTGCCGCCCTTGTGCCGGGAGGCCGTGCTGGTCTGCCTGGTGGACAAGGGATGCGCGGTATTTGAGGCTCTGCAGGGCCGATACCGCCGGCTTCTCTGGGCCCAGCGCATGGCCCGTCTGGCCTGCCTGTCCCCTTCCGTGGCCTGAAACACCCGTTTTTTCACAGAACACGCCGCTCCGGGCATGCCGGGGCGGCGCTTTTTTTGCGGATTTATTCCAGCCGATTCACCGTGTCGGCGATGGTGTCCAGGAAACTGTTCTCGCTGAGGGTATTCACCTTGAAAAACAGTCCCTGGCTACCTCCGGCGGCAATGGCCGACAGATGGCAGCAACCGTCGTTGCCGAACAAAGTGATGGTGAGGCTGACCCGGTTGCCGCCGAAGGCGCTGTACCGCTCGTACACCCGCACGGCGCAGCGGCAGTCTCCCTGGCGGAAATCGCTGGCCGCCTCCCAAGAGGCGGTGACGCTGCCCCGCATCACTGCGTCCTCCAAAGCGTTAAGAATATCCTGAAATCTGCCGTGGAGCGTTTTTTCCAATTTTGCCATAGTTTTCCTCTATCTTTCTGCTGGTTCCAAGCCGGCCGCCGGAACGTCAGCCCCGGGGATACCGGCGGCTCTTGTCGTCCCGGATCTCCCCTTCCCAGTCCAGGCCATAGCCGAACTGGTAGGTGTGGCCGGCGGTGTCGATGTAGGGCGCATAGTCAAAGGGCAGGTCCTCACAGTGCTGCTCCACCGTCTCCATGTTGGCGGGCAGATCCAGGGGCAGACGCCCGGCGGGCTGCTGGCGGCCCCAGAGCAGATCCAGAACCGCCTGGGTCTGCACGCCGAAATCCACCACCATGGCGTCGGCCTGGGCCTCAAACTCGGCCAGCACCGCAGGGTTGTGCATGCGGATGACCACGATCACCGGCTTGTCCCCCATCCGCTCCTTGGTGTCCAGCACCAGATCGCAGTCGCTCTCGTTGGCGGCGTATACCGTCTTGCCCCGATAGCTGCGGTCCAGACCAGGCTCCCGGAAATCGCCGCTGGCGATGCTCACCGGCCGGGCGGCGGCAGCGGTATAGGGCCGGTACTGCAGAGAGAGGGGCAGATAGCCATTGCCGCCCTGCTGCCGGTCCTGGGCGCTGTATCCGTCGGTGAGGGGGCTTTCAATGAACACCAAAGCCAGATCGGCCTCCTCGGGGCTGTCCACCCGCTCCACATATTCCCCGGGCAGACCGGCGGCCACCGGGTCGATCTCCCGGTCCGGCTCCATGCCCCGGAAGAAGTTCTTCCGAGCCTTGACATGGCGCAGGGGGATGTACACCTTCTTTTTGCCCTGCAGGGGCAGCACGCCGCTGTTTTTCAGCAGCACCAAAGAATCCAGCTGGGCCTGGTAGCCGGCCCGGCAGAACTCCTCGCAGCCCACCACCGCGGCGCTCGCGGCGGGGTCCAGGTAGGGATCGTCGAAGAGCCCGCAGCGGAACATTCCCCGCAGCAGCCGCACCGCCGACCGTTCCATCCGGGCCCGCATGGCCTCTTCGCCGTATTTTTCGCAGCCCAGGGCGTAGGCATCCAGCACCGGCTGGCTGCGGCAGTTGCCCCCGAACTGGTCTACCCCGTTTTCAATGGCCAGCAGATGGCGCTGGGCCTCGGTGAGTTTTTCCACGCCATAGCAGCGATTGCTGAAGGAATCGATCTCATCGCTGGGGTCGCCGGTGATGCCCCAGTCGGTGCAGACTACGCCGTCGTAGCCGTATTTTTTCCGCAGCAGGTCTTTAATCAGGTATTCGCTGTAAGAGTTGCCCACGTTTTTGCCGTTTTTGGTGTCCGCCTGCCAGGAAACGGTGTAGTAAGGCATGACGGCGGCGGCGCAGCGGGTGGGGCCGTCCAGTCGGAAGGCGCCCTCCAGGAAGGGCCGCAGATGGATCTGGAAGTTACCGCCGGGATAGACGGCATACTGCCCGAAGGGATAGTGGGCGTCCCGGCCCCCTTCCCCGGTGCCGCCTCCCGGCCAGTGCTTGGCCATGGCCAGCACGCTCTCCTTGCCCCAGCCGCCGGCAGCGCCGGAGGTGGTCTGCAGGCCGTCGCAGTAGGCACGGGCAAAATCGGTAGTCATGACGGGATGGGGACCGAAGGTATCCTCCAGCCGCATCCAGCGGGGCTCGGTGGAGAGATCCACCTGGGGCGACAGGGCGGTGGCGATACCCAGAGCCCGGTATTCCCGGGAGATGATGGAGGCATATTCCCGGCAGCGCTCGGGCGAGAAGGTGGCTGCCATACCCAACCCTTCGGGCCAGCGGGAGATATCGGAACCGCCGCTCTTGAACTCGGCGCCGCCGTCCTGGGCGCCGTTGCGAGGATCGCTGGAAAAGTTGATGGGGATGCCCAGGGGCTGTTCCTCGGCCAGCCGCTGCATTTCGTTGTTCCAGCGGGCGGCGGCATCGGCGCTCTCTACCCGCATCATCAGCACATGGCGCACATGGTCCTGGACCACAAATTCCTTCTGCTGGTCGGTGAGGGCCCAAGGGTCCACCCCGGCCTGGGAATAAGGCCGGCCGCCGTAGCTGGCGGTGAAGGGTCCCTGCTCCATGCCCGGCACCATCTGGTGGGGCGAATAGAGCATCAGGCCGGCGATCTGCTCCACCGTCATCCGGGATGCCAGATCCCAGGCCCGGGTGTCGGCGTCCAGCCGCCAGTCGGCATAGGGCAGCAGCTGGCCGCAGCCGGCGGGGTCACGGAAATACAGGCCGTCCTGCTCCACCACCCGGTCCAGAGCCGTGGAGATGCGGGGCCCGCGGGGGTTTTCATAGGTCACATAGCCCTGCTGTTGTTGTCTGCGTTGCTGCATGGAAAGTACCTCCTGTGATAGTGGGATGCGGCAGACCGTACACGGTCAGCATTTGGTTTTGAAATAGCGCAGCACCATGGGCAGCGCCAGGCAAAAGGTGAGCAGATCCGTCAGGGGTCCGGCCATCTGGATGCCCAGCACGTCCAGGGCGCGGGGCAGCAAAAGCAATGCCGGTATGTAGAAAAACAGCTGGCGGCTGAAGATCAGCATACTGCTGGGCAGGGGCAGACCCACCACCTGGAACAAGGTGCTGGCTCCGCTGGTGAAGGTGGCCAGTGGCATGGCGACGCAGATGAGCTGCAGCGCCCGGGTGCCGATGCGGATGACCTCGGGGTCATCCCGGAACAGCCCGATGAGCTGGGGCGCAAACACAAAGCCCACCACCCCGAAGGCGCACATGCTGAGCATGCTCACCACCATGGCGTACCGGAAAGCGCTGCGCACCCTGCGGTGGTTGTTCATGCCGTGGGCGTAGCCGATCACCGGCTGACAGCCCTGGTTGATACCCAGAGAAACGGCGTTGGCCAGATACAGCACCCGGCCGGAAACGTTCATGGCCGCGATGGCCGCGTCTCCCCAGCCGCCGGCCACCCAGTTGAGCACCACATTGGCAAACATATTGCAGCCGTGGCGGCAAAGACTGGGGAAACCGGTGGTCAGCAGCAGCTGGTAGTCCGACACGGACCGGGCCAGCAGGCGGATGGAAATGCGCACCTGGGTCTTTTTTGCAATGTAGTAGCGAATCAGGATGGCCCAGGCGATGATCTGGCTCAAGGCGGTGGCAATGGCCGCTCCCGCAATGCCCCACCGGAACACAAAGATGAACAGCGGGTCCAGCAGCATATTCAGCACGCCGCCGGTCACCTGTCCGATCATGCTCTCCCGGGTCTTGCCCTCTCCCCGCAGGCACTGGGTCAGAGCCAGGCTGCTGGCGGCGAAAGGGGCGCCGATAAATATGTAGCGGCCATAATCCATGGCATAGGGCAAGATGGTGTCGGTGGCCCCCAGCATCCGCATAAGGCCCTCGCCTCCGGCAAAGCCCACCACCGCCACCAGCACGCCGAACAGAAAGCTCATAAAAAAGGCGGTGCTGGTGGTGACGTCGGCCTCCCGCTGCTGCTTGGCTCCCAGCATACGGGAAAGAAGGCTGGAGCCGCCGGTGCCCACCCAGAAACCCAAAGCATTGAGCACCATGGATATGGAAAACACCACACCCACGGCGGCGGTGGCGCTGGTGCCCAGCTGCCCCACAAAAAAAGTATCGGCCAGATTGTAGACACTGGTGATCAAGGTGGCCACCATGCCGGGCAGCGACAGGGACAAAATCAGCCCGCCCACCGGTGCTGTGGTCATGCGTTCATACTGGTCCTGGTGGGCCGGTTTGGTTTGTTTCATAGTTGGTTCCTCCTGTCGCCCCCGCCCGGGGGCAAGATCTTACTCCGGCCAGCGAAGCCTGCCCCAGCCGATGCCGATTTTTTTGCCTTCCTCCAGCCAGGCCTTGGCGGCCCGCTGCAGACTGGTGGTCTGGGGCAGCCGATCCAGCCGCTTTTCTCCCTGGAAAAGCCACTGGTAAACATCTTCGGCGTCCTCCTCGGCAGGGCCGGGCACAAATTCGGCCCGAAACCGGCGCAGCCGGCTGTCGGCGGGAAGGAGCTTATCCAGTGCCGGGGCCAGCAGCCAGCTTTCACAGACTATGGGCAGCTCCCACCGGGCCCAGGCCCGGGCGTAGCTCTGCCTGCGGGCCTGGTCGGAGAGATCGGCGTCGGAGGGAATATGCAGATGCAGGCAGGGCTGACCGGGAACCATGCCCGCAAAGGCCGGTCCCTGGTATTCCGCCTGCTCGTATTCCAGCGCTCCCAGCCGCACTAAGCGGCCGCAGAGTATCCGCCAGGTCCACCAGTCCCGGTCGAAGCCGCAGCGGCCGAACTGCCGGGAATGCTCCTTTACAAAGCGGGAAAACATACCCATAGTGGCCAGATAGACATCCATCCCCATCCCCTGCTGCTCCATGGGCTGCTGCGCCAGACAGGCGGCGCAGAGCATCACGGTGAGCATCTTCCAGCCGTCGGGGTCGGGGTCCAGCTGTCGGCGCAGGGCCTGCTGGGCCATAAGAGCGGTATCCGGCTGGGCCAGACCGCCGGCCAGCACGATCACCGCCGGCTGGTTGACAGCCGGAAGTGTTTTCAACACACGGTCGGCTGCCTCGGGCGGCATATGGATGCCGGCACAAATAGTTTCCAGCCAGGCCGGGGTAAAACCCTGTACAAGTTTCATTTTGTGGTTTTTGCCCTTTCTCTGTACATTTTATCGTTCGCACAGCCAATAGGCCACGCTGTATCCCGGCAAAGTGCTGCCGCCGCCGAAGTCGTGGGGCTGGCCGGTGATGAGGTCCACGGCCATGCCGCAGCCGGCGTCAAAATGAGCGGTGTAGGGATCGGCAGCGGCGTTGATGGCCACCAGTATCCGCTGGTCGTCGGTCTTGCGCTCGAAGATCAGCTGGTGGTTGGTCTGCACCACCTGGCGGTAGCTGCCCTGGCAGAGGGCCGTACCGGCGGCGCGGGCCTTGATCAGGGCGGCGATCCAGTCGGTGAGTTCGGTCCACTGGGGAAGTTCCACCGCGGGGCGCAGGGCGTCGTCTCCATCCTGCTTGCGGCCCTCGGCGCCCCATTCGCTGCCGTAGTAGAGGCAGGGCACTCCGGGCATACCGAAGAGCAGCCCGTAGACCAAAGGCAGATGGGCGGGGTTCTGCAGGATGCTGGCCAGACGGGTGACGTCATGGTTGTCGGCAAAGTTCAGCAGATGCTTGCCCCGGTAGAGGCACCAGGGGTCGGAGCCGAACTGCCGGTTGAGGCTGTAGCCGATCTCAAACAGATTCATGGTATTGAAGGAGGAGTACAGGCCCTTGTAGCACTCGTAGTTGGTGCAGCTGTGCAGCATCTCGCCATTGACCCGCTGGTTGTAGTCGCCGTGGAGCATCTCGCCGATGAGCACAAAGTTCTCCTTCAGCCCGCTGGTAAAGGAGCGCAGCCGGCGCAAAAAGTCCATATCCAGGCAGTAGGCCACGTCCAGACGCAGGCCGTCGATGCCGAACTCCTCCACCCAGAACTTGACGCAGTCCAGCAGGTAGTCGGTGACCTGGGGATTGTGCAGGTTGAGCTTGACCAGCTCGTAGTGGCCCTCCCAGCCCTCGTACCACAGGCCGTCGTTGTAGTTGGAGTTGCCGTCGAAGCTGATGTGGAACCAGTCTTTATAGGGGCTGTCCCAGCGATTTTTCAGCACGTCCTGGAAAGCCCAGAATCCCCGGCCCACATGGTTGAAGACGCCGTCCAGGATCACCTTGATGCCGGCCTGGTGCAGGCGGCGGCAAAGGGCGGCAAAGTCCTCGTTATCGCCCAGGCGGCAGTCCACCTTGCAGAAGTCCCGGGTGTCGTAGCCGTGGCGGTCGCTCTCAAACAGGGGATTGAACAGCACCGCGTCCACACCCAGCTTTTCCAGGTGAGGCAGCCAGCCCTCCAGCTGGCAGATCCGGTGCTGCAGCACACCGTCGTTGTCCTTGGGGGCGCCGCAGGCACCCAGGGGATAGATCTGGTACAGAGTCGCATTTTCATACCACATGGCTATTTTTCTCCTCGTTTTGCCCATTTTTTTGTGGGTTTATTCAAATTGCCCTTCCATTATAGCACATCTGTCGGCAAAATAGCCATACCCCCGCGGCATCCTTTTTTCGCGGCAGGACGGATGTTTTGGGAAAGGGCAAAGAGGAGTATTGCAATCCCCGGCCGGGGATAGTACAATAAACCTGTAAAAATCCAAGCAAGACCGGGCGCTCTGCCGCGCCCCGGAAAAGGAGAAGATCATGGAATATCGCACTCATGAAAAAACCGGCGCCCGCGTTTCGCTGCTGGGCCTGGGCTGCATGCGTCTGCCCAAGCTGGACCCCAAGGAAAACGCCATCGACATCCCCGCTGCCGAGCAGGTGATCGACGCTGCCTACCAGGGCGGCATCACCTACTTTGACACCGCCTGGCCCTACCACGGCGGCCAGAGCGAAACCGTGATCGGCGCGGCTCTGAAAAAATATCCCCGCGACAGCTTCTTTTTGGCCGACAAGATGCCCGCCTGGGCCCTGGACACCAAAGAGGACCGGGAAAAGATCTTTGCCGCCCAGCTGGAGAAGTGCCAGGTGGAATATTTTGACTTCTACCTGATGCACGCTATCCAGGACAACAACTGGGACAAATACTGCGACATGGAAGTGTACGAGTTCCTGGCTGCCAAAAAAGCCGAGGGCCGTATCCGCCGTCTGGGCTTTTCCTTCCACGGCAGCATCGAGCTGTTGAAAAAGGTGCTGGCCGCCCATGAGTGGGATTTTGTCCAGATTCAGCTGAACTACCTGGACTGGGACCTGCAGGATGCCAAGCAGCAGTATGAGCTGATCACCGCTGCCGGTCTGCAGTGCGTCATCATGGAGCCGGTGCGCGGCGGCGCTCTGGCCAGCCTCTGCCCCGCTGCTGACCAGATGCTCTGCGAAGCCGCCCCCGGCCGCAGCGTGGCCAGCTGGGCCATCCGCTTTGCCGCCAGCCTGCCCGGCGTGCTCTGCGTGCTCAGCGGCATGTCCAGCATGGAGCAGATGCAGGACAACCTGGCTACCATGACTCCCTTTGCTCCCCTGTCCGACAGCGAGCGCCATGCTCTGGACCAGGCCCTGGCCGAGTATCGCAAGGCCAGCACCATCCCCTGCACCGGCTGCCGCTACTGCATGCCCTGCCCCATGGGCGTGGACATCCCCGGTATGTTCCAGCTGCACAACAAGGTCTACGCCTTCGGCAAGACCCGCGGCCGGTTCCGGGAGGCCTACAAAGGCATGGAGAGCGGCACCGCCGACCAGTGCGTGGCCTGCGGCGAATGCCTGTCCAAATGCCCCCAGTCCATCCAGATCCCCGACCTGATGGAGAATCTGCGTCAGCTGGCCAGCGACAAATAAACGCACTTCTGCCACTTCTTTTCCAATGAAAAAAGGACGCGGGTATCCGGCCGCGTCCTTTCTTTTTATCTCCTTTCCCAAAAGGAGGGAATATATGATTTTGCCGGTGACTCGCCAAAACATTCACCAGGCTGCGGTCATCCATTCCGAAAGCTGGAAAGAATCCCACAAAGATTTGTGTTCGGCCGAATTTCTGGAAGCCCATACCCCCGAACGGCAGAAAAGCTATCTGGAAGCAGAGATGGAACAGGGCGCGCAAATCTATATGCTGGTCGATCAAAAGCCGGTGGGGATCATCTCGGTCCAGGGCTGCCTGATTGCCAATCTGTATGTTTTGCCCAGCGAGCAGAACAAAGGCTACGGCACACGGCTGCTTGCTTTTGCCGTTACAAAATGCCAGGGTCCGCCTTCCCTGTGGGTGCTCAGCAGCAACCAGCGGGCCCAAAAATTTTATGAGCGAAACGGATTTTGCCCCACCGGCGCTGTGGTGCAGCACACCGACACCCTGTGGGAACTGGAATTCCGCCTGGTTTAAACCGCAATGGAATAAAAATGAAACG
>DXDW01000120.1 GCA_019115305.1 Candidatus Anaerofilum excrementigallinarum
CTCCTGGGTCTTGTCCTCGGGATACCGCAGAATAAAGCCGTAGTCGGCGGCGTTTTCCAGCAGCCACTGGTATTCCTCGGTCTCGGCAAAGTCCATGCGGGGAGCACTGGAGGTGCCGTCGGAAAAGTCCACCGCCAGCCCCAGGCTGTGCTCGCTCTCCCAATAGGTCGGCTCCTCCCGGCTGGCCAGCTCCTCGGCCTCTTCTTCGGAGTAATCCTCGTCCAGATACTCCTGCACCTTGTCCTCGTGGCGTTCGGTCTGGCGGGTCACGCTGCGGTAACCCGAGATCACCCGCAGATTCAGCCCTTCCTCCTCCGCCGCGTCCAGCAGGCCGTTCAGCGGCTCGATCACCCGTTCGTCAAAGTAATAGCCGCCGCCAAAACTGGTCATGTCCTGTTCGCCGTAGTCCTCGGGCAGAGGGTTCTCGGCGTTCACCAGACGCAGATACCAGTCCTCCCGAGGAATGGGATCGGGGGTGGGCTCCACGCTGGTTTCCGAAGCGGGAGTCTCGGTGGGGGCGGGCGCCGGCGCGGAGAAATCGCTCTCCACCGGCGGGGTAGGCTGCAGAAAAGCCCACAGCCCCACGGCCGCCGCCAGGCACAGACCCACAGCCGCCGCGATGTATATTCCCCGCCTGCGCGGTCCCCGGCCAGGCTGCTGGGTGACATAGTCCTTTACCACCACAACAGAAGCTTTCTCGTCCTTGTCCGAAAAAAAGTTTTGGCTTGGCATCTACTCTTTACCCCTCTTTTCTGAAATTCCAGTTCTGTTTGGGCTGCTGGGGCTGGGCCTGGCCTTTGTTCAGCCGCCACAGGGCCACCGCCAGCAGAGCGGTGATCACTGCCAGCACCGCCAGCACCGGATAAAAGCTCTGCAGCACGCCGTTGCCGTAGCCCACCAGCAGCAGGCGGACGGTTTCGGGGGTGATGTTCACCCGTTCCAGCACCCGCTGGGACAAAGCCAAAGTGGGCAGCGCCGCACAGAGGATGCACAGCGCCGCGCAGACGTCGATGAGGAAGGGCAGCAGCCGGGCAAGGCTGCGGGTGAGCAGCCACATAAAGGCCAGCAATGCCGCCAGAATCACCGCCAGCACCACCAGAACCACCAGAACCGGCCCGCGGGCAGCCCGCAGACCCCGGATCAGAAATTCCAAAAAGGGGATGGTGGTGACGTTGCGGAATTCGTCCTCGCAGCTGTCCGCCAGACTTTGCACACCTTCCCGGATGCCGTCGGTGATCTCGATGCCCCGCTCCTCCACATTCTGCAACAGGAGCTGGTTCACCTGCTCGCCGTAGTCGTCGTAGTTCACAGCGCTGCCGGTGCCGTAGAGATAGGCGATGTTCTGGGCCACCGTCTCCAGCACCTTTTCCTCGCTGGCCACCGGCTCAAAGACAGCGGCGTCAAAGTTGGAGGCCGCCCCGTAGGAGGCAAACACCTGGGTCAATTGGTCGTGACAGGCGGCCACATACCCGCTGGTCTGGGCTTTTTTGTAAAAGTAGTCGGGATTCATCACCGTGGCCTGGGCCACAGCGGCGCAGATCAGCAAAAAGCTGAAAAAGGTGGCGAAAAAGCCCAGAATCGCCAGCACACGCCAGCGGGCTTTTTCCTTTTTTTGCAGTTCCTGGTCCATTGGGTCCACCTCCTCAGCTCTTTGCGTCCAGAATGGGGCCCGACCGGTATTCCCCGTAGACAAAATATCTGTCCCGGGTAAAACCGATGGTCCCGAAGGGATAGCAGGTGTAAAGGATGATATTTTCATCCGTCCTGCTGAAATCATAGGCGCTGGAATCCTCGCAGTCCTTCACCTGGGTGTCCACGATCTCGTACTCGTACACACCGTAATAGGTCTCCACCGTGATAGTGTCGCCGATCTGGGCCGAACCCAGGTCGGAAAACCAGGTGTTGGTATGGGCCGCCATCATGATGGTGCGCCCCTGTCCCGGCAGATACCCGAACATATAGGTGCCCACACCCAGGTTCAGCTGGCGCACGTCGTCGCCATAGTACACCGGTGCGTCCACCGCCGTGTTTTCGATGGTGATGCGGGCATACTGGTCCCCCTGCTGGGGCAGCTGGATGCTGCTGAGGGGGATATGCTGCTGGTCGGCCAGCAGCTCGCCCTGCTGCATTTCCTCCATCAGGTTCACACCGTCATAGCTTTCCTGCTCCTGTTCGGTGAGCAAGAGGGAAAACAGGGCATAATACGGCTTTGCGGTTGGCCAGACCGTAGCGCACAAAACGCACGCCGTAAGCACAGAAAAAACAATCGGAAGAGCTATAAAGCTCCTCCGACTGTGTAAGCGATTCACTTCGCGTACTGTACCGGCAAATTACTTCGCCAGCAGACCCTTCTTAGCGCTGTACACAACAGCAGAGCCCATGGTAGCAGCCATAGCCAGGGCGGCAACCACAGCGGCGGTCATGTTCATGGAAGCGCCGGTAGCCTTGATGGGGTTGGTGGTGGTGGTGGAACCAGAGGTCTGGCCGCCGATAGCGGAAACAGCACCGGTCTTGGTGTTGACTTCGCCGCCGGCGTTCACCTTAACGTCCTGGCCGTTGCAGATAACAGCAGCGCTGGCAACGTCGCCGATGAAGGTGACGCGCAGCTCCAGCTGGTTGTTGGCAGCAGCGGGATCAGCGTTGATGGTGTTGACGGTGCTCTGCACCAGGCCACGGATAGCCAAGCCGTTGGCGGCGGGATCGGAAGCCAGAGCAGCAGCGCTGTTCACGTTGGCAACAACGGTGTCCAGAGTCTCAGCGCTCAGGTCAACAGCGTCCAGATAGGTCTGGGCAGCAGAAACCTGGCTGGCGCTGGCGCCGGCGTTCTGCAGAGCGGCGATCACAGCACTGTTGTCAGCAGCCATAGCGGGCACAGCCAGAACAGCCGCAACAGCCAGGGCGCAAACCATGGATACAAACTTTTTCATTGGTGTTTCCTCCTGTCGGAATAAAAAATATTTTATAAAATCTTG
>DXDW01000121.1 GCA_019115305.1 Candidatus Anaerofilum excrementigallinarum
GGGGGCTGCCCGCCGTTTTTTGTGTTATTGTGCAGGGTTCTGTTCCATGCTGGCGTAGACCTGGGGCACCTCGCCCACCACCAGAGTCTGGAATACGCACACCTCGTCCCGCACCGTTTCGGTGGAGGAAAATCCCGGCAGAATGGCGCTGATCTCCAAATGAAAATCGATGCACCCCATGAGCAAAGTCTGGTTGACCCCAGCGCTTTCCAGCCGGGTGGTGAATTCGCTGCTGGCAAACCCGGTGGGCACCGCCCGCATGGTCACTTCAGGGCCCCGTCCGGCCAGCAGCTGCCAGCCCAGCAAAGTGCCCAGAGGAATGGCAATGTTCTGCTGCTCCAGCTGGCCCATCTGTTCCAGCACCGCGGCGGTGAGGCTGGCTTTGGCCTGGTTCACGGCGGCGGAATCGGTCCACACGGCGGCCACCTCGCCGTCGTGGCCGTACTGGATCTGGTACATCTTTTCATAAAGAGGGGCGTTGCGCTCCAGCTCCTCTTCCAGCGCCCGGTTGATGGCCAGAGTGGCGGCAATGCGGCACTGGGAGGAAGCCATGGTGCAGATCACAGGCCGCAGCTGCCGGTCCAGACCCCAGAAAAACAGGCACAGGCAGCCGGCGGCCAAAGCCAGCCGCAGCCGGACTTTCCATTTTTTGCGCCGGCGGGCCGGGGATATCTTTTGCATCGGGCAGTCCCCCTTTTTCAAACGGTTGTGCTTTCAGTATATGAGGCCCCGGCCCGGCCTGTGTCCGAAAAAAGGGTGAAAAACAGCTTTTTGCCCGCCGCCGTCTTTTGAAAAAGCGCCGGATGTGGTATACTATACATGCCTGTCCGGCGCCGGGTTTGCTCCCGGCCGGCAGCGCCCCAGAAAGCAAGCATTGTCCCGTTTGGGGACTTTTTGGAGGTTTGTATGGATAAGCAGCAGGCTGAGCAGCGCGTCAAGGAGCTGCGCCGCATCATCGAAAAAAACAATCGTCTTTACTACGAAAAGGACGCCCCCGAGCTGTCCGATTTTGAATATGACGCCCTGTCCCGGGAACTCAAGGCTCTGGAAGCCCAGTTCCCCGAGCTGGTCACCCCCGATTCTCCCACCCAAAAGGTAGGGGGCGCGCCTTCGGAAAAATTTGAAAAGGTGGAGCACAAGGTGCGTATGGAGAGCCTCCAGGACGCCTTCTCCTTTGACGAACTGCGGGAGTTCGACCGCCGGGTACGCCAGGTGATCCCCGAGCCCAAATATGTGGTGGAGGCCAAGATCGACGGCCTGTCGGTGAGCCTGGAATACCACAACGGTATCCTGGCCGTGGGCTCCACCCGGGGAGACGGAGACGTGGGAGAAAACGTCACCGACAACCTGCTGGCCATCCGGGACATTCCCGCCCGGCTGGAAAACGCCCCGGAACTGCTGGAGGTGCGGGGAGAGGTGTACATGCCCCACGCCGCCTTTGCCAAGCTGGTGGAGGAACAGGAGCTGGCCGACAAGACCCCCTTTAAGAATCCCCGCAATGCCGCCGCCGGCAGCCTGCGCCAGAAGGACAGCCGCATCACCGCCGGCCGGGGCCTGTCCATCTTTGTGTTCAACCTGCAGCAGGCCCAGCCCGCCAGCTTCGCCACCCACCACGAGACTTTGGACTATCTCAAAGGCCTGGGTTTCCCGGTATCTCCCCGGTACACGGTGTTTGCGGATATCGAGAGCGCCATTGCCGAGATTGAGGAGATCGGCCGGCTGCGGGGCGAGTTTGCCTTTGATATCGACGGCGCCGTCATCAAGGTGGATCAGCTGGACGCCCGGCCCCTGCTGGGCAGCACAGCAAAATTCCCCCGGTGGGCCATCGCCTTCAAATATCCCCCCGAGGAAAAGGAAACCATTCTGCGGTCGGTGGACGTAACCGTGGGCCGCACCGGCGTGCTGACCCCCACCGCCGTATTCGACCCGGTGCTGCTGGCCGGCACCACGGTTTCCCGGGCGATTCTGCACAACGAGGATTTCATCCGCCAGCTGGATCTGCGCATCGGGGACACCATCAAGGTGAGCAAGGCAGGGGACATCATCCCCGAGGTGGTGGCGGTGACCCGCCACGCCGAGGACGCCCCCCTCTACCGGCTGCCCGAGGTCTGTCCCAGCTGCGGGGAGCCGGTGCACCGGCAGGAGGGAGAAGCGGCCCTGCGCTGCACCAACCCCGAGTGCCCCGCCCAGGCTCTGCGCAATCTGATCCACTTTGCCAGCCGGGACGCCATGGACATCGACGGCCTGGGCAAGGCGGTGGCGGCGCAGCTGGTGGACAAGGGCTATGTGGGCAGCGTGGCCGACCTCTACACCCTCACCAAAGAGCAGCTGCTGACGCTGGACAAGTTCAAGGAAAAGTCCGCCGACAATCTGCTGGGTGCCATCGAGAACAGCAAAAAAGCGGGTCTGGCCCGGCTGCTCTTCGGTTTGGGCATCCGCAACATCGGCGACAAGGCCGCGGCTTTGCTGGCCCGCCAGTTCGGCAGCATGAACGCCCTGCGGGCCGCCGGCGCCGAGCAGGTGGCGGCCATCGAGGGCTTCGGTGAGGTCATGGCCCAGAGCCTGGCCGAGTTCATGGCCCGGGAGGGCACCGCCGATCTGCTGGAGCGGCTGGAAGCCGCCGGGGTGGACATGGAGGACCATTCCGCGCCCCGGGGCAGCGCCCTGGCAGGGCTGACCATCGTGGTCACCGGCACCTTGCCCACTCTCTCCCGCAGCGAGGCACAGGCCCTCATCACCGAAAACGGCGGCAAGGCCGCGGGCTCGGTCTCTAAAAAGACCAGCTATGTGCTGGCCGGCGAGGCCGCCGGCAGCAAGCTGGACAAGGCCATGCAGCTGGGCATCCCGGTGCTGGACGAGGCGGGCTTTATGGCTCTGCTGGCCGGCGGACAGACGGAGGAGAAATAATGGACAAAAAAGGCTTTGCCCTTCTGCTTTTGGGCATCATCTTCGCGGCCCCCGGGGACACAGTGTTCTGGTACATCGGCTGTCTGCTGGGGCTGGTGGGCCTGGGTATGGTATTTTTGTCAAAATCCTCTTGACAGCCCGCCGGGGCTGTGGTATAGTATTTCAGGTAAACAAAGCAGCAGCTGGCTTGCCGCCGCGCTCACCTTGCGGTCCAAAGGGACCCGGGTTCATATTCGCTCTGTTTTATCCTGCTTCTCTTGGGGCGGGTGTAAACTGAAAGAGTATCACCATGCGGCAGCCATCCCGGCGGCCGCATTTTTGTTCAACAATATGTTTGGAGGTGTGTTCCGATCGCAAACGCAAAAAAGGAATTGGAAATCAACGAGGGAATTCGTGACCGTGAGGTGCGAGTGATTGACGCCGACGGCAGCCAGCTGGGCGTGATGAGCGCCCGGGATGCTCTGCGCAAGGCCGAAGAGCGCAACCTGGACCTGGTGAAGATCGCCCCGCAGGCAACGCCCCCTGTTTGCAAGATCCTGGACTACGGCAAGTACCGGTTCGAAATGCAGAAAAAGGACAAGGAAGCCCGCAAAAATCAGAGGGTAGTGGACATCAAGGAGATCCGCCTGTCGCTGAACATCGACACGAATGACTTTAACACCAAGGTCAATCATGCCGCCAAGTTCCTCAAAAACGGCGACAAGGTCAAGGTGACGATCCGGTTCCGCGGGCGTGAGATGGCGCATACCGAGCTTGGGCTGGAAGTGCACAAGCGGTTTGCCGCGGCGCTGCCCCAGGCTGTGGTGGAAAAGCAGCCCAAGCTGGAGGGCCGCAGCATGATCATGTTTTTGAACGCTGCCCCTAACAAAAATCAAGGAGGAAACTCAAATGCCTAAACTCAAAACTCATTCCGGTGCCAAGAAGCGCTTTAAGCTGACCAAAAGCGGCAAGGTGAAACGCGGCCATGCGTTCCGCAGCCACATCCTGACCAAGAAGACCACCAAGCTGAAGCGCGGTTTCCGCAGCCCCAGCTACGCCGACAAGACCAACGAGGCCGCTGTGAAGTCCATGCTGCCCTACGCTTGATTTGTGGCGAAAGAAGACGTTTAGTAGAGAATAAAGGAGATTTAGGAATATGGCTCGTGTTAAAGGCGCAATGATGACCCGCAAACGGCGGAAGAAGACCCTGAAGCTTGCTAAGGGTTACTACGGCAGCAAGTCCAAGCACTTCAAGATGGCCAAACAGCAGGTCATGAAGAGCGGCAACTACGCTTTCGCCGGTCGCAAGATGAAGAAGCGTGAGTTCCGCAACCTGTGGATCACCCGTATCAACGCCGCTTGCCGTGCCAACGGCATCAACTACTCCAGCTTCATGAACGGTCTGAAGAAGTCCGGCATCGAGCTGAACCGCAAAATGCTCAGCGAGATGGCTATCCATGATTCCGCCAGCTTCGCCAAGCTGATCGAGACCGCCAAGAGCGCTCTGTAAAAAAGCTTTATGCCGAACGCCCGCGCACTTCGCGCGCGGGCGTTCGATTTGTATTCGCAGCTTTTTCAAGGCAGCGGGATAAGGACGGAAAACAGCCTATGCCACAGCAGATCACCAGCCGGGACAACCCGAAAATCAAATATGCCTGCAAGCTGCAGCAAAGCGCGGCCTTCCGGGAAAAAGAGGGACTCTTTTTCGCGGAGGGCCCAAAGCTCTGCCTGGAACTTGCGAAAGGGTGCCACAATAAGGTAATATATTATACAGACGCCGCCTTGGCCGCCTGGCCGGCCCTGGCCGAGATGGAGGGAGAACAGTATCTCATCCCTCTGCCGGTGGCCGAAAAGCTGGCCGGTGTGCCCAGCCCCCAGGGGGTGTTCGGTGTCTTTGCCCTTCCCCGGGCCGGTCTGGATGATCTGGCCGCCGGAGGACACTATCTCTGCATGGAAGCGGTGCAGGACCCCGGCAACGTGGGCACCCTCATCCGCAGCGCCGCGGCCTTCGGCTTTGACGCGGTGGTGTGCAGCGCCGGCTGTGCCTCGCCCTTCGGTCCCAAGGCCGTGCGGGCCAGCATGGGGGCGGTGGGACGCATCCCGGTGATCCAGGCGGGGGATATGTCCGCCGCTCTGGCCCAGCTGCGCCGGAAGGGCGTCTATACCGTGGCCGCCGCGCTGCAGCGATCCCGGCCCCTTTTCCAGGTCACCGGTCCTTTCCCCGGCGGAGTGGCGGTGGTCATCGGCAACGAGGGCCAGGGTCTCACCGAGGCCGCCATCGACGCCTGCGACGTTTGCGCCCGCATCCCCATGAGCGACAAGGTGGAAAGCCTCAACGCCGCTGCCGCCGGCGCGGTGCTTGCCTGGCATTTCCGCGGAAAGGTGGACTGACCATGAAAGGCCGACGGCTGCTCTATTGGCTGTGGTTTGCCGCAGGCATGGGCTACGGGGCGGATGCCCTGGCGCCTTTGTCCCTGTACGGCGGCCCCGACCTGCTCTACGCCGACCGGGAAGGGGACCAGCTGAAGCTGGTGGCCACCCCGGCCCAGATCCGGCGTCTGCGCCAGAGCGAGCCGGAGGATTTTCTGCCCCTGCTGCAAAAATGCCGGGAGCAGTCGGTCTATCTGGTCACCCCCGAACAGGAGCAGTACCCCGAGGTTTTGCGGCTGGTGCCCGACGCCCCGCCGGTTCTGTTCTGCCAGGGCAGCATCGACCTTTTGCAAACCGGCCCTGCGGTTGCCATGGTGGGCAGCCGGCGGCCCTCGGCTTATGGCCGGCAGGCGGCCCGGGAAATCGCCCAGGGTCTGGCCCGGGCAGGGGCTGTGGTGGTCAGCGGTATGGCCGACGGCCTGGACAGCGAAGCCCACAGAGCCGCCCTGGATGCCGGAGGCTTTACCGTAGCAGTGATGGGCACCGGTCACGACCAGTGCTACCCGCCCGCCAACGCCTCTCTGCGGGAGGATATCTGCCGCAAAGGGCTGGTGATCAGCGAGATACCCCCGGGCAGCGGGGTGCGGCGCAGCTATTTTGCCCTGCGCAACCGCATCATAGCAGCCCTTTCCGACTGCGTCTGCGTGGTGGAGGCCCGCCGGTCCTCCGGCACTATGGCCACCGCCCGCTACGCCCAGAACTATGGCCGGCCGCTGTTCAGCGTGCCCGGCAGCATCTTCAGCCCTCTCAGCGAGGGCACCAACGAACTGCTGGCCAAAGGGGCCGTCCCCTGTACCGGGGCGGACTCCATCCTGCGCCAGCTGGGGCTGCAGGCCCAGCCTGCCGCTCCCGCCGCCGCGATGCAAAAACCGCAGCTTTCGCCCCACGCCGCCGCTGTGCTGGCGGCTCTGGGCCCCAAACCCCAGGGAATGGGGGCATTGGCCGAGGCCACAGGTCTGCCTGTCTGGCAGCTGGCCGCGGCCCTCACCGAGCTGGAACTGGCCGGTCTTGCCGATCAGCTTGCCGGCCGGCAGTATCTGCTGCGCTGAGACACCGCGCGGCCCTTTTCGCAGCCGGGCTTTGTCCCGGGCTGCCTAACCAGGACGATTTCCGGGCCCCTTATGGCCCGTAACGATAGAGTGCAAAGGGGAAACAGCATGTCAAAGTTAGTTATCGTGGAGTCGCCGGCCAAGGCGAAAACCATCCGCAAATATCTGGGTGACGGCTACGAGGTCACCGCCAGCATGGGCCACATCCGGGATCTGCCCCAGAGCCAGCTGGGCATTGATGTGGAAAACGGCTACACCCCCCGCTACATCAACATCAAGGGCAAAGAAAAGCTCATCAAGGAACTGAAAAGCGAAGCCAAGCAGGCCGACCAGATCTTTCTCGCCACCGACCCTGACCGGGAAGGAGAGGCCATCAGCTGGCATCTGGCCTCGCTGCTGGGTCTGGACCCCGACCAGCCCAACCGGGTCACCTTCGGCGAGATCACCAAAAAGGGCATTGCCGAGGGCATGGCCCATCCCCGCCCCATCGACCGCAACCTCTTCAACGCCCAGCAGGCCCGGCGTATCCTGGACCGGCTGGTGGGCTATAAGCTCAGCCCCTTTTTGTGGCGCAAGGTGCGCCGGGGCCTTTCCGCCGGCCGTGTGCAGAGCGTGGCCGTGCGGCTGATCGTGGACCGGGAAAAGGAGATCGAGGCCTTCAAGCCCGAGGAATACTGGAACATCGACGCGGTGCTGTCGGCTCCCGGCAGCCAGAAAAAGTTCTCCGCCCGGCTCCATGGCCCGGTGGGGGGCAAAAAGCTCACGGTGAAAACCGGCGAGCAGGCCGGGAGCATCCTGGCCCAGCTGGAGGGCAAGGACTATGTGGTCACCGACCTGGTCAAGGGCAAGCGCAGCCGGGTGCCGGCGCCTCCCTTCATCACCTCCACCATGCAGCAGGAGGCCAGCCGTCGGCTGGGCTTCACCGCCACCCGCACCATGCGGGCCGCCCAGACGCTGTACGAAGGCGTGGAGATCGAGGGCCAGGGCGTCACCGGTCTGATCACCTATATGCGTACCGACAGCCTGCGCATTGCCGACGAGGCCGCCGCCGCCGCCCAGGCATTCATTGCGGATGCCTACGGCGAGGAGTACGTCTGCCGCAAAAAGCGCAGCTATAAAACCAAGAGTGCCACCGCCGCCCAGGATGCCCACGAGGCGGTGCGCCCCACCAACCCCGCCTTTACCCCCGACGAGGCCGAAAAGAGCCTTTCCGGCGACACCGCCAAGCTGTATCGGCTGATCTGGAGCCGGTTTATCGCCAGCCAGATGAGCGACTGCCAGATGGACACCGTAAACGCCTCCATCACTGCCGGGGATTATCTGTTCAAGGCCAGCGGCTTTGTGGTCACCTTCGACGGCTTCTCCGCTCTCTACGAGGAAGCCAGCGACGACAAGGAGAAGAAGGAGACCGCCCTGCCTCCTCTGGAGCAGGGGCAGACTCTGCGGCTGCGGGAGCTCAAGCATGAGCAGAAATTCACCCAGCCCCCCGCCCGCTACACCGAAGCTACTCTCATCAAGGCCCTGGAGGAGAACGGCATCGGCCGTCCCTCCACCTACGCCCCCATCATCACCACCATCATCGACCGGGATTATGTGGAGCGGGAGGCCAAAAAGCTCAAGCCCACCCCCCTGGGCCGGGCCATCAACGAGCTGATGGAGGAGCAG
>DXDW01000122.1 GCA_019115305.1 Candidatus Anaerofilum excrementigallinarum
CGGGGAGTGCGGATGCCGTCCTTTTGCCGCATCGGAAAGCTGCGTCCGGCCCTGTGAATTCCCTCTGCACACTTTCGGCCCTTTGCCGAAAAAGAAGGGAAGGATACAATGAAAAAAGCCTTTTTGATCGATTTTGAAAATGTAAAATCGGCAGGTCTGGTGGGTTTGGAGCAGCTCAGCGCCGCCGATGAGGTGGTGGTGCTGTACAGCGCCAACTCCAACACCATCAGCTTTGAGATGCACCAGAAGATCCTCCAGAGTCCCGCCTGCGTGGACTACTACCAGATCCGCCGGGGCGGCAAAAACTCTCTGGATTTCCAGCTGTCCAGCCTGCTGGGCTATCTGCTGGGCACCGGGGCTTACAGCCATTTGTATGTGGTGAGCAACGATGCCGGCTTTGACGTGCTGCGGGATTTCTGGACCAGCGATTTTGTCCCCAATGAATGTGTTGTCTACCGCCGGGGCAATCTGGCCGCCTGCCTGGCCCATGCCCGGCTGTTGGAGGAGGGCCGTCAGCCCCAGGCCGACACCGCCCAGCCCCAGCCTGAAGCAGCGGCGGAGCAGCCTGCACCCCAGCCTGTTCCTCAGCCCGAGGAGCAGCCGGCCGAGCCTGTGGCGGCGGAGGAGGAGCCGGTTCAACCGGTGGAAGCTGAGCCTGCCGCCCCGGAACAGCCCGAGCAGCCGGAAGTCCGCCCGGAGGAACCCCAGCCCGAGCGCCGTTCCGAGCGCCAGGGCCGCGGCCGCCGCAAAAACCAGAAGCAGCCTCAAAATCAGCCTCAGAGTCAGCCTCAGCCCAAAGCTGCCATGGAGGAAACCAGCCGTACCGCCCTGGAGCAGGCTCTCCCCGCTGCCTTTGTGGCTCTGGCCGATGAGACTACCCGCCGGCAGGTGACCGAGCTGCTGGTGAGCACCGTGGGCAAGCAGGACTTCTATCGCCGCATCATTGCGGATTACGGCCAGAAAAAGGGACTGGAAATCTACAAGACCATCAAGTCGGAGTACACCAACCTGAAAAAGCTGCTGGAAAAGAGCAGCAGCTGATTGTTTCGGATAGAGACAAAGACAGCGCGCCCACCGCGGAAAATCTGCGGCAGGCGCGCTGTTTTTTATGCCTGGATCAGATCATGGCGATGCTGGAGGGGGAAGCGATCTCGTGCCAGAAGGCCGCCGGCAGATCCCGGTAACCTTGCGCGTAGGCGTCGGGGTCGTAGGGCAGCAGGGGAGTGTCCAGCTCCTCCACGGTCTCGCACCGTCCGGCCAGCCAGTCTTCCAGCCGGCGGATGGCGGTGGCGATGCGCTGGTTCTGGCCGCCCAGCCGGATGTCCAGCACATCCAGACCGGCGGGTTTGTTTTCCTCCAGCCAGAGGTCCTGCTGGGCCCGGATAAACCGCTCCAGCGCTTGCTGCAGCCGGGGCAGATCCTGCTTGCAAAGCTGTTCCAGAACGGCGCGGGCCTTGGCAGCCCAGGCCGGCCGCAGAGCCCGCTGTACCCGGCATTTTTCCAGCAAAAAGGCGCAGAGGGCTGCGTACTGCTCAAACAGGGGCTGCCATTGGGTCTGGCGTTGCCGGGCCTGCTCCAGACGGGTCAGGCAGTCTTCCAGATGCAGCTGCCAGGCGGGCAGATCCAAAGTGTGGCTGAACAGAGGCATGAGGATGTCCTCGTAGGTGAGGGTCTTGGTGGCGTTGACGGCACAGCGGCCGGGAGCGGGGTTGTCGGGGGTGAACACCAGCTCATCCGGCAGCAAAAAGTCCTGCCAGTCGCCGCCGGTGCAGGCGGCAAAACGGGCTTCCAGGTCGTCGGTGCTGTCGGCCCAGCACAGCTCGGCCCAATATTGCAGAGAGGGCAGCACCGCGAAGGGGGAGCACTCGGCGCCGTTGTCTCCCCACATGGTCAGCAGCACCTCCTGTATGCCGTGGCGCTTGCAGGAGGCATGGGCCATGTCGGCCAGACGGATGCTGAACCGGTTGCAGGGAGCATAGCCGGACCACTTCCAGGCGCCGCCTGCAAAGATAGTGCGGGGGCACAGCTGGGCGTGCTTGTCCAGCATCCGGTCGTAGGTGGATTCCGCCTCGGAATAGTAGTCCCAGTAAAGCAACGTGGTGTCCTCGGGGATGGACCGGGCCACCGCCGGGTCGATGGTGCAGTCGGGGGCATAGTAGTCGCCACCCGATGCCAGCCGGAAGAACATATCGCTCCACAGCATGGGGGCGAAGTCGTGGTCGGCGGCGATCTGGCGCACCTTTTCAAAATGCCGTAGCATCAGAGCGGTGCGGTCGGTGTAGCCGTGCAGGTCCAGATATTTGCCAAGACCCACCAGATGGGCCTCGTCCATGCCGACGTTGATGCGGTGGGTGGAAAAACAGTCCCGCAGTACGTCAAACATCTGGCCGATGAGCCGGTAGGTGTCCTCGTTGTCGATGAGCAGAATGTCGCCCACGTCCACCAGGGGCCGCATGGCCTTCCATTTCAGGCTCTGGCCCAGATGGGCAAGGGTCTGGATGGCGGGGATCAGCTCGATGCCCAGGGCCGCGGCGTAGCGGTCCAGCTGGCGCAGTTCCTCTTTGGTGTAGCCGCCCCGGCCGTAGCCGAAGTAGGGGAAGTCCGGCAGGGAATAGACATCCTCCATATACAGCTGCAGGGTATTATAGCCCATGCGGCAGAGGATGCGCAGCAGCTTTTTCAGGGTTTCGGGGCGGGGGACTGCATTGCGGGAGCAGTCCAGCATGGCCCCCAGCCGGGCATATACCGGCTTTTCTTCCAGCACCCAGCCCTGGGGCTGGTGGGCGTTTTGCTCCAGCAGCATCGCGGCCCGGCCCAGCTGAGCAGGCTGCGCCAAAGTCACACGCCAGCCCTGGGCCAGTTTTTCCAGCCGGATGCCGGAGCCGCCGGCCTCTACGGTGACTTCCTGGTCAGGCTGGGGCAGGGCCAGCAGCTCCAGCAGCTGCTGCTGGAAGGGAGAGATGTTTTTCCACATGGTAAAGTTCCTCTCTTTCAGTAGGGAAAAGATGATTCCCAATCTTACCTCTAATCATATCCGTTTGGACGGCGGGTGGCAAGAGCTTTGGAAAAATATCTTCTTTTTTACGAAAGGGCGGTATTTTCACAAATATTTTTCTGCAAAGCAAAAGGATACTTGAGAGATTGCACAAAAAGAGGTATAATGAGGGCAAAGATATGTTGCCCAAAGGCAGGCCCTTCCATAGGGGTGTAGCTGGCGGGCAGGGAAGAAGAAGGAGTGTGTTCCCCATGAAATTTGGTGTTTTTTCGGTCAGTATGCCCGAGTACGGTATTGCTGAGTCTGTGCAGCTGCTGAAAGAGCTGGGTTACCAGGGTGTGGAATGGCGTGTGGCCGAAATGCCCGAAAAGGAGCCCGAAGGCGTGCCTTTTGCCCAGCGTTACTGGGCTTACAACAAGAGCACCCTGGAGCTGCGGGATATTGAGAACGAAGCCAAGAAGGCCAAGGCTCTCTGCGACGAGGCAGGTCTGGAAGTGTTCGGTCTCACCACCTATCTGGCCGTGGGCGAGAAGGAAAAGCTGCTCACCGTTTTCAAGGCTGCCAACGCCATCGGCTGCCGCCAGGTGCGGGCCGGTCTGGTTCCCTATGATCCCGCCAAGGCCGACAAGACCTACCCCGAGCTGTTTGCCCAGCTGCGCGAGGACCTGAAGGCCCTGGAAGAGGACCTCAAGACCTACAACATCAAGCTGGTCCTGGAAATCCACATGGACACCATGATCGCCAGCCCCAGCGCCGCCTACCGGGCCCTGGAAGGCTTCGATCCCAACTACTATGGCCTGATCTTCGATCCGGGCAACATGGTCAACGAGGGCTTTGAGGAGTACCAGAAGAGCTTTGAGCTGCTGGGCGACTACATCGCTCATGTACATATCAAGAACGGCATCCTGGAGGCTGACGGCCTGGACGAGATGGGCGCCTGCAAGTGGAAGCGCACCTGGACCCCGCTGAAGAAGGGCATGGCCAACCTTAAGCGCATCTTTGAGGTGATGGCTCTCATGGGCTACGACGGCACCGTGTCCATCGAGGACTTCTCCAACGACGAGCAGACCAAGGACAAGCTGGAGCAGAACCTGGCTTACCTGCATCAGCTGGCCGACGCTGCCAAGGCGAAATAATTTGCCGCAGATATCCCCAAAAGCATAAAAACCGCCCCCCGCTGTGCGCGAGGGGCGGTTTTCTTTTGTCTGCAAAAAAAATCGCCTCCGGCAAAGCCGAAGGCGACTGCAGAGAACAAATTCAGAAATAGCTCACCTTTACCTGTTTGCCCATCTTTTCCAGACATGCGGCCAGCTCTTTTACCAGCTGGATCTTGATGCCGAAGGTGATGGGAAGGTCGGGGTTTTGGTGGGCGGGGTTGATGGCCTGGCCCACAAAGAAGTTGATGTCGGTGGCGTATTCAAACAGCATCTGGGCGATGAGGGAAGCGCCGTCCTTGCGGGTGGACCACATGGCGGAAAAATCGTTGCCGCTCACATAGGCCCGGGCATATTCCACCACCCGGCTGATGGTGATGACGCCTTCGGTCACCAGATCGATGCCCTTGATGTAGGCGATGGGGGGGATAGCCGGGTCGGAGTGATAGTCCAGGGAGGTGCGCACCGTTTCGTGGAGGTATTCCGCCGCCAGATTGCTGGTGGTGCCGCCGCAGACGATCCGCTTGCCCTCTTTGGAGAAGAACAGAGCCATCATCTTGCCCAGGTCGGCGGGATCGGCCGGCGGACCGATCATCAGGTTCACCGGTTTGCGTTCCCGCACCTTTACGGTGGCCACGGTGGTGTCGTCGCCGGGCTCGCCCTCGTACAGCCGGTTGCATTCGTCCACGATCAAAGTGGAGATCATCTTGCCCGACAGGCTGTCGTCGTAAAAGGCCTCGGCAAAGTCCTGGATGTTTTCCCGCTGCCAGCCAAAGTTCATGCTCTTGCCCACGCCGGCATAGATGGCGCCGTCGCTCATGGCGATAAACACGTCGTTGAGCTGCAGAGGGATCTTGCTTTCCAGAATGGTTTTGCCGGCGATCTGCCGGGTGGTAACGGGGTATTCGTAGTGTACTCCGTTCCGCAGCATGATCACCTTGGGGTTATCAAACTGGATCACCTCGGCAAACTCGTTGCGGATCACCCGGATGATGGTAAAGGTGGAATAGGCCACCTGGCGCACGCTGCACACCGGCAGGGTTTTCACCACTGCGTCCACACATTCCTCCAGGGGCATGTTGGCCGCCATCATGGTGCAGATGATCTTGCTGGTGAGGGTGGAGAGGATGTTGGCCTTTACGCCGCTGCCCAGGCCGTCGGCCAGCACCAGCGTCACGGCGTCCTCGGTTTTGATGATCTCCACCCGGTCGCCGCAGAGCTCTTCCTTTTTCTTGTTGATGCTTACATAACCGATATCGGTCCACAAATCGTTCATCCGTCGCCCCGCCTTTCTCAGCTTTGCAGGGTGTCTTTCAGCTGGGTCAGGGCGATCTTGGTTTCGGCAGTGGTCTCGCCCAGCAGAGAGGCGATCTCCTGCACCACCCGCATCTGCTTTTCAATCACCTGGTTGGTGATCTCCACCGTCTTGGTTTGCAGCTGGGTACGGGCGGTCTCCTGCTCCTCCTCGCGGGTGATATCCCGCATGATGCTGAAGATGATGTGGTATTCCCGGTCGTAGACAATGGATTCGGCCACATATTTGTTGTATTCGGCCAGGAAGTGCTTTTTCTCCCGCACGGGCACGCCGGTGGTCATGGCGGCCAGGTAATCGCTGGGATTCAGAATCCGCACAATGGGGCTGCCCAGAATGTCGTTGGGGGATTTGAGGTTGAACAGCTGGCAGGCTGCCCGGTTGATCTGCTGCACGCAGAGGTCCTCATCCAGTACAAAGATGCCGTTGGGGCTGGAGTTGATCACATAGCCCGAGAAGGTTTCGGCCTTTTCCTTGAGGAAGGGCAGACACATGGACAGATCGGCCTTGCCCTGGTAGACGGCAATGGCCTTTTCCCGGCAGGTGTTGTAGCCGCAGCAGCCGCAGTTCAGTTCCTGCTCGGGGGTAGTCTTGCCCATCTGGGCCAGAATCTCCTTGATGGCCCGTTCGCCCGGCATCTGCTTATGTACGCCGACAAAGCTCATGGGCTTGGCCAGGTCAAAGGGAGCGGGGGTCTGGAAATCGGCAGGACCGGCAAAGGTGTCCACCTTGGTTTCGCTGAGCAAGGTGGAACTGCTGTGGTGATGGCGGATGCCGGGGCCGTTGATGCAGCTGCCCTCGCAGGCGCTGAGCTCCACAAAACAGTTTTCCAGGTTGCCGGCTTCGATCTCCTTCAGGGCGTCCATGCAGTTTTCCACGCCGGTCACCGCCAGATAGTGGTAGCCGGTGTTTTCAATGTCCATGCTGCGGATGATGCCCCCTTCGATGGGGAAGAAGCGGGCTCGCTTGCCCTCATCGGGATCGGGACCCAGCTCGGGCAAAGTGACGCCGGACTCGTTCAGCAGCATTTCCAGCTCTTCAAAGGTGAGCGCCGCGTCGGTGATGCCGTAGAGATCGGCCTCCTCCTTTTTGGAGATACAGGGCCCGATGAAAACGGTCAGGGCCTCAGGGTCGGCTTCTTTGATAGCCTGGCAGTGAGCCAGCATAGGGCTCATCACACCGGCCAGGCAGGGCAGAGCGCCGGGGAAGTGCTTTTGAATCAGGGTGTTGACGGTGTGGCAGCAGGAGGAGATGATGACGCTTTTCTCCCGCTGGGCGATCATCCGCTCGTATTCCTTTTTCACGATGGTGGCGCCGATGGCGGTTTCCTCCGCGTCGGAAAAACCGATCTGCTTCAGAGCCTGGCGCATGGCCTCAAAGCCCTGCACCGGGAACTCGGCGATAAAAGAGGGAGCCACGCTGGCCACCACCCGTTTGCCGCTGGCCAGCATCTGCTGCACCTTGGGCACATCGTTGCGCACCTGCTTGGCGTTCTGGGGACACACAACAAAGCACATGCCGCAGAGAATGCACTCGTCGGCGACGATATTTGCCTGGTTGTCGCTGAACCGGATACTCTTCACCGGGCAGTTGCGGATACATTTATAGCAGTTTTTACAGTTGGATTTTTTCAGCGAGAGCACGCTGCTGCTCATTGGCCGCCGCCTCCCAACACATAGGTCTGGAACATCTTGTCAAAGTTGTCGGGGGTTACACTGGTAATCACCTGGTCGTCCACCTGGATGGTAACGCCGGTGCTGGAGCAGCGGCCCAGGCAGAAGGCAGCGCCGAGCTCGGTTTTATCGGTGAGATTGTATTTCTCCAGATTCTCCTTCATCAGGTTGATAATGTCGAAGGAACCTTACAGATGGCAGGAGCTGCCTACACAGATGGAAATTTTCATAGCACGATACCTCTTCTTTTGTATTTGATAGTTTGCCGCTTCGTATGCTCAACCACTCCGTTAAAGATTTAACGGAGCATACATATTTATAATAATATACAAACAAAGTCCCGTCAACGGGGATTGCCGCTTTTATATCTAAACAGAACGCCAAATCCTTACGGCTGTTTTCGTGCAAAATAGCTAAAACCAGGCAGGGGAGCATTTTGTGCCGTGACACGGCAGTCTGCGGGTGCAACAACTGCGGACGTTTGGCCCAATCATAAAAAAGAAACCGCTCTGCGCAGGGCAAAGCGGTTTCACATATGGAAAGTATACTTGACATTTTCGCAAAGACTGCTATAATGGAGATATGGAAAGCAAACTTTCCATAAGAAAGGCGGATGAAATGAAAAACAGATTGGAAGAGCTGCGCCGTCAGCGGGGGTTGAAACAGGAGGACCTGGCCAGCGCCTTGGAGGTGTCGCGGCAGACCATTGGTTCGCTGGAAAATGGCCGATACAATCCGTCCATCCAGCTGGCCTTCAAGATCGCCCGTTTTTTTGATCTGACCATCGAGGATATCTTCATCTACGAGGAGGAAGAATCATGAAAAAACAGAGCAAAAACATTCTGTTGGCCCTGGCCGGGCTGGCGCTGCTGGCTGTGGGGCTGTGTCTGGTGCACAAGACATATCTTGCCTATCTCTGCATCGGGGTGGGCTGCGGTTTGTTCGGCCACGGAACAGGGGAGCTCTGGGCCCTGCATACCGCCCGGACAAACCCCGAAGCTGCCAAAATGCTGGAGGTTGCCCAAAAGGACGAGCGCAATGTGGCCATTGCCAACCGCGCCAAGGGCAAAGCCTTTGATATGATGACCTTCCTGTTCGGCGCACTGTTCATCGCTTTTGCAGCCATGCAGGTGGAGGTGCCGGTGCTGCTGATCCTGGTGTTTGCCTACCTGCTGGTGCAGGGCTATGCAGTGTACTGGCGGGTCCGGCTGGAAAAGGAAATGTGATCACCGGCAGAACACAAGCAGGTGCCAGGCAGCCAGGGCTGCGCCCTCCAGCACAAAAATGGCGGGGACTCCCCACACGAAATACCAGTGGCGGGTTTTGTGCCGGAACAGCTGCATGCCCAGCCACAGCCCCAGGCTGCCGCCCGCAAGGGCCCATCCAAACAAAGTGCGCTCCGGCACCCGGCGAACCCCCGGACGTTTGGAACAGCGTTTGTCCCAGCCGCAGAGGAAAAAAGAAATCAGGCTGGTGCACAAAATCCAGCCGGCAGCGGCGATGTGATACCATGCCATGGAAGAAAACACTCCTTTGAAAAAATTGTATAGCAAAAACCCCGGCAAATCTTTCGATCTGTCGGGGTTTTTCTGGCGGAGAGAGAGGGATTCGAACCCTCGGTGGGTTTAT
>DXDW01000123.1 GCA_019115305.1 Candidatus Anaerofilum excrementigallinarum
GTTTCGTAGAAAAACGTGTATTGCGCATGTACCGGCTTTTGGATATAATATGAAAGAAATTTCGGACAGAATTGCGGCGTCCGGTTAACCAGATATGGCGGTGCGGAATAGGGGCCGGAGCCGTGTGTGGAGGAGAAAAAACATGAAAAACGAAGCGTTGACCTTTGAACGTGCGTTTTCGGAATTGGGAAGACTGCAGCAGGCCATGACCATCGGGTACAGGCTGCGCTGGCAGGAGAAAACAGCGGTGTTTGAGCTGCGGTGCACCCGCGGCGCAAAGATCGAGGCGCAAAGTCAGGCGGTGCGGAACGTCAACCCCGAGCAGGCGGGGCAGATTTTGCAGTTCTTATACGAAAATGCGGTACCGATGGAAAACTGGAAGGATATACTGCAGGAGCTGGTGTTCCGTGTGTGATAAAAAGAATAACGACATCCTCGGGATGGGACCGCGGATCCTGATCGTCGAGGACAATCAGCGGCTGGCACGGCTGGAAAGGGAGAGACTGGCCGAGCGGATGCCGGACTGCGAGATACGCCTGGCCTTTGCGGGCACGGTGGCCCGTGCCATGCTGCAGCAGTACCAATGGGATCTGGTGCTGCTGGATCTGGCCATCCCGCCCCCAGACGGCATGTCGCTGCTGCGCTGGATGAGCCGGCAGCCCACCATGCCGCCGGTGATCGTGGCCAGCGGCTGCAGCGACGAAAAAATCCAGCAGCAAGCCTTGCAATTGGGTGCGAAATATTTTATGATTAAGCCATACCATTTGGACGATATGGCGGACAATGTGCGGATGCTGCTGTCGGTGCGGGAGACCGACGACGGAGCGCTCGATCCCGAAAAGCAGGCATATCTTCAGCGTGCCAGAGCCTATTTGCTGCGCATGACCGATCATCTGGAAGCCGAGGGGTTCCGCTATGTTCTAATGGGCGTTGAAAATTATTACGACATGGGCAGAGCGGGCATTTCCATCAAGGCTCTCAGTGCCAAGGCAGGCAGCCCCATTCGGAACGGTGCGGGCAATAATCCCGTGGAAGCGGCGATCTATCGGCTGATCTACCAGATCTGGCAGGACGACAGTCCCGCCTACCGGCATCTGTGCACTGTCTGCGGCGCTGTTCCCGGGCAGAAGCTTCCGGTGCGGCGGTTTCTCACAGCGCTGGGGGAGGTGGCCAGGGAAGAGTCCGGCCAGCTGCAGGGAGAGGACAGCGCATGTGCGACGAACGTGAACGGGAAAACCAGCAGCGGCTGAAGATGGCGGCCGCTGTGTCCTGCGATCTGCGGGACCAGGCGGCGGTGATTCTGGCCGCCAAGGACAGTCTGCAGCGGGTCATTGGAGAATATATGCAGGACCCGGGCCAGCAGAAAGCGGCGGCGGCGCTGCAATATATCGAACAAAGCGTCCACCGGCTGGAGCGCATCAATATGAATCTGCAGGACATCAGCCGCTGTGCGGCGGGCCAGCTGATCCCGGCCTGGCAGCCGGTCTGTCTTTCCGAGGCCTGCCGGCAGCTGTGCGAGCAGGCGGCGCTGTTTGCCCAGGGGCAGAATCTGCGCTGCCGCCTTCCCAAAAAGGCGGTGATCGTGCCCTCGGACCCCTATTTTTTTGATCGTATTCTGCTGAATCTTCTCACCAACGCCATGCAGGCCTGTCCTGAGGGCAATATCACCGTCACCCTCAAGTCCGATGCCGGATGGGTGCTGGTGGCGGTGGATGACCAGGGCCCCGGCCTTCCGCCCCAGCGGCTGGCCGCACCCTTTGAGCCGGTCTACCGCAGCCAGACCTCCTGCGGGCAGCTGGGGCTGTATGTCAGCCATCTGCTGGCCGAACAGCTGGGCGGCAGTCTGCAGGCGGAAAATCTTCCGGCAGGGGGAGCGCGGCTGGTGCTGCGGCTTCCGGTGCGGGATGAGCTGGGCCAGCAGGCCTTTTTTGCTCCCGACGCCATGCAGGAGCAGTACCGCCAAAAGCGGATGCGGGCCGAGTTTTCGGTCCTGGTCCAGGGATAAGGGCTTGTTTTCCTTTATTATTATAGTGCATATCAGAGCGGTCCGGCTTGGCAAAAAGCCGGGCCGCTCTTTGCGTTTGGCGATGCCGCGGCTTTTCCTGCCCGGGCTCCCGGAAGGCGGATGGCGTTTTTTGTCTTTACTTTGGCGCGGAAGTATTGTAAAATAGGGGAAAATAGAAATACTATGAGCAGGCGGTGTTAATTCGTGCAAGCAAAATATAAACGCATTTTACTCAAACTCAGCGGCGAAGCGCTGGCAGGGGATAAGGGCTTCGGCCTAGACGTTGCCACCATCCAGAGCATCTGCAAAGGTATCAAAAAGGCCCACGATATGGGCGCCGAAATCGGCATCGTTGTGGGCGGCGGCAACTTCTGGCGCGGCCGTTCCAGCGGCGATATGGAGCGCACCCGGGCTGACCAGATCGGTATGCTGGCCACGGTGATGAACTCTTTGGCAGTGGCCGACGCTCTGGAGCAGCTGGGCCTGGAGGTGCGGGTGCAGACCGCCCTCACCATGCAGCAGGTGGCCGAGCCCTATATCCGCAACCGGGCTATCCGTCATCTGGAAAAGGGCCGGGTGGTCATCATGGCCTGCGGCACCGGCAACCCCTTCTTCTCCACCGATTCCGCCTCGGCCCTGCGCGCTGCCGAGATCAACGCCGATATCGTCTTCAAGGCCACCATGGTGGACGGCGTTTACGACAAGGACCCCAAGAAGTATCCCGACGCGGTGAAATACGACACCCTCACCTTCACCAAGGTCCTCAACGATCAGCTGTCGGTGATGGATTCCACCGCCGCCACCCTCTGCCGGGACAACAGCCTGCCCATTCTGGTGTTCGACATCAGCGACCCCGACAACATCGCCCGGGCTGTGGCCGGCGAGATGGTGGGCACTTTGGTCACCGAAGGATAAACGGACGGGGCGGCGTCTGCCCCGGAACCGATGAAAGAAATATCACGAGAAAAGAGGAATGCATTCTATGAGCAGCTACACCAAGCCCTACGAGGACAAGATGACAGGTGTGATCAACCATCTCACGAAGGAACTTGGCAGCATCCGCGCCGGCCGGGCCAACCCCTCCGTGCTGGATAAGATCACGGTGGACTACTACGGCAGCCCCACCCCCATCAACCAGCTGGCCGCCATCGCTGTGGCCGAGGCCCGCATCCTGACCATCACCCCCTGGGACACCTCGGTGATGCGCGGCATTGAGAAGGCTATTCTGGAAAGCGATCTGGGCATCAACCCCACCAACGACGGCCGCGTGATGCGCCTGGTGTTCCCCGCTCCCACCGAGGAGCGCCGCCGCCAGCTCACCAAGGACGTGGCCAAGCTGGGCGAGGAGAGCAAGGTGGCCACCCGCAACATCCGCCGGGATGCCATCGACAAGTTCAAGGCCATGAAGAAGGCCAGCGAGATCACCGAGGACGACCAGAAGGAGCTGGAGACCGAGATCCAGAAGCTCACCGATCGCTTCGGCAAGGAGATCGACAAGCTCTGTGAGGCCAAAAACAAGGAGATCATGGAGATCTGATGTTCGCAATCGGGCAGCGGGCGGCAAGGGCCGCCGCTGCATTGTGTGCCGCGCGCCTGCTGGGATGCGCGGCACAGTTTTGATACCGCCTTTTCCGTTCCTGCCCCGGGCAGGGGACAAAGCTCTGAAAAAGGAGGTGCCCTATGGCACAAGAAAAGCCGGCCGCCGAGGGCCTCAGCATCGGCATCATCATGGACGGCAACGGCCGCTGGGCCAAGCAGCGGGGGCTTCCCCGCACTGCCGGCCACACCAAGGGGGCCCAGGTCTTCCACGACATCAGCCTCTACTGCAATGAGCTGGGGGTGTCCAGCGTATATTTCTATGCCTTTTCCACCGAAAACTGGATTCGGCCCGCCGAGGAGATCAGCGGTATTATGCGGCTGTTCGGCGAATACCTTATAAAAGCCCTGGATTATGAAAAGGACAATATCCGCCTGAAATTTTTGGGCGACCGGGCGCGGCTGCCAAAGGAATACCAGGTGCGCATGGACGATCTGGAGACCCGCAGCGCCGTGAAAACCGGCATGACTTTGAATATCTGCATGAACTACGGCGGCCGGGACGAAATCGCCCACGCCGCCCGCACCTTGGCCCAAAAGGTCAAGGATGGCCAGATATCCCCCGAGGAGATCACTGTGGAGGCCATGGCAGGGGCCATGTACTCCGCCGGCCAGAAGGACCCGGACTTTATCCTGCGTCCCAGCGGAGAAAAGCGCCTTTCCAACTTTATGCTGTGGCAGGCGGCCTACTCCGAGCTGATCGAAATGGATAAACTCTGGCCCGATTTCACCCGGGCCGATCTGGACGCGGCCATCGCAGAATTCCACCGCCGCAGCCGTCGGTTTGGCGGAGTATAACGGGCGGTCCGCCCTTATTAAGTGCCGGAAAAATCCCGGCTGAGGAGGATACACGATTTTGAAAACCCGTTTGATTACCTCTGTCGTGGGCCTTGCCCTGCTGGCAGTGGTCATGATGTTTTTTCATACCCTGGTATTTGAGACAGTCGTCGCCATTCTGGCGGTGATCGGCCTGCACGAAATCTATATGGCTATGAAGCCGGAACAGGGCGGTCTGGCCATATTCGGAGGCATGGCGGTCTATACTGCTGTGATGATGTTTTCCGGCCTGCCGGCGGTGGGATTCATTACCCAGCCGCTGACGGTGCTGCTGCTGGTCTTTGTGGCCTGCTGCGTCATCCGAAACAGCCGGACCCTGGATTTCAAAAAGGTGGCAGGAATGCTCACCTTCGGGGCCATGCTGCTGCTGTGCTTCTATTCTCTGGTGGAACTGAAATACCTGCTGCCGGTGGAAAAATACGGCAGTGATGCGCTGTATATCATCTTCCTCATTTTGGGCTTTGCCTGGGGCGGGGATTCCGCCGCCTATCTCACCGGCCGGGCTTTCGGCAAGCATAAGCTGGCCCCGGCGGTCAGCCCCAACAAAACGGTGGAGGGCGCTGTGGGCGCCGTGGTGGGCAGCGTGGCGCTGGGCGCCATCATCACCGCCATCTACGGTGTGATCAGCCAGGGTCAGGTCATCCACGGTCTGACGCTGCAGCATTACCTGACCATCTGCCTGCTGGGGGCGGTGGCTTCGGTGCTGGGCATGCTGGGGGATCTGTTCGCCTCGGCGGTCAAGCGGCAGTGCGGTATCAAGGATTACGGCTATATTTTCCCCGGCCACGGGGGAATCCTCGACCGGTTCGACAGCCTGCTCTTTATCGCCCCCTTTGTGACGGTGGGCGTGGAGATCGCCTTTGGGTTGTAAGGCCGGCCTTTGCGAAAAACAGGAGGCAGCTAGCATGCAAAAGACAGTTACCCTGCTGGGCAGCACCGGCTCCATCGGTACCCAGAGCCTGGACGTGATCCGGGCCCAGGGCTATGCCGTGTACGGCCTGGCCGCCCATACCCGCATTGAGAAGCTCATGGAGCAGATCCGGGAGTTTGCGCCCCAGGTGGTGGTAGTCACCGACCCAGCTTGTGCCGACCGGATGGAAAGCCTGCTGGCCGGTCTGTCCCAGCCGCCCCGGCTGCTGCGGGGCAGCGAGGGCCTGCTGGAACTGGCCAGCGACCCCGCCGCCGGCATTGTGCTCAACGCCGTGGTGGGCATCGCCGGTCTGGGCGCCACCTTGGCCGCCATCGAGAGCGGCCACGACGTGGCCCTGGCCAACAAGGAAAGTCTGGTCACCGGCGGACGGCTGGTCACCGACGCTGTAAAGCAGCACGGGGTGCATCTGCTGCCGGTGGACAGCGAGCACTCGGCCATCTTCCAGTGCCTGCAGGACGCCCATTCGGCCAAATCCCTGGAAAAGGTGCTGCTCACCGCCTCCGGGGGCCCTTTCTTCGGCAAAAAAGCCCCTGAGCTGGCCGGCATGACCAAGGCTGACGCCCTCAAGCATCCCAACTGGGATATGGGCGCCAAAATCACCATCGACTCCGCTACACTGATGAACAAGGGCCTGGAGCTCATCGAGGCGGTCTGGCTCTTCGATCTGCCCCCTGAAAAGGTGCAGATCGTGGTGCAGCGCCAGAGCATCATCCATTCCATGGTCCAGTTCTCGGATAAATCCATCCTGGCCCAGCTGGGTGTGCCGGATATGCGCATCCCCATCCAGTACGCCCTCACCTGGCCCCAGCGGTGCCCCGGCCCCGCCCCCGAGCTGGACTTCACCACTCTGCGCCAGATCACCTTCGATGTGGCCGACGAGGAGACCTTCCGCTGCCTGGCGGCCTGCAAAAAGGCCATCTCCAAGGGCGGTCTGGCCCCCTGCGCCGCCAACGGCGCCAACGAGGAGGCCGTCAAGCTGTTTTTGCAGGACCAGATCGGCTTTTTGGACATTGGCCGGCTGGTGGAAGGTGTGGTTGACAGCCAGGATTTCGGCCAAAGCTATACCCTGCAGGATGTTTACGAGTGCGACCGCATGGCCCGTGCCTATGTGCGGGAGCATCTGTAAGCCGCAGAGCAAGTTCTAGAGATAAAGGCAGGTTCCGACATGACCGTTTTGTATACTCTCATCGCTTCGGTGCTGGTGTTCGGCGCCGTCATCTTCCTCCACGAGCTGGGACATTTTGTCACAGCCAAGCTGGCCGGCATCCAGGTCAACGAGTTTGCCCTGGGCATGGGGCCGCGGCTGTTCAGCTTTGTCCGGGGCAGTACCCGGTATTCCCTGCGGCTTTTGCCCATCGGCGGCTTTGTGGCCATGGAAGGGGAGGACGGCGAGGAAGAGGGCGATGAGGAGACACTCTATCCCGACATCCCCGAAGACGCGCCCCGGGGCATCTCCTTCCAGCAGGCGCCCATCTGGCGCCGGATGGTAGTCATCGCGGCAGGCGCCGCCATGAACATGATCCTGGGCTTTGCGGTTCTGGTGGCCCTGGTGTCCATGCAGGACAGCATCACCAGCAAGACCATCAGCGGATTCCGGGGAGACGAGATGTCCCGCCAGACCGGCCTGCAGGTGGGGGATACCATTCTGGCCATCAACGGACGGCACTGCTTCGTCGCCAACGACGTGGTGTATGAGGCCGCCCGCAGCGAGGAGGCTGTAGCCGATTTCACGGTGCTGCGCGACGGACAAAAGGTGGAACTGCAAAACGTCACCTTTGCCACCGCCCTCACCGGGGAGCAGGAAGGCCAGTATATGATCGACTTTACGGTGCTGCCTATGGAAAAAACGGTGCCCAATGTGCTGGCCGAGGCCGGCAACTGGACCATCTCCTATGCCCGGCTTATCTGGCGGTCCCTGGTGGATTTGATCACCGGCCGGGTGGAGGTCACCCAGCTGTCGGGACCCATCGGCATCGTCCAGGCCATCAGCCAGGCGGTGTCCATCGGGCTGGACTCGGTTCTGAGCATCATGGCCCTCATCACCATCAACCTGGGCATCTTCAACCTGCTGCCCCTGCCGGCCCTGGACGGCGGCAAGCTGGTGCTGCTGGTGGTGGAAAAGATCCGCCGCCGGCCGCTGCCGACCCGGTACGAAAGCGCCATCAACCTGGCGGGCTTTGCTCTGCTTATGGCGCTGATGGTGTTTGTGGCTTTCAACGATGTACTTCGTCTGGTGGGCTGATCCCGCCGGACCCGCAGGCGGCGAGCGCCGCAGAAAGGATACAACTATGCGCCAGATCAAACGGGAAGTCCGGGTGGGCGGCATCACTCTGGGCGGCCACAACCCCGTGGCCGTGCAGACCATGCTCAACGCCCCGGCGGAGGATGTGCAGGCAAACGTGGACCAGGCAGTGCGCATGGCCAAGGCCGGATGCCAGATCCTGCGCTTCAGCGTGCCCACCATGCAGGATGTGCGGCTGGTGGAGGCCATCAAAAAAGAGGTGGATATCCCTCTGGTGGCCGACATCCATTTTGATTACCGCATCGCGCTGGAATGCGTGGCCGCCGGCATCGACAAGGTGCGCATCAACCCCGGCAACATCGGCAACGACGACCGGGTGGCCCAGGTGGTGCGGGCCTGCAAGGCCCAAAATGTGCCCATCCGCATCGGCGTCAACGCCGGCAGCCTGGAAAAGGAGATTCTGGCCAAATACGGCGCCCCGGTGCCCGAGGCTTTGGTGGAAAGCGCCCTCTACCATGTGCGGCTGCTGGAAAAACACGATTTCAACGACATCGTCATCTCCATCAAATCCAGCAATGTGCCGGTGATGATGGACGCCTACCGGCTGCTGAGCAGCCGCTGCGACTATCCGCTGCATGTGGGCGTCACCGAGGCCGGCACCTACCGCATGGGCCTGATCAAATCGGGCATGGGCATCGGCGGTCTGCTGCTGGAAGGCATCGGCGATACTTTGCGGGTCTCCCTCACCGACGATCCCGAGCGGGAGGTGGAGGCCGGCTTTGATATCCTGCGGGCGGCGGGCCATGCGGTGAGCGGCCCCGAGATCATCAGCTGTCCCACCTGCGGCCGCACCAAGATCCAGGTGGCCGAGATCGCCAACGAGGTGGAGCGCCGTCTCAAGGGCTACAAAAAGCCGGTGAAGGTGGCCGTCATGGGCTGCATCGTAAACGGACCCGGCGAAGCCCGGGAGGCCGACATCGGCATCGCCGGCGGCAAGGACGAGGCGCTGCTGTTCATCCGGGGCGAGAAGATCCGTATGCTCCGGGGCGACATCGTAAGCCAGCTGGTGGAGGAAGTGTACAAGCTGTAAGGGCCTTCGCCCCTTCGGCTGTGATTTGTATTGCAGACAGCGCCGCGCCGTCTGCGCCCCATGGGCCGCGCGGCGGATGCTGCCCGCATTTTTCGCGATAGTACCCTGCATTTTTTTGCCCGCACAAGGCGGCCCTTTTAGAGGGCACCGGCCTTGGGCGGGCTTTGCAAACTGCCCCGGTTCCGGTGGGAAGGGGAGCCAGAGAGAAAGGAAGACAGCCCGTGCCACGATTGCTAACCGAACTTTTCCCCCAGTTCTGCGAGGACCCCGCCTTTGTGCAGCTGTTTGGCGGCGTTCTGGTGGAGCGGGTGGTGGACGACCGCCGCCAGAGCCGCATCACTTTGGTGCTGCGCAGCGGCCGGCCTGTCCCCCGCAAGGCCCGTCAGCAGCTGTGTCTGCATCTGAAGGGGTATTTTCCCGACCGCGACCGGGTGCAGAGCGAAAACTATTTTCCCGCCGAAGCCCTGGATGAACAGGCGGTGCGGGACGCCATCGACGAGCTGCGCAGCGAAGGGGTGCCGGTGAACGGCTTTCTGGACAACTGCGCCATGGAACTGCGGGGCAGCCGTATTTGTCTGCAGGTGAAAAACGGACTGGCCATTCTGGAAAGCATCCACTTTGACCAGCTGCTGGCCGATCGGCTGCATCAGTACTGCGGCGGCGGCTGGCGGGTGGAATTGCGCTGCGGCGAAGCCCTCACCGCTGAGGAGCTGGAAAAGCGGATGGAAGCCCGCCGGGAGGCCCGGATGCCCCAGCTGCGGCGGCCGGAAAAGCCCGCCGAGACCTTCAAGGTGCCGGGACTGGACCTCACCGACAAGCCGGTGAAGGTGTTCCACGGCAAGATGTTCCGCCCCGACGCCCTCACCCCCCTGCGGGACCTCACCGAGACCAACAGCGGCAAGATGGTGGTGTGGGGCGATGTATTTGCCCAGGAGATCAAGGGCAACTACCGCAAAAGCTATCTGATCTCCATCACCGACTACACCAGTTCCATCGTGGTCAAATACCTGGAGCGGGAAGAAGGGGACGGCGCCAAATGGGAGGGACTGTCCAACGGTTCCACCCTCATCATCCGGGGCGACTGGCGGTACGACGACTACCAGAAGGAGTATGTGCTGCATCCCTACGACGTGTTGGTGGTGGAGCGCAAACAGCGCCAGGACAACGCCCCCGAAAAGCGGGTGGAACTGCACCTGCACACCAAGCTGTCCAGTATGGACGGCTTCTGCGACCCCGGCGAGGCGGTTCGCATGGCCGCCCGGATGGGCCACCGTGCCGTGGCCATCACCGACCACGGCGTGGTGCAGGGCTTCCCCGAGGCCACTTTGGCTGCCGACGCCATCCGCAAAAGCAACCCCGACTTCAAGCTGATCTATGGCGTGGAGGCCTATTTTGTGGACGATATGGTGCCGGTTACCCGGGGAGATCCCACCGAGCCTTTGGACGGGGAGTTTGTGGTCTTTGACCTGGAAACCACCGGCCTGTCCTTCAACGACGACCGGATCACCCAAATCGGCGGCGTGCTGGTGAAGGACGGAAAGATCACCGACGACACCTTCGGCACGCTGGTCAATCCCGGCATTCCCATCCCGGCCCCGGTCACCAAGCTCACCGGCATCACCAACGAGATGGTTCGGGATGCCCCCGATCCCGACAAAGCGGTGGGGGATTTCCTGGCCTGGTGCGGCGGCCGGCCGCTGGTGGCCCACAACGCCCACAGCTTTGATATGCGGATGCTGCGCCAGGCAGCCCGCCGGGCCCAGCTGGATTTTTCCAATCCCGCCATCGACACGCTGCCCTTGGCCCAGTCCCTCTATCCCGGGCTGCGCAGCTATAAGCTGGACGTCATCAACAAATACCTGGGTCTGGAAAACTTCGATCACCACCGGGCCGACGAGGACGCCATTGCCCTGGCCCGGATCTGGTGCCAGATGCTGGCGGACCTCAAGGAAAAAGGCATCCAGAACGCCGGCGATATCAACACCGGCCTGGCAGGCAGCCGGGAGCTGAGTAAAAAGCTGTTCCATATGATTTTGCTGGTGCGCAACCAGGAGGGCCTGAAAAACCTCTACAAGATCGTCAGCGCCGCCCATGTGAACTACTTCTTCAAAAAGCCCCGGGTGCCCCGCAGCCTGCTGATGAAGCATCGCCGGGGTCTGCTGGTGGGCAGCGCCTGTGAAGCGGGCGAGCTTTACAGGGCTGTGGTGGAAGGCCAGAGCATGGAAGAACTGCGCTCCATCGCTTCTTTTTACGATTTTCTCGAGATCCAGCCCCTGGGCAACAACGAGTATATGCTCCGCAAGGGGCAGGTGGACTCCATGGAGAAGATCCAGCAGTTCAACCGCACCATCGTCCAGCTGGGAGAAGATCTCCACAAACCGGTGGTGGCCACCGGCGACGTGCACTTCCTGGAGCCGGAGGACGCGGTCTACCGGATGGTGCTCCAGGCGGGCAACGGCTACGAGGACGCCGACAACCAGCCGCCCCTGTTTTTCCGCACCACCGAGGACATGCTGGCCCAGTTCAGCTATCTGCCCCCGGAAAAGGCCAAAGAGGTGGTCATCACCAACCCCAACCGCATCGCCGACATGATCGACAGCAACCTGCGGGCTATCCCCAAGGGCACCTTCCCGCCCTCCATCGAGGGCGCCGAGGAGCAGCTGCGGTCGGCTACCTGGGAGACCGCCCGCCGGCACTACGGCTATCCGCTTCCCACCTCCATCCGCCAGCGGCTGCAGCGGGAGCTGGACTCCATCTGCGGCCACGGTTTTGCGGTGCTGTATGTCATCGCGGTCAAGCTGGTGGCCTACTCCAACCAGCACGGCTACCAGGTGGGCAGCCGTGGATCGGTAGGTTCTTCGGCTGTGGCCCATTTCTCGGGTATCTCCGAGGTAAACAGCCTGCAGCCCCACTACATCTGCCCCAAATGCAAATGGAGCGAGTTCTACACCGACGGCTCGGTGGGGGACGGATTCGACCTGCCCGACCGCCAGTGCCCCATCTGCGGCGAAAAGCTGAAGGTGGACGGCCACGACATCCCCTTCGAGACCTTCCTGGGCTTCGACGGCGACAAGGAGCCGGATATCGACCTGAACTTCTCGGGCGAGTACCAGAGTTCGGTCCACCGGTACACCGAGGAGCTGTTCGGCAAGGAGTTCGTGTTCAAAGCGGGCACCGTTTCGGGTCTGCAGGACAAAACCGCCTTCGGTTATGTGAAAAAGTACATGGAGGAGCGGGGCAAAGCGGTGCCCCGGGCCGAAATGAGCCGGCTGGTATTGGGCTGTGTGGGGGTCAAGCGCACCACCGGCCAGCATCCCGGCGGCATGGTGGTTGTGCCCTCCACCCACGAGATCTACGATTTCTGTCCCATCCAGCACCCCGCCGACGATAAGGACAAGGGCGTTCTCACCACCCACTTTGAATTCAAATACCTCCATGATACTTTGCTCAAGCTGGACGAGCTGGGCCACGATGTGCCCACCATGTACAAGTATCTGGAGGAGTTCACCGGCATCCCCATGGACCAGGTGCCCATGAACGACAAGGACGTGATCAGTCTGCTGGTCACCCCCAAGGCTCTGGGCGTCACCCCCGAGGACATCGACAGCCTTACCGGCACTTTCGGCATCCCGGAACTGGGCACCAACTTCGTGCGGCAGATGCTCATTGAGGCCCAGCCCCAGAGCTTTTCCGACCTGACCCAGATCTCGGGTCTGTCCCACGGCACCGACGTATGGAACGGCAACGCCCAGGACCTGATCCGCAACGGGGTCTGCACCATTTCCGACGTGATCGGCTGCCGCGACAGCATCATGACCTATCTGCTCCACAAAGGGCTGGAACCCAAACTGGCCTTCAACATCATGGAGCTCACCCGTAAGGGCAAGGTGGCCAAGGGAGGCTTCCCCGAGGGCGCCGAGGAAAAGATGAAGGCCTGCGGTGTGCCCGACTGGTATCTGGACAGCTGCCGCAAGATCAAGTATATGTTCCCCAAGGCCCACGCAGTGGCCTACCTCATCGCCGCTATTCGGCTGATGTGGTTTAAGGTCTACCATCCCCAGGCCTTCTACGCCACCTATTTCACGGTGCGGGGCGAGGACATCGACTACGAGGCCGCCGTGGGCGGCCGCAAGGTGGCTATGCTGCACCTCAAGCAGGTGGCCGCCCGGCTGCGGGAAGAAAAGAAGGCCAAGGACGAAGATCTTCTGGTCTCCCTCCAGCTGGTCAACGAGATGCTGGCCCGGGGCTACGAGTTTTTGCCCATTGAGCTGGGCAAGAGCCGGGCCAGCAAATACCTGGTGGAGGACGGCAAGGTCCGTCTGCCCTTCACCGCCCTCAAGGGCGTGGGTGAGGCGGCGGCCATGGCTCTGGAACAGGCCACCATCCAGGGGCAGGAGTACATCTCCATGGAGGACCTCCAGGCCACCAGCGGCGTTTCCAGCGCCGTGATGGACGCTTTGGCCTCGGTGGGGGCGCTGGGCGATCTGCCCGCCACCAGCCAGGTGAGCTTTTTCTGATTTTTGTCGCTGCATCAAAAAATCCAGGCGATCCCTTTTTGGGGGACTGCCTGGATTTTTTCTATTCGCTCATGGGGGCAAACAGGGAAAAATGGTTCTTTTTTGTCTGCAAAAGGCCCTCCCGCTGCATTTTGCCCAGTTCGGCCGAAAGGGCGCTGCGCTCCACTCCCAGGTAATCGGCCAGCTGCTGGCGGTCGAAGGGAATAGCAAATTCCCGGCTGCCGGCCTGCCGGGCCTGGTAGGAGAGATAGGAGAGCAGCCGCCCCCGGATGGTTTTGGGGGCGGTGTGGAAGATGCGCCGGGAAAGGGCCAGGTTTTTCTGGGCCGAAACGGTGAGCAGATTGGCGATGAGCCGGTGGTGGCAGCCGCAGCTTTCCCGGCAGGGGGACAGCAATCCCCCGGCCTGCAAAAACAGGGTTCGGGTGGGCTGGGCGGCCACCACATCCACCATCAGCCGCTGCCCCGGCAGACAGGCGTAGGTCTCGGCAAACATTTGTCCCGGCCCCGCCCGGTCCAGAATCGACACATTCCCCCATACATCGCTGATCTGGATGTGCACTCCGCCCTCCAGCACCAGCCCCATCCGCTCCACCGGGCTTCCGGCGGCAAGCAGCATCTGCCCGGCATTAAATTGCTGTTCCGATGCTCCCAGACAGCCCAGCATCCGGCGTATTTCCTCCCGGCTGCACCCGGCAAAAAGGGGACAGCCTTCCAGCAGCTTTGTATCCATTTCATTCCACCCCGTTTTTGAAAAAATGTTGTGCAAACAACATACAATCTGTCTATATCCTAGTATACTGGCAACAGAAAATCAATACAAACCGGCCGCAGGCCGAAAAAAGGAGATACCAATGCTGCGCAAGATCATTCACATCGACCAGGAAAAATGCAACGGCTGCGGCCTGTGTGCCGCTGCCTGCCACGAAAACGCCATCGGCATGGTGGACGGAAAGGCCACTCTGCTGCGGGAGGACTACTGCGACGGCCTGGGGGATTGCCTGCCCGCCTGTCCCACCGGGGCCATCACCTTTGTGGAGCGGGAGGCCGCTGCCTACGACCACCAGGCTGTTCTGGAAAACCAGGCCCGGCTGCGGGCCCAGGCCGCCGAGTCGACGCCCTGCGGCTGCCCCGGCAGCCAGTCCCGCCGGCTGCAGCCCAAGGCCGCCCCGGCTGCTTCGGTGCAGAGCATTTCCCAGCTGCGCCAGTGGCCGGTGCAGATCAAGCTGGCTCCGGTGAATGCCCCCTATTTCGACGGCGCGGACCTGCTCATCGCCGCCGACTGCACCGCCTATGCCTATGCCAATTTCCACACCGACTTCATCCGGGGCCGGGTCACCCTCATCGGCTGCCCCAAGCTGGACGCCGGGGACTACACCGAAAAGCTCACCCAGATCATCGCCGGCAACAACATCCGCAGTCTGACGGTGGTGCGCATGGAGGTGCCCTGCTGCGGCGGTATCCAGCGGGCCGCCGAGACCGCCCTGAAAAACAGCGGCCGGTTCATTCCCTGGCAGGTGGTCACCCTCTCCACCACCGGGGAGATCCTGGGCTGATCGATTTGCCCCGATGCGACCGATTCCGCGCGCCGAATGTGGTATCCTGTCCCCAACAGACCACAGGGAGGAGGTGTGCGGGAATGCCCCGTGGAGTGAAACAGCCGGTGGAGTACACCGGCAAGGCCGCCCGGGCCAACGAAAAGGTGCTGCGCTTGGAACAGGAGCTGCGCCAGGCCCGTCTGGAGCGCAAACTGGCCTATAAAGAGCAGCTCAAAGAGCAGAAAGCCCAGGCCGGCAAGCGCCAGAAGGAAGAGCAGCAGATGCTGATGAAGGCCATCCGGGAAAGCGGAAAATCCATGGAGGAACTGCTCCAGGCCATCCAGGGCTGAAAAGACAGGCCCCAGGCGCCGCCCTCTCTGCCAGTGCAGGGAAGGCGGCGCTTTTTGTCAAAAGGCGGTTTCCTTTTTGGGCGGAATATGCTATGATGAAAAACAAAAGCCGCCCAGTGAAAAGGCGGCCATTCCCACAGGAAAAGAGGAATCCAACGTGTCGGTGCAACAAATCGCAGAAAAAACTTTTGTTCCCCGGGGCCTTGCCGCCCTTTGCTACGAAAAGGAAGGCAATACCAAGTTCCGGGACCGTGTCACTTTGTTTTACGACGGCCGGCTGCTGTTTGAGCGGTTTTGCTGGGGCGAGGCGGCCGGGCTGGTGTTTGCCGCCTGGGCCGACCGGGTGGAGCCGGATGGGACCATTGCCTGGAAGCGGCCGCTGGATGCTGCGGTAAAGGAGAGCGAGCTGCCCATGGCCATCGCCGCCGCCGACCGCCAGGCGCTCACCTTTGACCAGTCCTCCGCCCGCTGGCTGCTGGAAGACGAGAAAAAATCCGATCCTGCCCACGGCTACGGCGGCATGAAGGTGCTGCTGGGCCGGCTGCTGGGCCGCTGAAAGGAGAGGGGAACATGACCAAGGCGGAACAGGCCAAAGCTCTGTTTTACCAGGGCTACAACTGCTGCCAGTCGGTGTTCGGCGCCTTTGCCCCGGAAATGGGGCTGGACCAGGAAACTGCCATGCGGCTGGCCAGCGGCATGGGCGCGGGGCTGGGCCGGATGCGCAGCGTCTGCGGTACCTGCAGCGGCATGTGCATGGCCGCCGGTCTGGCCCGGGGCTATTCCGACCCCAAAGCCACCCAGAAAAAAACCGATACTTATGCCATGATCCAGCGGCTGGTCAAGCAGTTCCAGGCCGACCAGGGCAGCATCATCTGCAAGGAATTGCTGGGGCTGGAAAAGGTGGAGGACAGCCCCCAGGCCGAGGCCCGCACCCCGGAATACTACAAAAAGCGCCCCTGTCCCGAGCTGGTGGCCTATGCCGCCGGTCTGCTGGAGGCCGAACTGGCCGCGTATCGCCGCCGGGAAGAAAACTGAGAAATACGGTTTATCGGCGTGGTTCTTGATGCCAACAAAACAGCCCCGGCCCGACGGCTGCCGGACCAGGGCTGTGTGATAGAGCGGATATATGCCGGGTATGCCCCGGCTCGCGATACCCTGTGAAGCGATGTCGCTTTACAGGGTTTTGCTGTTTACAAAGGTGGGTTCCAGCTTGGAATAGACCAGCTTCTGGCTGGAATACAGGCTGAAGGGGCCGCTCATCAGGTAGCTTACGGCACAGGCCAGGGCAAACAGCAGCATGCCCGAGCCGCCGAACAGCTCCATGCTCAGCACCAGGCTGGCCATGGGGCAGTTGACCACGCCGCAGAAAACAGCCACCAGGCCGATGGCGGCGGCAAAAGCGGGGTCCAGCCCCAGCAGCGGGCCCACAGCACAGCCCAAAGTGGCCCCGATGAAGAAGGAGGGCACGATCTCGCCGCCCTTGAACCCGGCCCCCAAAGTAAGGGCGGTAAAGAGGATCTTCAGCAAAAAGGCTTCGGGACGGCTCTGTCCGGCCAGAGCCCGGGCCACTACGTCCATGCCGGCGCCGTTGTAGTCCCGGGTGCCGCAGAGCAAGGTCAGACCGATCACCAGCACCGCGCCTACCGCCACCCGCAGGTAGGGATTTTTCAGCAGCCGCTTGTACCAGTGCCCGGCCTGGTGCATGCAGACGCAGAACAGAATGCTCACCAGGGCGCAGATCAGGGCCAGGCCCGCCACCCGGGCCATATTGAGCAGATTGTGCTCCGGCAGTCCCAGCAGGGGAAAGGCGGTGGGGATCACCCCCAGAGCCACGGAGATCTCGTAGGCCACCAGGGCGCTGAGCAGGCAGGGCAGCAGGGCGGAGTAGTGGAGGATGCCCACACTGATCACCTCGATGCTGAAGATGGTGGCGGTGAGGGGAGTGCCGAACAGGGCGCTGAACAGCCCGCTCATGCCGCACATGATCAGCATGGTATGGCCTTTTTCCGAAAGGCGCAGCCGACTGGCCAAAGCGTTGCCCAGACTGCCGCCGATCTGCAGCGCCGCGCCCTCACGGCCGGAGGAACCGCCGCACAGGTGGGTGAGAGCGGTGGAAACAAAAATCAGCACCGCCAGCCGCAGCGGGGGCTTTTCCCCCTGGTGGACGCTGTCCAGAATCATGTTGGTGCCCTTGTCGGCGCCCATGCCGGCCTTTTGGTAGAGCCAGACGATGAGAAGACCCGCCGCCGGCAGGCAGAACAGCAGCCAGGGGTACCCCAGCCGCAGTTCGGTGGCCCAGTCCACCGCATAATGAAAGGCCACGCCGGCCAGTCCGCACAGGCCGCCGGAAACCAGAGCAATGGCGCTCCATTTGCAGAAAGACAGCAGATATTCCTTGGCGCTTTTCGCGCCGGAGAGATACAAATGATTCATAGCTGATTCCTCCCGGGCCGGGCTGTACAGGGCAGCCCGGCTGCAATTTGGCCGGCATCGCGGCAAAATATTTGCGATGCGGTCCCGTCCGTGGTATAATGGCCGCAAAGCGGCTTGCATACTTCTTTTTTCATATGCCTTTCTCGCTCCTTGCGGGGCAACCAGATTGGTACAGAAGCCGCTTTGCGGCTCTTTTCAAAATTTGCTCACCCTGCCGGCCTGTTTCGCTCTCTGTGTTTTGGGGCGGCCCGGCAGATCATTTTCCAAAAGGAGAACCTATTGTATGGAACGGATTTTCTGTGCATCCTGCGGCACTGTCATCCAGGCGCCGGCTCCCTGCTGCCCCTGCTGCGGCCGTAAGGTCAACTGGGAGGACGGCAGCCAGCCGGAGCTCTATCGCGTCCGGCGGCCGGTCCAGCCGGCTGTGGATCACCCCGACCAGCTGTTCAGCGAGGGACAGTCCGGCGCCGCGAACCATCCGCAGCCTCAGCAGCCGGCCCAGCCGGAATACGAGCCTCTGGAGCAGCCTGCCCCGGTTTCCCAGCCGCTGTATGCCGGCGGTCCCGCCCGGCCCGACCCCGCCCAGGGCCAGCGGCTTCGCTTTTCCGAGGCGCTGGTGCTGGCTCTCTGCGGTCTGGTGCCCCTGCTGGGCACTGTGGTGCTGGCCATCGCCGCCTTTACCGGCGGTCCCGACCAGGAAAACCGCCGCACTATGGCCCGGGCCATGCTGGTGGTGAATCTGGCCGTGGCTTTGCTGCTGCTCATGGTGGTGGCGGGTATTTCAAGCTTGCTGTATTCCCTCCAGTGGCTCTACTGGTGATGGTTTCGCCCTACTCGCAATAGCTTTCCGGCACCCCCGTCAGGTCAAAGGCGGGGGTGTATTCTTCTTTTGCGCTGCTTTTTTCCTGCATGTACCCCTGGCACAGCCCCAGGTCCACCGCAGTGTTCACCACCTGGCGGTATTCCCAGCTGGAGATCCGCCGCCCCAGGGCCTTGTGCTCCGCGGCTTTGTAGAAGGGGGTGTACTGGCTCATGAGGCTGGGGATAAAGCTGCCCGCCGGCAGCGCCGCCATCCATTCCAGCACCGCTTTGCTGTCGGCCAGCGCCCCGGGCAGGGCCAGATGCCGCAGGATCACACCCCGCTGCAGAATGCCGTCGGGTCCGAAAACAGGAGACCCCGCCAGCTGCAGCATCCGGCCGATGGCCTTTTCGGCCACCTCAAAATAGTCCGGCGCGGCGGAATATTCCCCCGAAAGCCGGCTGGAAATATATTTGATGTCCGCCAGCCATACGGTGACATGCCGGGCCAGCAGCTCCACCGTCTCCACCGTTTCGTAGCTGCTGGTGTTGCAGACGATGGACAAGGTCAGTCCCCGGTCCCGGGCCTGGTCCAGGGCTTCCACCACCCAGGGGGCCCAGTGTCCCGGGGTGACCAGGTTGATGTTGTGGGCGCCCTGGCGCTGGAGATCGAGAAAAATATCCGCCAGCTGCCGGATGCTCACCGGCCGGCCGAAGCCCTGGCTGCTGATGTGCCAGTTCTGGCAGTAGCAGCACTGCAGGCTGCAGCCGGAAAAAAACACCGTGCCGCTGCCCCGGCTGCCGCTGATACAGGGCTCCTCCCAGTGGTGAAGGGCGGCCCGGGCCACCGTCACCTGGCTGCCGCCCTGGCAGCGGCCCCGGGTCCGGGTGCGGTCGGCGCCGCAGCGGCGGGGGCATAATTCACAATGCGCAGGTATCTGCATACAGAAAGTTTCTCCTTTCGGCGCGGCAGGCTTTCTGCCGCCCTTTGTCAGCCTTTGCAGAAAAGGCACAAGAATTTGCACTTTATACTATACCACATTTCGGCATTGGTATGGTATAATGATTTTACACTCTTGATTCTGTGCCTTTGGGGAAGGGAGAACGGCCATGGCCACACCTGAACAGGAAATCCGACAGAACCTTAAATATCTGCGGCTGCTGGCCCGGGATTTTCCCACGCTGGAAGCCGCTTCCGCTGAGATCATCAACCAGACCGCCCTGCTGCGGCTGCCCAAGGGCACCGAGCACTTCATGAGCGACCTGCACGGGGAATACGAGGCCTTCACCCACATCCTCAACAACGCTTCGGGTGTTATCCGGGAAAAGGTGGACAAGGTGCTGGGAGAAGAAGTCCCGGCGGCCGAGCGGGCGGAATTTGCCACCCTGATCTACTACCCGGTGCAGAAGCTGCCGGCTTTGCTGCGAAAGCAGACCGACTGCGGAGCCTTTTACGTCCGCACCCTCACCCGGCTGCTGGAGGTGTGCCGGTTCGTCTCCTCCAAGCATACCCGGGAATTTGTGCGCAAGGCTTTGCCCAAGGATTTCGCCTATATCCTGGACGAGTTGCTCCACGCCCATTTTGAGGACCACGACAAGGAGCAGTATTACAGCAGCATCCTCTCCACCATTGTGGAGATCGGCCAGGCCGACGCCTTTATCGAAGCTCTCTGCCAGCTGATCAAAAAGCTGGCGGTGATGAAGCTGCATATCGTGGGAGATCTGTTCGACCGCGGCCCCCGCCCCGACATCATTCTGGACGAGCTCATGGGCCACCACTCGGTGGACATCCAGTGGGGCAACCACGACGTGGTGTGGATGGGAGCGGCCTCCGGCAGCCCCATCTGCATCGCCACTATCCTCAACACCACCTTGGCCTATAATAACCTGGAGGTGCTGGAGGACGGCTACGGCATCAACCTGCGGCCCCTGGCCACCTTTGCCGACGAAGTCTACGGCAGCGCCGACGTATCCCGGTTCTGGCCCAAAACCGACCTCGGCCGGGGTGCCTGGCGTCCGGAACAGCTGGCCCAGGTGGCCCGGATGCACAAGGCCATCGCCATCATCATGTTCAAGCTGGAGTGCGAGGTCATCGACCGCAACCCCGACTTTGAAATGGCCGACCGGGCCCTGCTGCGCCGCATCGATTTTGAACGCCGCCGGGTGGAGATCGACGGCAAGCTGTGGCCCATGGTGGACTGCGACCTGCCCACCGTGGACCCCGCCTGTCCCCAGCGGCTCACTGCCGAGGAGCAGGCGGTGCTGGAAACCCTCTGCCGCAGCTTCACCGAAAGCGAGCGGCTGGACAGGCACACCCGGTTCCTCTACGACAAGGGCGGCGTTTACAAAATTGAAAACGGCAACCTCATGTACCATGGAGCGGTGCCCCTCACCGAGAGCGGCTCCTTTGCCATCGAGACCTTTGAAAAGCACGGCTATGCCGGCCGGGAACTCATGGACTACTGCGACGAGCGGGCCCGGCGGGGCTATTTTGCCCCTAAGGGCAGCGCTGCCCGGCAAAGCGGCCAGGACTTTTTGTGGTATCTGTGGTGCGGGCGGCTGTCGCCCCTCTTTGGCCGGGACCGCATGACCACCTTTGAGCGGCTGTTTGTGGACAATCCCGCCTGCTACGGCGAGACCAAAAATCCCTACTACCGCTTTATCAACGACACCCGCATGGACCGGATGATCCTGGCCGAGTTCGGCCTGCCCGCCACCAGCCACATTATCAACGGCCATGTGCCGGTGCGGGCAGTGGAAGGGGAGAAGCCCATCAAGGGCGGCGGCCGGCTCATCGTCATCGACGGCGGATTCTGCCGGGCCTATCACGAAAAGACCGGCATCGCCGGCTATACCTTGGTGTTCAACAGCCGGGGGATGAGTCTGCGGGTCCACGAGCCCTTCCAGAGCATGCAGAAGGCCATCGAGGAAAACAGCGACATCGTCTCCAGCGTGGACGTCTTTGAGACCACCGCCCGCCGCCTGCTGGTGGAGGACACCGACGAAGGCGAGGAGATCCGGGCCCGCATCCGGGACCTGAAGCTGCTGGTGGAGGCCTACCGCACCGGTCTCATTAAACCCTGATCCATTATTTTTTATTTTCTGCCGGTCCGCCGGCTCTCTGTCAAGGAGGAGATACCCATGGATACCTTTGTGCCGGGCACCCCGCTGCCCTTTGAAAAAACCGAAAACTTCCGCCAGCTGGGCGGCTATACCGGAGCCGATGGCCGCCGGGTGAAATGCGGCCAGATCTACCGCAGCGGCGCGCTGGCCGACGCGGTTCGCACCCCCCACGACAAGGCGCTGCTGGAAAGCCTGGGGCTGCGCAGCATTTTTGATTTCCGTTCTTCTCAGGAGCGGTCTTTTCTGCCTGACCCGGCCCTGCCCGGCGCCCGGCAGTTTGACATCTCCGCCATGGTCAGCTCCGACGGCCAGGAGGTCAATTTTGATATTGCCTCCTTTTTCACCATGACCGCCGACCAGCTGAACCAGGTGTTCCAGCAGGTACATCTGAGCTATGCCGCCCTGCCCTTTGAGAACGAGGCCTATAAAGAGATGTTCCGCCAGCTGCTGGCCGGCAACACGCCGCTGCTGTTCCACTGCAGCGCCGGCAAGGACCGTACCGGCGTGGCCGCGGCTCTGATCCTGCTGGCGCTGGGCGTATCCCGCCAGGATGTCATGGAGGACTATCTGCTCACCAACACCTGCCGGGCAGCCACCCGGGCCGAGCTGGGAGAAAAATTTGCCGCTGCCATGGGCAATACCCCCGCCCGGGACGCCGTGGTGAACCTGTTCACAGGGGTGCAGCGGGAGAGTCTGGAGCTGGCTCTGGACGCCATCGACCAGCGGTATCCCAGCTTTGAGGCCTATCTCCAGGACCAGTACGGCATCGGCGCCGCCGGCCTGGAAAAGCTGCGCCAGATGTATCTGGAGTGACCCGCCGCGGCCGCTGCGCCGCTTTTTCCAATCCTTTACAAACTATACCAAGGAGGACACACTGTATGCCCACCCCTCACAACAAGGCCCAGAAAGGCCAGATCGCCAAAACCGTTCTCATGCCCGGCGACCCCCTGCGGGCCAAATTCATCGCCGAAACCTTCCTGGAAAACCCCGTCTGCTTCAACGACGTCCGGGGCATGCTGGGCTTTACCGGCACCTACCAGGGCCGTCCCATCAGCGTTATGGGCAGCGGCATGGGCATGCCCAGCATCGGCATCTATTCCTATGAGTTGTTCACCCAGTACGACGTGGACAACATCATCCGCATCGGCTCGGCCGGCAGCTATTCCGCTCTGGCCAAGATCTACGATGTAGTGCTGGCCAGCGGCGCCTATTCCGAGTCCAGCTATGCCCGCACCCAGAACGGCTGCACCGACGACATCCTGCTGCCCAGCGCTGTTCTGTGTGAAAAACTGCGCGCCAGCGCCGAAAAACAGGGTATCCCCCTGCTGGAGGGCGTGATCCATTCCTCCGATGTGTTCTACCGCGCTGCCAGCGACGAAAAGCCCGCCTACTGGGAGAAGCTGCGGGACGAAAAGGGCTGCCTGGCGGTGGAGATGGAGAGCTTTGCGCTGTTCCACAACGCCAACGTCACCGGCAAAAACGCCGCCTGCCTTATCACCATCTCGGACAGCTTCGTCACCGCCGAGGAGACCACTCCCGAGCAGCGGCAGACCAGCTTTACCAACATGATGAAGATCGCCCTGGCGGCCGACTATTGATTTTTTCTGAAAAGGAGGGCGGTACAGTATGGAATTTGACCGCACCGCGCTGATCCGCGCCGCTTTTGTGGCCCGGGAATACGCCTACGCCCCCTATTCCCACTTCAAGGTGGGGGCCGCGCTGCTCACCCGCCGGGGCCGGGTGTTTACCGGCTGCAATATAGAGAGCGCCACCTATACCCCCACCTGCTGTGCCGAGCGCACCGCGCTGGTCAAAGCGGTGAGCGAAGGGGAGCGGCAGTTTGCCGCCATCGCCATTGTGGGCAGTATGGAGGGCCACCGCAATACCCTCATCACTTCGCCCTGCGGTGTCTGCCGCCAGATGCTGTTTGAGTTCGGCGGCCCCCAGCTCATTGTGATCATGGCCAAAAGCGAGACCGACTACGAGGAGATGACCCTGGACCAGCTGCTCCCTTTGGGCTTCGGGCCGGACAATCTGCAGTGACCCCGCCGCCGGTTTTCGGCAGACAGTGAGAACGATTGCACCAAAAACTACAAAAATATGTAAATTTTTTGTAACCCGCAGGATTCCACTTCCCGGTTGCAAAGAGAGCGGACAACCTGTATAATTCTTGGTAGAAGAAGGAGGGCAGCGGCCGGCTGGCCGGCTCTCCATATCAACCAAGCGCAAAAAGGAGCGTGTACAATGAAAAAACTGATTGCGATGGCCATGGCCGGCGTTATGGCGCTGTCTTTGGTAGCCTGCGGCGGCGGTTCTTCCTCTGCCGGTCAGGCCGGCGGTTCCTCCGCAGCAGCCGGCGGTTCTTCCGCCGCCGGCGAGACTTCCGGCGAAGCCGTCAAGCTGGCTTTTATCACCGATACCGGCAACATCGACGACCATTCCTTCAACCAGTACAGCTATGAAGGCGTGACCAGCTTTGCCGAGGCCAACGGCTTCGAGGCCAACTACTTCCGTCCCGCCGACGACTCCGACGCCGACCGCATCGATGCCATCACCCAGGCCGTAAACGACGGCGCCAAGGTAGTGGTTATGGCCGGTTACCTGTTTGCTCCGGCTCTCTACACCGTGCAGGAGCAGTTCCCCGATGTGCAGTTCCTGGCCCTGGACGTGGGCACCACTGATATGCTGGGCGCCGGCGGCGTGGATACCTCGGCTGCCGACTTCAACATCGAGGACTACAACATCGCCGACTATGTGGGGGACAACGTGGCCCTGATCACCTACCAGGAAGAGCAGGCCGGTTATCTGGCCGGCTACGCCACTGTGAAGGACGGCTACACCAAGCTGGGCTTCCTGGGCGGCATCGCTGTACCCGCCGTGGTACGTTACGGCTATGGCTTTGTGCAGGGCGCCGAGGCCGCTGCCGAAGAGATGGGCGTGGATGTTTCCATGAAGTACTGGTACTCCGGCAGCTTCACTGCCAACGATGACATCAAGGCCCGCATGGACAGCTGGTATGCCGACGGCACCGAGGTGATCTTCTCCTGCGGCGGCGGCATTTACAGCTCCGCCATCAGCGCTGCTGAGGCTTCCGCCAACGGCGGCAAGATCATCGGCGTGGACGTGGACCAGAGCGCCGACGGCGAAATGGTCATCACCAGCGCCACCAAGGCTCTGGCCCATTCCGTGGAACTGGCCCTCACCGACTGCATGAACAATGGCTGGCAGTGGACCGACACCTACGCCGCCAAGGAGACCAAGCTGGGCGCCGCCGACGAGTGCGTGGCCCTGCCCATGGAAACCAGCAAGTTCAACACCTTTGACCAGGCCCAGTACGACGAGCTGTACGCCAAGTTGCTGGACGGCTCTGTGACTGTGGACGACAACAGCGATCCCGCCACCCATCCCTCTACCACCAAGGTTACCGTGGACTGGCAGGAATAATTCGAGCACAGTAAGCTTCGAATATCTTTCCCGGGCGTCTGCCGAAAGGCAGACGCCCGGTTTTTGCTTTCTGTGCATAAAACCGGCGATTTTTCGGCGGATATTTGTAGACTATGCTTGTTTTTGGCGGGTAAAACAGGTATAATAAAAATGGTT